>NZ_VANP01000017.1:0-159191 GCF_005864065.1 Microbispora triticiradicis | reverse complement strand
CGCCTCCGGCGCCCTCGTCCAGCAGAACTCCTGCGACTCGGTCGCCACCAAACAGTGGACCCTCCAGCCCACCGGCTCCATCCCGAGCGGGACGCCCACCAGCACCCCGACCTCCACCCCCACGGGCGGCCCCACCACTCCGCCCACCACCGGGCTGGTCGGCTGGGCGACGCAGGGCGGCGGCACCAGCGGCGGTGCCGGCGGCCCGGCGACGACGGTCACCTCGCTGACCGCGCTCACCGCCGCCGTGAAGGGTGACACCGCGAAGACCGTCCAGATCAACGGCAACTTCACCTGCTCCGAGGACGTACGGGTGGGCGGCAACACCACCCTCGTCGGGGTCGGCGCGAACTCCGGGCTGACCGGCTGCGGCGTCAACATCCGCGACGTCTCCAACGTCATCGTGCGGAACCTGAAGATCTCCAAGGTCCCGGCCGGCAACGGCAACGGCGACGCGATCCACCTCGACAACGCCAAACGGGTGTGGCTCGACCACAACGACCTGTCGAGCGACACGAGCCACGGCACCGACTACTACGACGGCCTGCTCGACATCACGCACGGCTCCGACTACGTCACCGTGTCCTGGAACAAACTCCACGACCACGTCAAGTGCTCACTCGTCGGCCACAGCGACAGCAACGGCTCCGAGGACACCGGGCACCTGCGGGTGACATACCACCACAACGCGTTCCAGACCTGCGCCCAGCGCAACCCGAGAGTGCGCTTCGGCAACCCGGTCCACGTGTTCAGCAACTACTACTACAAGAACCCGTCGTACACGGACTACAGCTACGGCATCGCCTCCACCTGCGGCGCCGGGGTGCTCGTCGAGGGCAACTACTTCGAGAACGTCGCCGAGCCCACGCACACCTCCGAAGGCTCCTCGCCGGGCGGCTCGATCGTCGCCCGCAACAACTACCTCGTGAACTCCGGCACGCCGCAGACCTCCGGCAGCGTCGCCTCCATCCCGTACTCGTACACGGTCGACAACCCGAGCGGCGTGAAGGCGAACGTCCTCGCCAACGCCGGCACCGGCAGGATCTAGTTCCAGACGCGCAGGAGGCCGCGGCCACCCCGCCGCGACCTCCGTCACGCCTGTCCGCGCCCCACCGGCCGCTGGTGCTTCGAGGCCCGGTACGCCTCAACGGACTTGCGTGAGGGGCCTCCTCATGCCAGATGTCGTCCCAGCTCCTGGGCCTCCCGCGGGTTGGGCAAGCCGCCGAGCCGGTCGTTGAGTTCGGCGAGCGCCATGCCCAGACGTGCGTATACCGTGGTCCGGCTCGGCCTGCCTCTGCCCGCCACCTGGCAGCCTCTTCCATTTTGATAAGCCTCACCAGCAGCTAATTGAACTTATCAAGCCGCTACCCATTGCGGTGGCAGGGTTGCACAAAGTGACGAGCACCGGACTGGATCGTCGGCCCGTCGGCGCGGTCAGGGCGGCGGTAACGACCGGTCAGAGCTCCCCTAAGATCAACCGTCATGATTTCGGACAGGTTTTCTGTAAGCCGGAGGAACACCCTGCGCCTGCTGGCGGGCGGCGCCGCGGCGGGGCTCGCCGCCGGGCTGCCCGCGTCGCCGGCGGGCGCGGCGGCCCGCGTGTGGAGCGTCACCGGCCGCGGCGCGACGTCGCTGAAGCCCTTCGACGACACGCTGAAGCGCTTCATGCAGGCACGGACGATCCCGCACGCGTCCCTCGCCGTGGTCCGCAAGGGCAAGCTGGTGCTCGCCCGGGGCTACAACTGGACGGCGGACACCTCGTTCGCGGCCGGCCCCACCTCGCTGTTCCGCGTCGCGAGCCTGAGCAAGCCGATCACCGCCGCCGCGGTGCTGAAGCTGGCGCAGGACGGCAAGCTCAGCCTCTCGGCCAAGGTCGCGCCGCTGCTGAGGCTGAGCACGGCCGCCGATCCGCGCCTCGCCGCCGTGACCGTGACCCACCTGCTCCAGCACCTCGGCGGGTGGGACTCCGAGGTTTCGGGCGACCCGATGTTCAGGGACCGGGTCATCGCGGCGGCGCTCGGCGTCCCGCTGCCGATCACGCAGGCGCAGATCATCGCGCACACGTCCGGTCTCAAGCTCGACCACGCCCCCGGCACGACGTACGCGTACTCGAACTACGGATACGTCCTCCTTCAGAAGATCATCGAGAGGGTGAGCGGCGTCTCGTACGCGAGCTACGTCCAGAGCAAGGTGCTGACGCCCCTCAAGATCAAGCGGATGGCGCTGGGCAGGACCGCGAAGAGTCTCCGCAAGTCGGGCGAGGCACCGTATTTCTCGCAGTACACCGGCAAGAGCGTGATCGACACCTCGAACTCCGTGCTGCCCTTCCCCTACGGCGGGTTCAACCTGGAGAACATGGCCGCCCACGGCGGCTGGCTCGCCACGGCCGTCGACCTGGCCAAGTTCACCACCCTCTTCGACGCGGCCGGCGTGCTGACCTCGGCGTCGATCTCCAAGGCGTTCGCCAAGCCGTCGATCGGGGTCAACTCCGACGGCTGGTACTACGGCCTCGGCTGGCAGGTCCGCCCGGTCACCGGGGGCCGCAACACCTGGCACACGGGGTCGCTGGCCGGCACCTCCACGCTCATGGTCCGGCGCTACGACGGACTGAGCTGGGTGGTGCTGTTCGACCAGCGCGACGACGCCTCGGGACTGAACTACGGGGACATCGACGCCCTTCTCCACACCGCCGCGAACTCGGTGAAGTCGTGGCCCACCACCAGCCTCTTCTCCGCGTACGGTCTGTGAATGTGGACGACGTGTGGGACCTCGTGGTGGTGGGCGCCGGACCGGCGGGCTCCGCCGCCGCGCTGCGGGCCAGGCAGCTCGACCCCGGCTGCCGGGTGCTGCTGCTCGACCGGGCGGCCTTCCCGCGGGACAAGCCCTGCGGCGACGGCATCGCGGCGCACGCGCGGCAGGAGCTCGCGCTGCTCGGCCTGCCCGATCTCCTCTCCGACCACCGGCCCACACCGCGCCTGGCGGTGACGTCGCCCGGCGGGGTCCGGGTCTCGGCCGCGGTCGCGCGGCCCAACCACGTGGTTCCCCGCCGGGTCTTCGACGCCCGGCTGGTCGAGGCCGCCGCGGCGCGCGGCGTGGAGGTATGCCGCCACCGGGTGCGCACGCTGGCCGTCCGCGACGGGCTGGTCGTGCTCGACGGCGAGGTGGCGGCGCGGGTGGTCGTCGCCGCCGACGGCGCCAACTCGGCCGTACGGCGGCTGATCGGCGTCCCGCCGAGCCCGGACCGGCACACCGCCATCGCGGTGCGCGGGTACGCCGACGTGCCGCCGGACGACGACGTGCAGGTCATCGTCATGCGGAGCGAGGGCTGGCCGGCCTACGCCTGGTCGTTCCCGGTGGGCGACGGCACGGCCAACGTCGGCTACGGGCTGCTGCTGCCGATGCTGAGACAGACCGGCCGGCCGGGGCGCGAGATCCTGCACGGGCGGCTGGACCGGCTGCTGCCCCTGCTCGGCGAGATCAGGTCGCCCGTCCGCGACCTGCGGGCCCACCATCTGCCGCTGTCGAGCGGGCGGCCGGTGCCGGGGGCGGGCCGGGTGCTGCTGGCGGGCGACGCGGCGAGCCTTGTCAATCCGCTGACCGGCGAGGGCATCTACTACGCACTGCTGTCGGGGCGGCTCGCCGCCGAGGCCGCGACCGGCTCGCCGGCGGACCCGCTGCGGGCCTACCGGCGGGCCCTGCGCCGGGCGCTCGGGCGGCACCTGCGCACCACCGACGTGCTCTCCCTGGCCGCCCGCTCCCCCGGCTTCATCGACGCGGCGATCTCGGTGGCCGCCCGCCGCACCGAGGTGTTCGACCTGCTCGTGGACGTCGGGCTCGGCGCGGGCACGGTGCCGCCCCGCCTGGCCGGCGCGGTCGCCCTCCGCTGGCTTCGAGACCTCACCTGAGCCGGTTCGCTCAGGCGGACGCCCAGAGGTCCTTGTCCGCGTCACCGGCGGCCTGGGGACCCATGAGGCCGAGCCCTCCGTCCACGAAGACCGACGCGCCGGTGACGTACGACGAGGCCGGGCCGGCCAGGAAGGCGATCACCTGGGCGACCTCGCGGGCGTCACCGGGCCTGCCCAGTGGATAGCCGGGCCGGGTGCCGGGCCGAGGCGGCCGGTCCTCCTGGCCGGTCATCGGAGTCGCGATCTCTCCGGGGGCCACGGTGTTGACCGTGATGCCGTGCCTGGCCAGCTCCAGCGCGAGCGTGCGGCTGAGCATCCGCAGGCCGCCCTTCGCCGCGCAGTACGGCCCCGCTCCCAGGCGGGGATACTCCTCGTGGACGCTCGTCACATTGATGATCCGCCCGCCCGCGCCGCGCTCGATCATCCGGCGGGCGGCGCGCTGGGAGCACAGGAACGGCCCGTCCAGGTCGACCGCCACCACCTCTCGCCACCGGTCGTACCCGATGTCGAGCAGCGGCTCGGCCGTTCCGGTGCCCGCGTTGTTCACCAGCACGCCGAGGCCGCCTAGTTCGCCGGCGAGTTCGTCGATCACCTCGGCGGCGGTGACGGGGTCGGTGAGGTCGTGCCGCCGGACGGCCGCGCGGCGGCCCTGCTCCACCACCTGCCCGGCCGTCTCCCGCGCGCCCTTCTCGTCCTGGTGGTAGGTGACGCCGACGTCGAACCCGTGCGCGGCGAGCGCCACCGCGGTGGCCCGCCCGATCCCCGAGTCGGCTCCGGTGACGATCGCCACCTTGTCGTAGTCGAAGCGCGAGATCGGCGCCGTCGCCTCGCTCATGGGCCTCCCCCTCCGTGGGCGTACGGCGTACCCGGGAGGCCCTCCTTCACACGCCCCTTCAGCCGCGGCGGGCGCGGGCCAGGGCGGCCAGGCGCACCTTCTGCTCGGGGGTGAGCCGGGCCAGCCGCTCGCGCGGGACCGGCCGCCGCAGGATCTCGTCCGCGCCGATCAGGGCCTCCGCGTGGTCGGCGGCGACCCGTACGCCGTCCTCCGACGCGGCGTCGGCCGCGAGCGGGGCGATCCGCTCGCGGTACCCGTCGTCGGCGAGGGCACGGGCGAGCAGCCCGGCGGCGCGTTCCTCGTCCCAGTGGGAAACGGGCAGCCACTCCGCCACACCCGCGCGGTCGAGCCGCTCCGCGTTGTCGGGGCGGTCGACTCCGTGGGCGAGCAGCACCTGCGGGGTCGACGATGCCAGCGCCCGGGCGAGCGTGCCGATCCCGCCGTGGTGGACGACGGCCGCGACACGAGGCATGAACGAGGCGAACGGCGCCGAGGGCACCCACTCCACCCCGTCGGGCAGCGACTCCGGCTGGAACGTCGGGTGCCGGTTCACCAGCAGGGCCCGCCTCCCGATCCGCTGGCACGCGGCGGCCGCCACCTCGTAGAACCGGTCGTGCAGCACCTGGCCGGTGCCACCGGTGATCAGCACGGGCGGCTCGGCCCAGTCGGGGACCGGCCCCTCCGCCGTGTCGCCGAGCACGAACCCGCAGCGCACGGCGTTCGCGGGCGCCGGCTGGCCCGCGGCGTCGAACCACTCCGGCCACAGCACTAGCTGGACCGGGGCGTTGTTCAGGTAGGCGGCCCAGTCGCGGACCGGGCGCAGACCGAACGTCCGGTAGACCTCGTCGTACCCCTCACCGAGCACGTGCCGGAAGAGGTTGGCGAGGACCGGCAGCGAGACGTACTGGTGGGGCGTGACGGACGCCAGCGCCACCGGGACCCCGTGCAGCTCGGCGGCCATCAGCGCGGCGATGCCCGAGGTGTGCCGGGCCACCACCACCGTCTCCCCCGGCCGGTAGTGCGCCTCGATCATGCGCACCTCCTCGACCAGCAGCTCGAAGAGGCCGTTGCGCCGGTAGAGCCGGAGCACGCCGTCCGGGTCCTTCAGCGGGTCGAGCATGTAGCGCCGGGCGTCGTCCAGGTGCCGGTCGTAGCCCTCCGCGGTGTCGATCGGCAGGTGCCGCAGGCCCGCGGCCGCTATCCGGTCGGCGAACCAGGAGTGTGTGAGCACGGTGACCTCGTGGCCGCGCTCCGCCAGCTCACGCCCGATCCGTATGAAGGGGAGCACGTCGCCGTTCGTGCCGTGGGTGCTCAGCAGCATCGTGGCCATGCGGATCAGCCGTTCCCCGATTCGAGCCCTGATTCGAGCAGGGCGTCGATCTCCTCGTCCGACAGGCCCGCGAGCTCGTCGAGCAGCCCGGCCAGCTCCTCGTCGCCGGTCTCGGCGAGCTGCCGCTCCTCGATCACCTTGGCGACCTCGGCGATGGTGAACGAGGTGGTGTAGAGGGTGTCGAAGGGCAGCTCGACCCCGAACTCGGCGCGCACCCGCGCCATGAACTGCACGAGCCGCAACGAGTGGCCGCCCAGCTCGAAGAAGCCGTCGTTCACCGAGGTGGGCGGCTTGTCGAGCAGCTCCGCCCACCACCGCATGACGGTCGCCTCGACGGGCGTCGCCCCGGCCGCCTCGGTCGCCGGGCGCGCGGCCCGCATCGCGTCCAGGATCTCCTCGGGGCGGGTGAGCCGGGTCGCGATCCGCTCGACGGCCGCCCATCCGGCGGGTACGGCCGTCGGATCGATCCGGACGGGCCCCGCTGCCCTCTCCTCAGCAGGGTCCGATGGGTGGACAGGTGGGTGGACGGGTGAGTGGACGACGGCCGCGGCGTCGGCCGCGGCGAGGACGTACCACGCCGCCTCCTCGCCGTACGGCTCGGCGGTGGCGGGCAGGGCGGCGAGGAAGTCCCTGGCGGGCTGGTTGCGCTCGGTCGCCCGGAACGACAGCGCGACCCGGGCCAGCCCGCGGTCGCGCGCGAGCGCGCCCAGGTGGGCGAGCATGCGGTGCTCGACCCCGCGCCCGAGCGCGCGGCAGCTCAGCAGGAACGCGCCGGCGCGCAGCGTGTCCCCGTCCGTCCGCACGTCGGTGAGGCCGACGACGCCGTAGTCGCCGAACCGGTCGCTGACGTCCACGACGAACGTCTCGTCGCCGTCCAGACGCCGGGTTCCCGAGAGGTTGAACTGGTTGGTCCGCTCGGCGAGCTGGGCGGCCCGCGCCTCGTGTGCGGGGCCGGCCGGGGTGATCGTCACCCGCAGGTCGAGCGTGGCGAAGAAGTCGGCGAGGGACATCTCGCCCCTGGCCTGCTCGCGCCGCCGTTCCTCCTGGTAGCGCCGGGTGCGCTCGCGGTCGGCTTCGGTGACCGCGGCGAGGTCGAGCGGCCAGCAGTGCCGCAGGAAGGCCGCCGCCTCCGCGGCGCGGGGCGGCATCTGGAGGGTCAGCACCTCGGGGCAGCCGGCCCGGACCTCGGCGCACTCGACCGGGCTGTCGTCGAGGAAGACGAAGGAGTCGAGCCCGAGGTTCAGCTCGTCGGCCAGCGAGCGCAGGGCCTGCGACTTGGCCTCCCAGCCGACGCGCATCGCCGTGACGTCGTCCAGGCCGAACGGCAGCCCAGGATGCCGGGCGAAGACCTCGCGGACGTCCTTCTCCTCGTTCTTGCTGCACAGGCACAGCAGCCGGCCCGCCGCGACCTGCCGGGCCAGCTCCCGCCAGATCTCCTCGTGCTCGGGGCCGATCACGACGCCGTCCGGGCCGTCCTCGCCGACCACGCCGTCCCACAGCGTGCCGTCGCAGTCGGCGACGACGACCTTGGGACGCGGGGTGGTCACGGCCTGCAGGCGGCGCACGACCGCCGCGGCGAGCGCGGCGAAGTAGTGGTCGGTGTAGGGGACGTTGCCGGTCCGGTCGGCGAACGCGTCGTGGACGGCCTCCGGGTCCGCCGGCTCGTACGGCTCGGCCGAGGTGAGCACGGCGACCGCGCGGTCGTCCTCCAGCGTCTGGGCCAGCCTGGCGGTCAGGCGCGCGTGGGCGCCGGTCGAGCCGTGTTCGGGCGAGGCTGGGCAGACGGCGACGAGGTGGGGGGTGCCCGCCGCGGCCGCCGACGTCCGGAGCGCGGTGGCCAGGTCGTCCGCGGCGGCGTCGAGAGCGGCCCAGTCCCCGCCGGCCGCATCCGCCACGCCGGCCGTGAGGTCTTCGGCGCGGACGAGGACGACCACGGCGCCGGCCCGGCCGAGCACGCTGCCCGGGTCGAGCAGCGAGGGGAAGACCTGGTCGTACGGAGCGAAGGCGACGTCCCCCTCGGTCCCCAGCTCGGCGAGCCAGAATCTCAGGGCGTCCCCGAGCGGCTCGGCGGTGAAGGTCGCGGCGACCCCCAAAGCGATCTTGCTCACTGCGGATCCCCTCTCAGCCGGAGACGGCTTGGAAGTCGGAGACGGCTTTCGGTCGGCCGTGCTCTCAGTCGGACGGGGCGTTCAGTCGGACATGGCGACGAGGACGCGGCGGGAGCCGGTGAAGGGCCGGCGGCCGTGACCGACGAGCACGTTGTCGATCAGCAGCAGGTCGCCACTCCGCCAGTCGACGTCAACCGCGTTGTCCAGGCCCCGGTCGCGCGCCTGAATGACGTAGTCGCCGGGGATCGGCGCGCCGTCGGGGAACGTCACGGACTGCGGCAGCTCCTCCGGCGGCATGAGCTCGGCGAGCATCGCGGCGGTCTCGTCGCCGAGCGAGGCGGGGTGCCACTGGTCGGCCTGGTTGAACCACACCTCGGCCCCGGTCACGGGGTGCCGGGTGGTGGACGGCCTGATCTGCGAGACCCGCACGCCGCCGTCGGGCCGCCACTGCCAGTCGGCTCCGATGCCGTCGAGGAACTCGGCCACCTGGTCGCGGTCCTCGGTCTCGAACGTCTCCTGCCAGCTCTTGCCGAGCCCCCGGCCGGCGTGCAGGTTCTGGGTGTAGCGCACGCCCTTGGCGAAGGCCTCCCTGACCTCGTCGTCGAGCGACTCCAGCCAGCGCACGCCGTCCACCACCGGGGTGGCCCCACCGGTCTCGGCCGCCTTCTCGCAGAAGAACAGCAGCCGGGAGGGCCAGGTGGCGGAGTACGACAACTCGTTGTGCATCGAGATCGTGTACTCGGGCGGGTACTCGGTGGAGGTGTAGACGTTGCCGCCGACCTTGGTGCGGGGCGAGTTGCCGTGGACGTACGCCAGCCGGTTGGGCAGGAGCATGTCCATGACCGGGTCCAGAGTCTCGGGCGTGACGCCGAAACCCCGGAAGACGAGGGCCTTCTCCCGTACGAGCAGATCGCCCACGTCCAGCCCGCGCAGGCGCTCGACCAGCCCTTCGGGAGTGGCGGGGCCGTCCGGGTTTATCTCCAGGGGCGTCCAGCCGTCGTTCATGCGTCCTCCTGCTGAGCGATATCCGGCCGTGATCGGCCACGACGACAAGTCGAATTGAGGAGGCAGGCGGGCCCTCGAATAGGCGGCGCCCCTGCGGAAATTCATTCCGGCGGCCAACATAGAACCCCGATAGGGTGCCGCGCAAGAAACAAGTTCCAGGCCTTTTCCGACCACCTCAGTCAGGTTATTCGACACCTCGCTGTAGCACTCGGCAAGGCCTGTGCGGCCGAACCTTCCCTCGTCTGCGCATGATCACGGAAGGTCGATTTCCTCTTACCGAATGTGGCCAACGGCAGGTCAATGTAAGGCTTGCGTTACCAGGGTGTATCACGTATCGTAATAATCCTTTCGTGGGAGCGCTCCCATTCCTCCCGCCGCCAAAAGTGGCGAGATACGCGGCGACCCCTGCGGAATTCAACGTTCAAGCGTTTCTCGATCAACCACTTTTCCGTCTGGTCAGTTGGCGCCTGCGCATTTGTGCGCAGAGAGGAGAACGCTCGGTGACGATAACGCCGACGACTGACAACGAGCATCTAATAGCGTCGCTTTCCCCACGCAGGCAGGAGGCGCTGCGCCGGCTGCTCGCCGCCCGGGCGGCCGCCGCGGACGCGATCACGCCGCGCGGCGCGGGGCCCGCCCCCTGCTCCTACGAGCAGGCCCAGATGTGGCTCGGCGCCCGTTTCGCCGAAGGCGCCCCGGCGCCGAACGCCACGATCGGCCTGCGGCTCGCCGGCCCGCTCGACGTCCGGGCGCTGACCATCGCCCTGGACACCCTGGTCGAACGCCACGAGATCCTGCGTACGGTCTACGAGGGCGACGGGCCCGAACCCCGGCAGGTCGTCCTCGACCCCGGGCCCGCGCCTCTCGACGTCGTCGACCTGCGCGACCTGCCCGAGTCCGAACGGGAGGAGCGGGCCCACGAGATCACGTCCCGGGCCGCGGTCGAGCGCTTCGACCTGGAGACCGGACCGGTCCACCGCACGACGCTGGTCCAGTTGGGCGACGAGGACCACGTGCTGATGTTCGTCTGCCACCACATCGCCTGCGACGGGTGGTCGGTCGGCATCATCGTGGACGAGCTCACCACCGTGTACGCCGCCGCCCACGAGGGCCGCCCCGCCGGGGTCGCCCCTCCCCCGCTCCAGTACGCCGACTACGCGGCCTGGTCCCGGCGTGAGCTGACCGGTGAGCGGCGGGAACGGCGGCTCGCCTACTGGCGCGACCGGCTCGACGGCGCCGCCTCCGTCGAACTGCCGATCGCCAGAACCGACCAGGCCGTCCCCGAGGGCAGGCGGAGCGACTGCCACCTGTTCACGCTGCCGGAGGAGGTCCTGCGGGCGCTGCGTGAGGCGGGCGGCCCCGGGACCACGCCGTTCGTGGCCCTGCTCACGGTCTTCTCGATGGCGCTGGCCCGCTACACCGGCCAGGACGACCTGACGATCGCCACCGTCGACGGCGGGCGCCGCCGGGTGGAGCTGGAGCCCGTGCTCGGCTGCTTCGTCAACGCCCTCCCACTGCGCGCCGACCTGTCGGGCAACCCCTCCTTCCGCGAGGCCGCGGCGGGGGTGCGGCGCCGGCTCGGCGAGGCGCTCACCAACCACCTGCCGTTCTCCGAGCTGGCGGGGGCGCTGCGCGACCGGGACGCCCGCAACTTCTCGCTGTCGACCGTGGGCTTCTCGCTGCGGGTCTTCCGCGACCAGCGCGGGCGCTGGCCGGGGCTGGAGGCGTCGGTCTGGGCGCACGAGGTCGACGACTTCACCTACGACCTCGCGCTGCTGGTGCACCTGAACGGCGGCGGCGACCCCGAGCTCTACCTGACCTACCAGAAGGACCGGTTCGACGCGGACGCGGTCGCCCGGCTCGCCGGGCACTACCGCGCGCTGGCCGAGCGGATCGCCGCCGCCCCGGACACCCCGCTCGCCGACCTGGACCTGCTGACCGACGCCGAACGCGACCTCGCGCTGGGCGCCTGGAACGACTCGGCCCGGCCGTACCCGGACGTGGCCCTGCCCGAGCTGCTGGAGCGGCACGCGGACTCCGACGCGGTCGCGGTCGCGTTCGAGGACCGCACCACGACGTACGCCGAGCTGCACGCCCGCGCCAACCAGGTCGCCCACCTGCTGCGCGAGCGGGGCATCGGGCCCGAGGACACGGTGGGCGTGCTGCTCGACCGGAGCCCGGAGCTGATCGCCTGCCTGCTCGGCGTGTGGAAGGCCGGCGCGGCGTACCTGCCGATGGATCCCAAGTTCCCCGCGCAGCGCGTCTCGGACATGCTGTCGATCGCCGCGACCCCGCTGGTCCTGACCTCAGCGGGGTACGCGCACCTGTTCGACGGCGTCGACGCGCTGGACGACGTGGTCGACGTGGGGAGCGGCGTGCTCGACGGCCTGCCCGCGGACCCGGTGGGCGTGCCGTACGACATCGACCGGCTGGCGTACGTGATCTTCACCTCGGGGTCGACCGGGAAGCCGAAGGGCGTGCAGGTCACCCACCGCGGCCTGGTGAACCACGTGTGGTGGGCCGTGGAGGACCTGGCGAGTCAGGGCGACGGCGGGGCGCCGCTGTTCGGCTCGGTGGCGTTCGACCTCGTGGTCCCCAACCTGTGGGCGCCGCTCGTCACCGGCCAGCGGGTCACCGTGCTGGCCCAGGACTTCGACATGGGCGAGCTGGGCGCGCTGCTCGTCGCGGGCGGGCCGTACAGCTTCATCAAGTGCACGCCCGGGCATCTGGAGGTGCTCGGCCACCAGATCGACGCCCGGCAGGCCGAGGCGCTCGCCGGCACGATCGTCGTGGCGGGCGAGGCGCTGCCCGGGTCGATGGCCAACCGGTGGATGGAGATGCTCGGCCCGGGGCGGCTCGTCAACGAGTACGGCCCCACCGAGGCGTCGGTCGGCACCTGTATCTACCCGGTCCGGGACGCCCAGCTCGTGGAGGTCGTGCCGATCGGGCGTCCGCTGCCCAACATGCGGATGTACGTCCTCGGCCCGAACCGGCGGCTGCAGCCGGTCGGCGTGCCGGGTGAGCTGTACGTCGGCGGCGTGGGCGTCACCCGCGGCTACCTGAACCGGCCCGACCTCACCGAGGAGCGGTTCCTGGCCGATCCCTTCGTGCCGGGCGGGCGGATGTACCGCACCGGCGACCGGGTCGCCTGGGCCCGCGACGGGAACGTGGTCTTCCTCGGCCGCTTCGACGACCAGGTGAAGATCCGCGGCTACCGCATCGAGCTGGACGAGGTCAGGGCGGCGGTGCTCGACCACCCCGGCGTGCGGGACGCGGTCGTCGTCGTGCACGCGTTCACGCCCGAGGACAAGCGGCTCGTCGCCTACTACGTGCCCGAGGCGCAGGAGCCCGGAGACCTCGCGGACCACTGCGCGGCGCGGCTGCCGGAGTACATGGTCCCGTCGATGTTCGTGCCGCTGGAGAGCATCCCGCTCAACGCGAACGGCAAGGTGGACCGCAAGGCGCTGCCCGACCCGGTCGTCCGGGCGACGGAGGACCTGGCGGAGCCGGAGACCGAGACCGAGATCGTGGTGGCCGGGGTCTGGCGGGAGGTCCTCGGCATCGAGGCCATCTCGATCGACAGCGACTTCAACGCGCTGGGCGGCCACTCGCTGCTGCTCATCCGCATGGTCGCCAAGCTGCGCCAGGCGCTGCCCTCCGACGGCTACCAGGTGACCGTGCTCGACGCGATCGCCAACCGCACCGTACGGGAGCTGGCCGCACTGATCGACAGGGCCAACGGCACCCCGGAGGGCGCCGCGGGCGAGGGCGCGCGGGGGCTGCTGGTCGAGCTGACCCGGCCGGTGAAGACGCCGACGCTGTCGCTGGTCTGCATCCCGTACGGCGGGGCCAGCGCGATGGTCTACCAGCCGCTGGCCGACGCGCTGCCGGCCGGGCACTCGCTGTTCTCGGTCGCCCTGCCGGGCCACGAGCTCGGGGTCGAGGAGAGCCCGATCCCGTTCCACGAGGCCGCGCAGCGGGTCTGCGACGAGGTCGTCGAGCGGGTGCGCGGCCCGGTCGCGCTGTACGGCCACTGCGTCGGCAGCGCGCTGACCGCCGAGATCGCCCGCAGGCTGGAGGCGGCGGGGCGGCGCGTCGAGGCCGTCTACACGGGCGGCAGCTTCCCGTTCGCCACCCCCACGAAGGGCCTGAACGGCCTGCTCGGCCGGATCTTCCGCAGCAAGGCGCTGGACAACGCCAACGCGCACGCCAACTGGCTGCGCGCGATGGGCGCCGACCTGCAGGACCTCGACCCCGAGCAGGTCGACCACATCATCAGCACGATGCGGGTGGACGCGCGGGCCGGTGAGGACTATTTCAGCGAGCTGGTCGAGCAGCAGAGCCCGCAGCTACGCGCCCCGGTGATCTCCATCGTGGGCGACCGCGACGCGCTGACCGACTTCTACGAGGAGCGCTACCGCGACTGGCACTGCGTCTCCGAGACCACCGCGCTGGTCGTGATGGCCGAGGCCGGGCACTACTTCCTCCGGTACCGCACCGAGGAGCTGGCCGCGATCGTCACCACCGCGCACACCTCCGTGGACCGTCCCGAGGAGTGGCACGTCCCGGCGCCCGGTGACACGGCCACCTGGTGGCGGGAGGCCGTCTCGTCCGACCGGAAGGCCGTAACGGACGGGCCGCAGCCCAGCCTCGGCCGGTTCTTCACGGTGGCGACCGGCCAGATCGTCTCGATGATCGGCGCGGTGATGACCGAGTTCGCCGTGCCGATCTGGGCGTACCTGAAGAACGGCTCGCTGGTGCAGTTCGGCCTGTTCGCCATCGTCGGGCTGGTGCCGGGGCTGATCCTCGCCCCGCTGATCGGCGCGCTGGTCGACCGGTACGACCGCAAACGGGCGATGCTGGTGGCCGACGGCATGTCCCTCGCCGTACAGGCCGGGCTGCTCGCGCTGATGGTCTCCGACACCCTGAACATGCCGCTGCTGTACGGCCTGCTGGTGCTGCTCTCCATATCGGTGACCCTGCAACGGGTGGCCTGGCAGTCGGCGGGCCCGCAGCTCGCGCCCAAGGCCTACCTGCACCACGTGGGAGGGGTCGTCCAGCTCGGCAACGCCGTGGCCCAGCTGATGGTGCCGCTGTTCTCCGTCGCCGTGCTGGCGCTGATCGGCATCGAGGGCATCCTCACGGCCAACGTGGTCTGTTACGCGGCCGCGTTCACGGTGACCCTGCTGGTGCGCTTCCCGGCCAGCATGGCCTGGCGGCGCCGGGAGACCGTCTCCGCCGAGATCCGCAACGGCTTCCGCTACCTGCTCCGGCGGCGGGGCCTGCGGGCGATGGCCTTCACGATGTTCATCGTGAACTTCTTCCTGTTCACCGGGTTCATCATGATCCCGCCGCTGGTGCTGTCGGTCGGCGAGCTGGCCGACACCGGGCGGGTCGCGCTGCTCGCGGGCATCGGGGCGGTCTGCGGCGGCCTGGTCATCACGCTGTGGGGCGGCCCGCGCGACCGCCGGATGTTCGGCATGCTGGCCGCCGCCGGAGTGCTCGGGATCTTCTGCGCCATCGCCGGTCTGCGGCCGTCGCTCATCCTGATCACGCTCGGCGCGTTCGGCATGTCGCTGATGATGACGATCAGCGACGGCATCTGGCTGACGATCATCCACTCGAAGGTGCCGCAGCGTTACCACGCCCGCGTCATCTCGATCAACCGGATGCTCGCGCTGTCGACCCAGCCGGTCGGGCTGGCCGTACAGGCCTGGCTGGTGGGGCTGGTCTTCGAGCCGCTGATGCGGCCGGACGGCGCGCTGGCCGGCTCGGTCGGCAAGGTCCTCGGGGTCGGCGAGGGGCGTGGGATCGGCCTGCTGTACGTGGTCTGCGGGCTGGCCATCGCCCTCACGATCACGATCGCCCTGCGTCACCCGGCGCTGGCGCGGTTCGACCAGGAGACCCCGGACGCCGAGCCCGACGACCTGGTCGGCCTGGAGGCGCTGCGCACCCGCGCCGAGGCGCCGCCCGCGGCGGTCGAGGTCAAGGCCTGACGAAGAGGGGCTCGCCGGCCGCCGGTCGCGGCGGCCGGCGGCCCGCACGGTGGTTCACAGGTCGGCTCACAGGTCCGCGACGAGCAGCCGGTAGCCGGCGTCGTACTCCTCCAGGCCCAGCAGGTCGCGGTGCCGCTCGTGCCAGCGGCCCGACTCCAGGTCGGCCGCGAGCCGGTCGAGGGCCGGCCGTACGATCTCCGGGCCGAGCTGGCCGAACACCGACATGCCCGATTGGGCGACCGGGTCGAGATAGGCCCCCGGGCGGCGCCAGTAGGCGGCGCCGAACCCGTCGGCGCAGTCGTGCGGGACCGGCACGGCCTCCACCCTGGCGCCGCCGAGCATCCGGCCGAGCTCGGCGATCGAGGGGGTGCGGCCCTCGTCCAGCGCCACGCCCTCGGGCAGGTACTCGGCGAGGAACCAGTAGTCCCTGGTGACCTCCTGGTCCCAGGTGAGGATCACCACGCGGCGCCGGGCGACCCGGCGCATCTCGGCGATCCCGGCCGCGAGGTCCGACCAGTGGTGCACGGTCAGGATCGCCATCGCGGCGTCGGCCACGTCGTCGGCGAGGGGCAGGGCCTCGGCCCGGGCCCGCACCACGGGGGCCGCCCCCGGCGGCCGCTGCGCGATCATCACCACGCTCGGCTCGACCGCGAGCAGGGTCCGCGGCGGCTCGTACGACCCCGCGCCCGCTCCCACGTTGACGACCGTGGCGGCGTCCCCGATCGCGGCGGTGATCCTGGCCGCCACCCTCGGGTCCGGCCTGCGGACGGCGCTGTACGTCGTGCCGATCTCGTCGTAAAGCGTCATGATCCCAGTATCGGCATCCCCAGTATCGGCTTGGCGGTATCGGCCCTCGGCATCCGCCGCCGGCCACTCGGTCAGGCGAGCCAGTCCAGCCACTCGCCGTGCGGGCCGGTCATGGCGAGCGGGCGGCCGTCGAGCGCGGTCAGGAACGTCAGCCGGTCGCCCGGCAGGGCGGCCGTCAGCCCCGCGAGCACCGAGGGCAGCCGGGGCGCGCCCTCGTTGGAGATCCACCGCACCGGAAGGCCGTGGGCCCGCAGGCCGCGTACCAGTGCCACGAACCGGTTCCGCGCTCCGGCGTCGAGGTACGGCATCAGCGCGCTGTGGAAGACGACCACCGTCGCCCCGGCGGGGGCGGCGGCGACGAGATCGGGCAGGGCGGCCGAGGCGTCTCCTCGCACCAGGCGCGGCGGGTCCCGCCTCGCCATCCGCACCGCCCCGCGCAGCCGCGCCAGCCGGTCGTCCTGTCCCGGCCAGACCAGGCACTCCAGCCAGCGCACGGCCTCGTCGTCGCGTACGTCGACGGGGTCGAGGTCGATCCCGGCCCGCCACACGATCTCCGGCGGGTGGTCCGGCACCGGCACCCCGCCGTTCGTCCGGCAGGTGAGCAGGACCGGGCTCGCGGCCGGTCCGATCTCCCGCCCACGGCCGGCAGGGTCGTCGTAGCGGTAGCGGTAGCGGTCCGGGTAGAGGCACAGCCCCGCCGACGCGCCCACCTCGATGAGGGCCAGCGGCCGCGGCAGCGCCGCCAGCACGGGCAGCAGGCTCGCGCACCGGCCCGTCTCGTTGGTCTGCGTCCGCCGGGCGAGCACGGTCTCCCGCACGCGGTCCCAGTGCCGTACGGTCCAGGCACGGAAGCGGCCGAAGTCGTCGTACGGCCCGCCGAGGAAGCGCACCGCGGCGAGCAGCAGGTTGGGCTGCCGCTTCGGCTCCGGCAGGCCGTCGATCAGTTCGAGCAGCCCGGGGTCGGCGGCCACGGCGAGGCCCAGCGCCTCGTAGACCGGGCTGTGCCCCCTGGCCTCCCGCTCCGCGAAGTACCGGTACCACTCCGCCGTCTCCACGCCTGTCTCCTCCCGGCGACGCCGAGGACTCCATCGAACCAGGCCGGAGCGACCCGAGACTAGGCGGCCTTCGGCGGCTCGGGAGGACGGCGGATCACCCACAACGGGTAGGGACGTCCGGACAGCCGGTTGACGACGACGAGCACACCGCTCGTGGTGATCACCGCGGCCATGAGGACGAGCAACTGGCCGGGCGTGCGCAGCAACCCGAGCGCGACGATGAGCGTCGTCGCGCCGCCGGGCGGGTGCCACACGCCGGCGGACATCATGCCTGCCAAGGCCAGCAGCAGGGCCACCGCGACGGCGGCGACCCTGCGCCCGTCGGGATGGGAGAGATTCACCCCGGCACGCGTGAGACCGGTGACCGCCAGCGCGCCGTACCCGGCCGTCGCGCTCACCAGGTGACCCAGGACGGTGTTCCGGGGGCTCGCGGTGGGGGCGGAGGAGGCGGTCAGCGCCAGGAAGATCGTCGGTCCCAGGGAGGGGAAGACGAACGGCTCGCCGGTCAGGCACGCGATCACGGCGGGGACGGCGATGCACAGGGCGGCCTGGATCGCCGTGCCGGCCGCCTGCCGGGCGGCCTTCCACCGTTGCGACACGACGCGAGGCGAGGGCATGGCTCACCGCGCGACGCCGCGACCGGCGCCCACGCCGGCGGACGCGCCGCGTGATCGATAGACGATGTACGGCCGCACGAGGTAGCCCAGCGGAGCCGCGAAGGCGTGCACCAGCCGGCTGAACGGCCACAGCGCGAACAGCAGCATGCCGAGCGCGGTGTGGAACTGGAACGCGAACGGCGCGTGCGCCATGGCGGGCACGTCGGGGTCCAGCACGAACAGCGAGCGGAACCACACCGAGACCCCGAGGCGGTAGTCGTAGGAGCCGGTGGCCGCCCCGGCCAGGGTCGTCCACAGCCCAGCCAGCAGGACGGTCGCCAGCACCGGGTAGAGCAGGCGATCCCCGCGGCTGGTGGTCCGGCGCACCGCGGGCACCCGCAGCCGCCGCCACAGCAGGATCCCCAGTCCCGCGACGGCGGCCAGGCCGGCCGCGCCGCCGGCCACCAGCGCGTTCTCCCGGTAGACGGACTCGGGCAGCCGCAACGCGTTCGTCACGCTCTCGGGCACCAGCATCCCGACGACATGGCCGGCGACGACGAACAGCAGCCCGAAGTGGAAGACCGGGCCTCCGACGCCCAGCAGCCGGCTCTCGTGCAACTGGGTGGAGCGTGTCGTCAGCCCGAAACGGTCGTAGCGATAACGCCAGGCCGATCCCGCCACGAACAGGACCAGCACCAGGTAGGGCAGGACTCCCCACAGGGCGATCTGCAGGTGTTTCACCGGTGGCCTCCTCGCGGTCCGGCGGAGCGGACGTCCAGTCCCACGCGCTCGACCGGCGGGGCTGCCTCGGCGGTGGTCTCCCGAGCCCGGCGCCGCACGTGCGCCGGCTCGGGCAGAGTGGTCAGCACCGCCCCCACCACGTCGGCGTAGGGGCTGCGGAAGTCCTCCAGCGCCGACCTCAGCCGGTGGAGACCCGGGAGGTGCTCCCGGAGGAGCCCTTCTCCGGGCTCGGGGCAGCGGGCGGAGAACTCGAGCATAAGGGGCAGGAAATCCGGCAGCTCGGCGTCGTCGGGCCGCCAGCCGGCGGCCAGGTACACGGACTTGACCCGGGCGAGCGACATGCCCCGCCTGCGGGTGTCGCCGTCGGCGTAGTAGGTCATGTGCAGGGTGCGGCGGCGGCTGCGATCGAAGGTGGCCACATAGTCGGCGGCGAACCGGAGCGGGTCGGCCCCGGCGGCACCCGCGCAGAACCCGCCCAGCGCCTCGGCCGCCGGGCGGGGCAGCGAGCCGAGCGTCCGCTCCACCAGCGACAGCCGCCACGGCCAGTCGTCGCCGGGGTAGACGAGCAGCAGGGAGGCCGCCTGGCGTACGGCGGGCCGCGTCACCGCCCGCCCTCCGCGCGCGGCGGGAACAGGCCCGCGGGGAGCCCCTTACCGTCCCAGTTCAGCAGGTTGATCCGCCCGCGCAGCCGGTCGTCGGCGGCGGTGCCCGGCGGAGCGTGGAAGGCGGCGACCCCGGCACCCGTCTCCAGCATTCCGGGCCCTCCGGGCGCGTCCAGGCCGCACCCGGCGACGGCGTCGCCCGCGCCAGCCCCGGCGGCGTACGCCGTGGGTATGACGTATCGCTCGTCGTACTTGGCCAGCGCCAGCAGGCGGTACATCCGCTCGATCTGGGCCGGTTCCATGTCCACCCGCGCCGCGATGGCCGGGTCCGCGTCCTCGCCGAGGTTGAGTCTGCGCATGTGCGCCCGCATGGCCGCCAGCCTGCGCAGCGCCGCCTCCACCGGCGCGATGTCGCCCGCCGTGAACAGCCCGGCCAGATAGCCGAGCGGAATGCGCAGGGACTCGATCGCGCCGAACAGGTTCCCCACCTCCTCGCCGTCGTGGCCGGTCTCGGCCAGCGCGTCCACGATCGGCGACAGCGGCGGCACGTACCAGACCATCGGCATGGTCCGGTATTCCGGGTGCAGCGGCAGTGCGACGCGGTAGCGGGAGATGAGCGAGTACACCGGTGACCTGCGTGCCGCCTCCACCCAGTCGTGCGGTATGCCGGACGCCTCCGCGGCCGAGGCGACCGCCGGGTCGCCGGGGTCGAGGAAGCAGCCGAGCTGGGCCGGGTAGAGATCCTCCTCACGCGGCACCGAGGCCGCCTCGCCCACCCTGTCGGCGTCGTACAGCATGACGCCCAGGTAGCGCAGCCGGCCGACGCAGGTCTCCGAGCACACCGTCGGCTCCCCCGCCTCCACCCTCGGGTAGCACATCGTGCACTTCTCGGCCTTGCCGGTCTGGTGGTTGAAGTACACCTTCTTGTACGGGCACCCGGTCACGCACATGCGCCAGCCCCGGCACCGGTCCTGGTCGACCAGGACGATGCCGTCCTCCACCCGCTTGTACAGCGCGCCGGACGGGCAGGCGGCGACGCACGACGGGTTGAGGCAGTGCTCGCAGATGCGCGGGAGGTAGAACATGAAGGACTGTTCGTACTGCAGCCGCACATCGTCGCCGATCTTCCGCAGCACCGGGTCGCCCGCCAGATGCCCGGGCCCGCCGCCCAGATCGTCGTCCCAGTTCGGACCCCAGGTGACGGCCATCGGCCGCCCGTCCACCAGCGAGCGGGGCGGCGCGGTGGGCACGTCATCACCGAGCGGCGCGGTGGTCAGGTTGTCGTAGTCGTAGGTCCACGGCTGGTAGTAGTCGTCCAGCAGGGGAAGCTCGGGATTGGCGAACAGGCGGGCCAGCCGCCGGACTCTGCCCCCGGCCCGGGGCACCAACCGGCCGTGCGCGAGCCGCCAGCCGCCCTTCCATCTGTCCTGGTCCTCGTAGCCACGCGGATACCCCTGCCCCGGGCGAGTCTCGACGTTGTTGAACCAGACGTACTCGGTGCCCGCGCGGTTGGTCCAGGTCTGCTTGCAGGTCACCGAGCATGTGTGACAGCCGATGCACTTGTCCAGATTCATCACCATCGCGATCTGGGCCATCACCCGCATCAGTAGCTCACCTCCTGGGAGCGGCGGCGGACGACGGTCACCGCGTCACGCTGGTTGCCCGTCGGGCCGTAGTAGTTGGGGGCGAAGCACAGCTGGCCGTACCCCCCGATGAGATGGCTCGGCTTGATCAGCAGCTTGGTCAGCGCGTTGTGCACCCCGCCGCGCCGGCCGGTGGCCTGCGACTTCGGCACGTTCACCAGGCGCTCCTGCACGTGGTACATGAACACCGTGCCCTGGGGGATGCGGTGCGAGACCACCGCGCGGGCGACCACGACGCCGTTGACGTTGACCGCCTCGATCCAGTCGTTGTCCGCGACCCCGATCGCCTCGGCGTCCGGCACGCTGATCCAGATGACCGGGCCGCCGCGGGCCAGCGTCTGCATCAGCAGGTTCTCCTGATACTCGGAGTGGATGGACCACTTCGAGTGCGGCGTCAGGTAGCGGACCCGCACGGAACGCCCGTCGCCGGACGCGCCCTGCCCGGACTCGCCCAGCGCCGCCAGGTCCAGGGGCGGCCGGTAGACCGGCAGTTGCTCGCCGAGCTCGGCGATCCAGTCGTGATCGAGATAGAAGTGCTGACGCCCGGTCAGGGTGTGCCACGGCTTGCCGTGTTCCACGTTGATGGTGAACGGCGCGTACCGGCGGTCCGGCGCCTCCTTGCCCGACCACTCGAAGCTCGTCCCCGCGAACACCGGCCGGTCCTGCGTGTCAGAGAAGACCGTCCTGCGCTCCGCCACCGAGGCGCCCAGCTCCGCCAGCTTCGACGACGTTCCGCAGCGGTGGTCCAGCGCGGCGAGACCCTCCGCCGCGATGCGCCCGTTCGTGGTGCCCGACAACGCCAGGATCGCCTCGCAGAGCTTGACGTCGGTGTCGAGCAGCGGCCTGCCCGCGGCCGGTCCCGTCTCCGCCCGGCCGCACCGGGCGGCCAGCCAGGCCGCCTCCGGCCCCGGCCGGACGGTGACGCCCTTCACCGTCATGCCCAGCTTCTCCGCCAGCGGGCCGAACGTTCCCAGCTTGTCGGCGATCGCCGTGTAGTCCCGCTCCACGAGGGAGAACGCCGGAAGGTTGCGACCCGGCTCGGCCGGATGCCCGGCTTCCCGCCAGTCCGGCACCCGTCCGCCCGGCTGCGCCGTCTCGGCCGGGGTGTCGTGCTGCAGGGCCGTGGCGACCAGGTCGTAGGCGACGTCGAGGCGGCCCGCCGCCAGCTCGCCGAGCTTGCGGGCCAGCCCGTGGAAGATCTCGAAATCGGTGCGCGCCTGCCAGGGCGGGCTGATCGCCGGGGAGAAGGCGTGCACGTACGGATGCAGGTCCGTGCTCGACAGGTCGTGTTTCTCGTACCAGGTCGCCGCCGGGAGCACCAGATCGGCGAACAGCGTGGTCGAGGTCATCCGGAAATCCAGGGCGAGCAGCAGGTCGAGCTTTCCGGACGGCGCGTCGTCACGCCACGCGACGTCCCGCGGGCGCGCGTCCGGCGGGGCCTCCTGCGCGCTCGCGCCGTCCTGCGCCCCCAGCAGGTGCCGAAGGAAGTACTCGTTGCCCTTGGCCGACGACCCGATCAGGTTGGCCCGCCACACCGTCAGCACCCGCGGCCAGTTCCGCGGCGCGTCCGGGTCCTCGCACGCGAACCCCAGCCGGCCCGCCGCGACCTCGCCGGCCACCCACCGGGCGGGATCGCGGCCGCTCGCCCTGGCCCGTTCGCCCAGCGTCAGCGGGTTGGCGGAGAAGGTCGGATACGACGGCATCCAGCCCAGCCGGGCCGACTGCGCGAGCAGGTCGACGGTGTGCCTGCCGGAGAAGAGGCCGGGGCCCGCGGGGCTCGACAGCGCCCCGGCCGAGAAGCTCTCGTACCGCCACTGGCAGGTGTGCAGATACCAGTACGGCGTGCCGGCCATCTGCCGCGACGGCCGCACCCAGTCGGCCGCCGTCGCCATCTGCTGCCAGCCCGTGAACGGCCTGACCTTCTCCTGCCCGACGTAGTGCGCCCACCCACCGCCGTTGACTCCCTGGCAGCCGGTCAGCAGCAGCAGCGACAGGAACGACCGGTAGATCGTGTCGGAGTGGAACCAGTGGTTGGTTCCCGCCCCCATCACGATCATCGCCCTGCCGCCGGTCTTCTCCGCCGTCGTGGCGAACTCCCTGGCGATGCGGGTCACCTGCCGGGCGGGCACCGAGGTGATCTGCTCCTGCCAGGCGGGCGTGCACGGGAGGGACGGGTCGTCGTATCCCGCCGGCCACCGCCCCGGCAGCCCCGGCCGGGCCACGCCGTACTGCGCGAGCAGCAGGTCGAACACGGTGGTCACCACCTGTCCGGCCACCCGGCGGACCGGCACCCCGCGCCGGACCACGCCCGACGGGTCGTCGAAGCGCGGCAACACCACCTCGACGCTCTCGGCGTCCTCGCCGTACAGGCTGAGCAGCGGGTCGACGTCGCCGAGGTCCAGGGTCCAGCGGCCGGCGCGGTTCTCGTCCCACCGGTCGCCGAGGGTCCCGCCGGGGACGACGGGGACGTCCCGCCGCGCGTCCACGAGCACCGGCCGCCACGCGGCGCCCTCGTCCGCACCCTCGTCGGCGCCGAGCCCGGCGTCGGCCGCGGTGACGAACTTGCCCTGCGCGTAGCCGCCGTCCTCGCGCTCCCGCAGCGTCACGAGGAACGGCAGGTCGGTGAAGCGTTTGACGTAGTCGGCGAAGTACGGCACCCGCCTGCGGACGAAGCACTCCGTCAGGATCACGTGCCCCATCGCCATCGCCACCGCGGCGTCGGTCCCCGGGTGCGGGTGCAGCCACTCGTCGGCGAACTTCGTGGCGTCGGAGTAGTCCGGCGAGACGACGATCACCTTCTGCCCGCGATATCTGGCCTCGGCCATCCAGTGCGCGTCCGGCGTACGCGTCACCGGGACGTTGGACCCCCACAGCAGCAGGTAGGCCGCGTCCCACCAGTCGGCCGACTCCGGCACGTCCGTCTGGTCGCCGAACACCTGGGGAGACGCGATGGGCAGGTCGGCGTACCAGTCGTAGAACGACAGCATCGGGGCCCCGATGAGCGACATGAAGCGCGCGCCCACCGCGTGCGACGCCATCGACATCGCCGGGATCGGGGAGAAGCCGGCCACCCGGTCCGGCCCGTAGGTCCTGATCGTGTGGACGTGGGCCGCGGCCGCGATCTCCAGCGCCTCGTCCCATCCGATCCGCACCAGGCCCCCCTTGCCGCGGGCCGACTGGTACCGCCGCCGCTTCGCGGGATCGGTGGTGATCTCGGCCCACGCCGCCACGGGATCTCCCAGGCGCGTCCTGGCCTCGCGGTACATCTCCACCAGCACTCCCCTGGCGTGCGGGTACCGCACCCGGGTGGGCGAGTAGGTGTACCAGGAGAAGGCGGCTCCGCGAGGGCAGCCCCGCGGCTCGTACTCCGGCCGGTCGGGGCCCACGCTCGGGTAGTCGGTCTGCTGCGTCTCCCATGTGATCAGGCCGTCCTTGACGTACACCTTCCACGAGCACGACCCGGTGCAGTTCACGCCGTGGGTCGAGCGCACGACCCTGTCGTGCGCCCATCGCTCCCGGTAGGGAGCGTCGTTGACGCCCTGATCGGTCCGGTACAGAGCCCGCAGGTCCGGCGTCGTCTCCGCCCGATGCAGCAGCCTGCCCGCCTGCAGCAGCCGCTCGGCGGCGGTCGCCGCCGCCTGCTCGACGGGTCCCCGGAATCTGCGCTTGAACATGTCACGACCTCCCTGCGGGCGCCGGCCTTCGGAGATTCGAATAAGACGATCAATCCCGATAGTTAGATGATTACTGGCGCCGAGAGGCGTTTTATCACGGACGGTCTCCGCAGGAAATATCCCGACGCGCCAATTCATTTCCGCACCACCCGAAATATCCGCCCGCCAGGCCGCCGAAAAAACGCAGCGAGGTAATTCGGTGTGAAATGCGCCACTTCCGAAGGCGGATCGGCATGATCGGCCGCTCACAGGTCGTAGCGTCGGCGCGGCCCGCCCGGGAAGGCGTCACCATCGCACCCGACGCGGCCGCGCACCTCACAGGCCGATGCGTGAACACACGATGAAACGGCAGGGAACCGAATCGAATGCGGTGCCGGTTGCGAGCCGTAGCCACGAAAAGGTCACCGCCGGAAATGATCTTATGGACTTTTTACCGCGAATCGTGTCCGCGTGTCCGGGAGTTCCCGCGAACCCCGATGGGCATGTGTGGCGCCGGTCGCCGCACGGCGGGTGTTTGGACTTCTCCTGATCGGCAACGTGGTAGATCGTTGGTCAAGCGACGGGAGGTTCGCCGTGCGATTCCACGCCGACCTGCACATGCACTCCAGGTACGCCTACGCGTGCAGCAGGAACAGCGACCTGGAGCAGCTGACCTGGTGGGCGCGGCGCAAGGGCGTCACGCTGATGGGCACCGGCGACTTCACCCACCCGGCCTGGCTGGAGCGGCTGCGCACCGCTCTCGTACCGGCCGAGCCGGGGCTGTTCCGGCTCCGGGAGGACCTCGACCGGGAGGTCTCCCGCACCCTCCCCGGCAGCGTCGCGACCGCGCCCGTGCGGTACATGCTGACCGTGGAGGTCTCCACGGTCTACCGGCAGGGCGGCCGGTCCCGCAAGATCCACCATCTCGTCCACCTGCCCGGCTTCGAGCAGGTGGAGGCGTTCAACCGGGTCCTGGCCGGGATCGCCGACCTCGGCGTGGACGGACGGCCCACGGTGCGCATGAGCGCGCGGGACCTGCTGGAGACGACCCTGGCCCGGGGCGAGGGCGCCTACCTGGTGCCGGCGCACGTCTGGACGCCCTGGTTCGGCGTGTTCGGCTCGAAGTCGGGGTTCGACACGCTGGAGGAGTGCTTCGGCGACCTCACCGAGCACGTGTTCGCGCTGGAGACGGGGCTGTCAGCCGACCCCGGCATGATGTGGCAGGTCTCCGGGCTGGACGGCTATCGGCTGGTCAGCTACTCCGACGCCCACTCGCCGCCCATCGTCGGCCGCGAGACGACGGTGTTCGACACCGGCCTCGACTACTTCGCCGTACTGGAGGCCCTGCGCAGCGGTGACGGGCTGGCCGGCACGACGGAGTTCTTCCCCGAGGCGGGCAAGTACCACGTCGACGGTCACCGCAAGTGCGGCGTGCGGCTCGACCCGGAGGAGACCCGCAAGCTCGGCGGAATCTGCCCGGTCTGCGGCCGTACGCTCACGGTCGGCGTGCAGAGCAGGGTCGAGGACCTCGCCGACCGCCCGGCAGACCGGAGCCCGCGCGGCGCGGCGGGCTTCCGCAACCTCCTCCCGCTGCCGGACGTCGTGGCGGAGATCCTCGGCGTCGGCCCGAAGAGCAAGAAGGTGGCCGCCGAGACCGACCGGCTCGTGGCCGCGCTCGGCCCGGAACTCGCGATCCTGGGCGATCTCCCCCTCTCCGACATCGCCGCCGATTCACCGCGCCTCGCCGAGGCGGTCGGCCGCCTGCGGAACGGCGAGGTGACCAAGGACCCCGGCTACGACGGCGAGTTCGGCCGCATCCACACCCTCGACCCGGTGGCTTCCGAGCCGGGCGGGGGTCAGAGGTAGGTGACGCCGGTCAGGTCTTCGGCGGCGGTCCAGAGGCGGAGCCCGACGGTGGGGTCGGCCGCGTGCGCGCTGGGGCGGACCTCGACGACCCGGCCGCGCGTCTCGAAGAGGCCGGACGGCCCGAAGAACTGGCCGCCGCGCACGCCGGGCGCGGTCGCGGCGAAGAGCTGGGGCAGCGCCCCCCGCTCGGCCGGCTGCGTCACCAGCAGCCCGCCTCGGGCGAAGATCTGCCCGATCCGGCCGCGGTGCTCCCAGGCCCGGGGGGTGAGATTGCTTCTGGACAGCCCGGGATGGGCGACGACGCTGACGACCGGTGATCCGGCGGCGCGCAGGCGGCGGTCGAGTTCGAGGCCGAAGGCGGTGGTGGCGAGCTTGGAGCGGCCGTACGCGCGACTGGCGTTGAAGTCGCGCCGCGACATCAGGTCGTCGAAGTCGAGGCGGGCGTTCTTGTGGGTGATCGAGCTGAGGCTGACCACCCGTGCGGCGTCCGCCCGGCCGAGACCGCCGAGCAGCAGGCCGGTGAGGGCGAAGTGGCCCAGCATGTTGGTGCCGAGCTGGAGCTCGAACCCGTCGGCCGTCGTGCGGGCCGGGCCGAGGAGGACCAGACCGGCGTTGTTGACCAGCAGATCGATCGCCTCGAAGCCGGCGGTCATGCCCGTCGCGAACGCGCGCACCGATGCGAGCGAGGCCAGGTCGAGCTCCCGCACCTCGATCCCGGCCCGTGGCGCGGAGCGCCGGATCGCCTCGGCCGCCCGCTCGCCCGCGGCGACGTCGCGTACGGCCATCACGACGTGTGCCCCGTGACGGGCGAGTTCGGTCGCGGTGACCAGGCCGAGTCCCGAGTTCGCGCCGGTGACGACGGCGACCCGGCCGTGCTGGTCGGGGATGTGGCTGGCGTTCCATTCGGTCATGGCGACGACGCTAGGACGGGGTCGCCGGGACTCGGTCGTACGCGTTTCCCTGGGAACGCCGGACCTACCTTCGGCGCGGACCGCGGCGGCAGACTGTCGTCATGGCTGTCGACCACGCGTACGCCCGTGAGCTCGGTGACTTCCTGCGTGCCCGGCGCGGCCGGTTGCGCCCGCAGGACGTCGGCCTGGAGCCGGGGCCCCGGCGCAAGGTGGCCGGCCTGCGACGTGAGGAGGTCGCGCTGCTGGCCGGGCTGAGCACCGACTACTACCAGCGCATGGAGCAGGGCCGCGAGGTGCGGCCCTCCGACGAGGTGCTCGACGCCCTCGCCTCCGCGCTCGACCTCGACGACGAGGAACGCCGGCATCTGTTCACCCTCGCCCGGGCGGCACGGCGACCGGCGGCCGTCCGCACGCGCCGCGCGCCGGAGCGCGTGCCGGACGGCACAAGGCGACTGCTGCACGTCATGGGCACTCCCGCGGTCGTGCTCGGCCGCCACCTCGACGTGCTCGCGTGGAACACGCTCGCCGAGGCGCTGCTCGGCGATCCGGCCACCCTGCCGCCGGGGCGGCGGAACATGCTCACGGTGCTGTTCGAGGATCCCGGGACCCCTGCGCGCTGCCCCGACTGGGAGACCACCGCCCTGCAGTACATCGGCATGTTGCGGGCCGCCGTCGCGACCGATCCGACCCATCCGCGCGCCACGACGATCATCGGTGAGCTGAGCATCCGCAGCGCGGACTTCCGCCGGCTCTGGGCGCGGCACGAGGTGCGTGAGACGGTTCACGGGACGAAGCTGTTCCGGCACCCCCAGGTGGGCGAGCTCACCCTCGACTGGGACGTCTATCCCCTGCCCGGAAATCCCGGGCCGGTCCTGCTCGTCTACACGGCCGAGCCCGGCACCCCGGACGACGAACGCGTCCGCCTGCTCGCGTCCCTGCACGCCTCCCGGGATTCGCGGACGGCCCGACTGTCCGAAGCGGCGCGCCGGCGGGCACTCGAACCCCGGACTCCGTGACCCCCGCCGTCGAACCCCTCTATGTGCAGGTCTTCGTCTCCGGCGTGCAGAATTCGACCTCGGGGTAGCGCGCCGACGGCCTGTCCAGCAGGGGCTGTGGCCTACCGCTCAGGTGCAGGTCGAGGAAGGCTCGGACGTACCTGCGGGTGATGTCCACGGAGCGGCTTCCGCGGAGCTCACTGCCGAGGTCGACGCCGATCTGCTGAGCCAGCAGGTCGTAGTCGCTGAAGGACGGGTGCACCGCTCCGGCCACCACGAGCCAGCGCTTCCACCCGGTCAGATGTGCCCAGTCGCGGTCCCAGGTGGCATCCTCTCCCCCCGGGCTGTGCAGCGGCTGGCCCAGGAACAGGAACGGGCGCGCCACCCCGCTCGCGGGGATCGGGGCGAACATGAGGCCGTCCATGTTGATTCCGGCGCGCACCCGGGAGTCCTTCAGCATCGTCTCGGCGGCGCTCGCGCCTCCGAGGGACGTGCCCGCCATCGCGATCCGGGACGCGTCGATCAGCGAGGCGCCCGTCCACCTGGAGTGCGGACCGGTCAGCTGATCGATCACGAAGGAGACGTCGGCCGCCCGGTTCCTCACCGCTTTCGCACCGAAGTCGTCGACGCCTTCGAGTTCGCACGCGGCGCAGGTCGTCAGCCGCCCGTCCGGGAACGTGGTGGCGAAGGTCTCGTACGTGTGGTCGACGCCGGCCACCACGTAGCCTCTGCTCGCCAGTTCCTCGGCCAGGGCCGTGAGCGAGCTGCGGGGGTCGGTGAAGCCGGGAGAGAGCACGACAAGGGGCAGGGTGTGTCGGCGTCCCGCCGGTCCGGCGCCGCTGAACGCGTGGGTCCGCGTTCTGCTCAGCACGTCGGGCGGCACGCCCGTCACCCCTTTGCCCTTCAGGATGAGCTCCGACTCCCTGGGCGTCATGTAGGGCGCCCGCCGTCCGTTCCGGGACTTCGCCGGATACCAGAGGGAGACCATGAGCTCCCTCGACCTGGCCGCGGGGACCCAGGGGTCGGGGCGCGAGGTGTCCTCCAGACGCAGGGACGTCGTGCCGACCGGATGGGGACCGGTCGGCTCGGGCAGATACGGCCTGCCGCTCGGCGTGACCGAAGAGCCGGCGGAGGCGTGTGCGGGAGAGGCGGACGCCGGCGTCCAGGAGGCGGAGACCGTCAGGGTGAGCAGTCCGGCGACCGCGGCCAGGCCGGCCCGCAGGATCCGGTCGGTCAGAGCCGGACGGCTCTGGTCATGCCTGGTGAGGGCCTCGGCTCTCGGCGCGGCGTGCGGATCTTCGTATGGCATGGCTTGATCCTGCGAGGCCCGAACCCGGCGCGGTATCGGCCGAAGGTATGGTCGGCGCCGTCCGAGTAGCACTTCAGGCCGGTTCGGGGAGCGCGCCGGGCCGGGCCTACGGCATCCTCGCCCCGCACCACCGGCACCGGCCGCAAGGATAGCCAGACGACGAAAGCCCAGGCCGATGACGACCTGGGCTTCCGGGTTGGGTGCGCCGCCAGGGACTCGAACCCCGGACCCGCTGATTAAGAGTCAGCTGCTCTAACCAACTGAGCTAGCGGCGCAGAGCTCTTAGAGGTTATCGCACACCTCAGAGCGCTCAAAATCGGGCCGGAGCGGAGCGACGTCCGGCCCGGCGGCCCCGGTCGGCTCATGCGGCCCGGGTCAGCTCATGCGGCGCAGGATGCGGGCGGCCGTGCGCGCCAGCAGGTCGATCTGCTCCTCCGTGTACGCCGCCGACCCGTTGGAGCGGATCCAGCCCGCGACGCGGCGGGGATAGGCGACGGTCAGCCCCTCGCCGGTCAGGACGCCGCCCCAGGCCTTGATCTTTCCACCGTGCACGGCGAGCACCGGGGCGATCGTCACCGCGATCCCGGTCTCCTTGGTCAGCAGCGCGGCCATCGACTCGGCGGCGGAGATCAGGCCCTTGGCGACAGAGGTGCCGAACCTCTCGTCGAAGAAGAGCCGCTCGCCGTACCGCGCGATGAGGGTGTCGGGCGACCACGCCTCGTTGTCCACGATCCACACGCCGCCGGGGCCGATGACGAGGTGGTCGATCGACGCCTCTCCGGGGACGGCCCGGCCGTCCATGACCCGGTAGCCGCGACGGCGCAGCATGAGACGCAGCAGCCGCCCGGTGCGCACCTCGCCGCGGCGCTTGCCCCGCCACACCGCCGTGCGCTCGTACAGCCGCCAGGCGACGAACCAGTCCACGCCGCCCGCCAGGGCACCCAGCACGACTCCCGCGACGAACGGGTTCAGCCCGAGCCGCGAGCCCAGCAGGTTGCCGACGACGAAGCCCGCGACCGCGATGGCGGCCCGTATCCGGATCCGGTTCTTGCGCCCGGCGAACCAGAACGTCACGTACAGGTTCTGCGGCGATGCGCCGGTGAACTTCTCGTCTTTCGGCACATAGATGGAACCGTTTGGCACGCCAACCCCCACAGTCTGCATGCGGCTTTCTCCCGGGATACCCGAGCGGGAATCCCAACCCTCCTAAGGTGAGGGAAGTAATGCGATTCCGCCAGTCCTTGGATCACGCATTACCAGGCAGCGCAGTCCACCAGGCGGCGACCGACCAGTCGGTATGCTTGGGCCGGACGACGAAGGAGGTCGAGATGGCCCGGCGTGTATCGGATCGTTCCGCACCCGTCGGCGGCGCGCCCGTGGAGGAGCCCGTACGGCGGCGCCTGCTCGCCGAGGCGACCCGGCTGTTCGCCGAGAGGGGCTTCGAGAGCACTTCGGTCCAGGAGATCGTCGCGGCGGCCGGGGTCACCAAGGGCGCGATGTACCACTACTTCGGGTCCAAGGACGACCTGCTGCACGAGATCTACGCCCGGGTGCTGCGCCTGCAGATGGAGCGGCTCAACCGCTTCGCCGACGCCGGGGGCCCGGTGGCCGAGCGGCTCCACGCGGCGGCGACGGACGTCGTCGTGACCACGGTCGACAACCTGGACGACTCCAAGATCTTCTTCAGGTCGATGCACCAGCTCGCCCCCGAGACCTACAAGACCGTGCGGGCCGAGCGGCGCCGCTACCACGAGCGGTTCCGCGGCCTCGTCGCCGAGGGGCAGCGCGAGGGCGTCTTCCGCGACGACATCCCCGCCGAGATGGTGGTCGACTTCTTCTTCGGCTCGGTCCACCACCTCGGCACCTGGTATCACCCGGACGGCCCGCTGACCGGCGAGGAGGTCGGCCGCCACTTCGCCGACCTCCTGCTCGGCTCACTGCGCCCCTGAGAAACGCCTCCCTGGAAGCGGCTCTGAGCAGCGGTCCTGAGAGGTCAGACCGGCGCGGGGAGGTCCGCCGGACCGGCGAGGGCCTCGCGGTGGTCGCCCGGCGTGCCCAGGGCGATCTGGTCGGCCTTGGCCCGCTTGAGGTAGAGGTGCGCGGGGTGTTCCCAGGTCATCCCGATGCCGCCGTGAAGCTGCACGCACTCCTCGGCGGCGTGGACGGCGACCGCTCCGCAGTGCGCCTGGGCCACGGCGACGGCCACCGTGACGGCCACCGCCGCGTCGTCGCCGGGCGGTCCCGCGACCGGCGCCTCCGCCAGCCGAGCGGCCGCGTTCCGGGCCGCCGCCCTGGCTCCCGCGATCTCCAGCCACAGGTCGGCCAGCCGGTGCTTGACCGCCTGGAACGACCCCACCGGCCGGGCGAACTGCCTGCGCTCCCTGACGTACGCGACCGTGGTGGCGAGGCACCACTCGGCGATCCCGAGCTGTTCGGAGGCGAGCAGCCCCGCGCCGCGCAGCAGGGCCTCCCGCACCCACGGCGTCTCCGGGCCGCCGGCGGTGGCGAGGACGCGCGCGGGGGCCGAGGCGAACGACACGGTCGCGATCGGCCGGGTCAGGTCGAGCGAGGTGGCCGGGGCCACCCGTTCGGTCCCTCCGGCGGATCCGGCCGGGGACGCCTCCACCGCGCACAGGGCGGTGCCCCGCGTCAGCCGTACCGGGACGAGTAGCACGTCGGCGATCTCGGCGCCGATCACGCCGCCGACGGTGCCCGTCACCGTGCCGTCCTCGCCGAGGGCCGCCGCGGGGGCCGGAGGAGCGTACGGCGAGGCGGCGAACGGCACCGCGAGCGCGGCCGTCGCCTCCCCGGCCGCCAGGCGGCCCAGCAGCTCGCCGGCCGCCTCTCCCCCCGCCGTCAGGAGCGCCTGGGTCGCGAGGACGGCACTGGCGAGGAACGGCACCGGCGCCACGGCGCGTCCCAGCTCCTCCAGCACGACGGCGGCCTCGCGGGCCGACGCCCCGGCGCCCCCGAGTTCCTCGGGCACCAGCAGCCCGGCCACGCCGATCTCGCGGGCCAGCGTCTTCCACAGCTCCGCGTCGTACGGCGTGCCGGACTCGACGCGCCCGAGCACGGCGGACGGGGAGCACCTGTCGGCGAGCAGGTCGCGCACGGCGGCCCGCAGCTCCTCCTCCACCTCCGTGTACAGCAGAGTCATCGGGGGAGGTCCTTCCACGCGACGTCCTTGTCGGCACGCGGCTCGGCGGGCAGCCCGAGCACGCGTTCGGCGATGATGTTCCGCAGGATCTCCGAGGTGCCGCCCTCGATCGAGTTGCCCTTGGCCCGCAGGTAGCGGTAGCCCGCCTCCCGGCCGAGGAAGTCGACCGTCTCGGGGCGGCGGAAGGTCCAGTCGTCGTAGCCGAGGCCGTCCTCGCGCAGCAGCTCGACCTCCAGGCCGGAGAGCTCCTGGTGCAGCCGGGCGAAGGCGAGCTTCATGCCCGAGCCCTCCGGTCCCGGGTGCCCGGCGGCGAGCTGCTCGCGCAGCCGCGCGGCCGTCAGGCGCATGACCTCCGACTCCACCCAGAGCCGCAGCAGCCGCTGGTGCAGGTCGTGGGTGCGCAGCTCGGGCCGGGAGCGCCAGGTGTCGGCGACGACCTCCATCATGGTGCGGCGGACGGGCATGCCGCCGATGGCGACCCGCTCGTTCATCAGCGTGGCCTGCGCGACCCGCCAGCCGTCGCCGGTCTCGCCCAGCCGCAGCGCGCCGGGCAGGCGGACCCCGGTGAGGAAGACCTCGTTGAACTCGGCCTCACCGGTGATCTGGCGCAGCGGACGCACCTCGACGCCGGGCGCGCGCATGTCGCAGACGAAGTAGGTCAGCCCGCGGTGCTTGGGCACGCCGGGGTCGGTGCGGGCCAGCAGGAGGCCCCAGCGGGCGGTGTGCGCGCTCGACGTCCACACCTTCTGGCCGTCCACCACCCACTCGTCGCCCTCGCGTACGGCGCGGGTGGCCAGGGTGGCGAGGTCGGAACCGGCGCCGGGCTCGCTGAACAGCTGGCACCACACCTCCTCGCCGGTCCAGAGGGGGCGCAGGAAACGCCTCTTCTGCTCGTCGGTGCCGAAGGCGAGGATCGTCGGGGCGGCCATGCCGAGGCCGATGCCGATGCGGCCGGGCTGGTTGTCGGGCGTGCCCCTCAGCTCCCGGTCGGCCACGGCCTGCAGCTCCCGGGGGGCGCCGAGGCCGCCGAGGCCCTCGGGGAAGTGCACCCAGGCGAGCCCGGCGTCGAACCGGGCGCGCAGGAACTCCAGGCGGTTCATGGCCGCCGGGTCGTGCGCCGCGAGGAAGGCCGCGGCACGCTCGGCGACCGACGCCTCATCCCATGTCACCAGAAGATCACCCCATGTGTCTCTTGAGCTCGCGGCGGGCCAGCGACCGCTTGTGGACCTCGTCGGGACCGTCGGCGAAGCGCAGGGCCCGGGCCCCCGCCCACAGCGCGGCGAGGGGATAATCCTGGCTCAGCCCGGCGGCGCCGTGTGCCTGGATGGCCTTGTCCAGGATCCACTCCACGGTCGCGGGCGCGGCGATCTTGATGGCCTGGATCTCGGTGTGCGCGCCCCGGTTGCCTGCGGTGTCCATCAGCCAGGCCGTCTTGAGCACCAGCAGGCGCAGTTGCTCGATGCGCACCCGCGACTCGGCGATCCAGTCCTGGATCACCCCCTGCCGGGCCAGCGGCCCGCCGAACGCCTCGCGCGACAGCACCCGGCGGCACGTCAGCTCCACCGCCCGCTCGGCCATGCCGACGAGCCGCATGCAGTGGTGGATCCGTCCCGGTCCGAGCCGCGCCTGGGCGATGGCGAAGCCGCCGCCCTCCTCGCCGACCAGGTTGCCCACGGGCACGCGTACGTCCTCGAACAGCACCTCGGCGTGGCCGCCGTGGTCGGCGTCGTCGTACCCGAAGACGGTCATGCCGCGCCGTACGGTGAGACCGGGGGTGTCGCGCGGCACGAGCACCATGCTCTGCTGCCGGTGCCGGGGCGCGTCGGGGTCGGTCTTGCCCATCACGACGAAGACCCGGCAGTTCGGGTTCATCGCGCCGGTGATGTACCACTTGCGGCCGTTGACGACGTACTCGTCGCCGTCCCTCGTGATCGAGGTCGCGATGTTCGTCGCGTCGGAGGAGGCCGCCTCGGGCTCGGTCATCGCGAACGCCGACCTGATCTCCCCGGCCAGCAGCGGCTCCAGGTACTCCGCCCGCTGCCGCTCACTGCCGAACTCCGCCAGCAGTTCCATGTTGCCGGTGTCGGGGGCGGCGCAGTTGGTCGCGGGCGGGGCGATGGCCGGCGACCCGCCCATGATCTCGGCGAGCGGGGCGTACTGGAGGTTGGTCAGCCCCGCGCCCCGCTCTCCTGGAAGGAAGAGGTTCCACAGGCCGCGCGAGCGGGCCTCGGCCTTGAGGTCCTCCAGCAGCGGCGGCGGGCCCCAGCCGCCGGCCGCCCGGACCTGGGCCGCCTGCTCGTGGAAGGCGCGCTCGGCCGGATGGACGCACTCGTCCATGAAGGCGAGCAACCGGGCCCGCAGCTCCTCCGTCCTGTCGTCGAACGCGAAGTGCATTCAGACCTCCATGAGCCCGCGGGCGACGAGCGGGGCGACCTGCTCGCCGATCCCGGCGAAGCCCTCCCCCACCGTGAGGCCCATCATGTGGCGGAAGTGGATGCCCTCGGCGATCACCGCGAGCTTGAAGCAGGCGAGGCCGGCGTACCAGCCGAACCGGGACAGGTCGCGGCCGGACGCCTCGCCGTACCGCGCGGCGAGGTCCGCCCCCGTTTCGATCGGCAGGGGCGGCGCCTCGTCGCCCGCCTCACCCGTCGCGCCGACCGCGCGGCCAGCGGCGGGGTCGAGCGCGGAGACCTCGCCGTACAGGAGGAACAGCGCCAGGTCGGTGAGCGGGTCGCCGAGCGTGGACATCTCCCAGTCGAGCACGGCCCGCACCTCGCCGTCGGCGACCAGCGTGTTGCCGAGCTTGAAGTCCCCGTGCAGGATCGCCGGAGCCCCCGATTCGGCGGGCACGTCGCGGGCGAGGCGTTCGTACAGGTCGTCGAAGCCGGGGACGTCCCGGCTGCGGGAGGCGTCGAGCTGCCGCTTCCACCGGGCGACCTGCCGCTCCAGGAAGCCCTCGGGCCTGCCGAAGTCGCCGAGCCCCACGCTCCCGGGAGTGATCGAGTGGAGCGCGGCCAGCACGTCCACCAGCGCGTGGGCGAGGGCGGGGGTGAGCGGCGGCTGCCCGCCCTCGACGTGCTCCATCACGTAGAAGGGCGCGCCGATCACCTCCGCGTCCCGGCACAGATGGAACATGCGCGGCACGGGGACCGGCGTGTCCCGCAGGGCGCTCATCACCCGGTGCTCCCGGGCCATGTCGTGGGCCGTGGCCAGAACGTGCCCGAGCGGCGGCCGGCGCACCACGTAGGTCCGCGCGGCGTCGCGGACGACGTACGTCAGGTTGGACCGTCCGCCCACGATCAGCTCGGCGGTGAGCGGCCCCTCGGTCAGGCCCGCGCGCTGGAGGTGCCCGGCGAGGCGGGCGAGATCGAGGCCGGGCGGGTCGGCGTCCACCCCGTGAGCGTACCGACCAGCCGGTATGCGTGTCGACACGGCTTCGCACAAGTGGTCCTCGGCGACGCCTCCGAAGTGGCCGTTCTCCGCGCCGTGCGCTCTCGGTAGCGTCGGCCGCATGACCGCGAAGATGCCCGCGCCCGTCGTGCTCGACGGCCGCGTCGTACGGCTGGAGCCCCTCACCCTCGGCCACGTCCCCGACCTGTACGCGGCCGGCCGGGACGACGAGGAGGTGTGGCGGTTCAGTCCGCGGATCTTCCCCACCTCGGAGGAGGGGATGCGCCGCCATGTGGCGGGCCTCCTCGCCAGGCCGCTGACCGTCCAGTTCGCCGTGATCCTCAAGGCGACCGGGCGGGCGATCGGCTCGACCGCCTACTGGGACGTCGGCGGCTTCGACGAGAGCGTGGAGGTGGGGTCCACCTGGTACGCCAGGGCCCACTGGCGTACGGGCGTGAACACCGACTGCAAGATCATGCTGCTCGACCACGCCTTCGCTCTCGGGTTCACCCGCGTCGTGTTGCGGACCGACGTCCGCAACCTGCGATCGCAGGCCGCCATCGAGCGCATCGGCGGTGTGCGGGAGGGCGTGCTCCGCCGGCAGCTGCGCCGCCCCGACGGGACCTGGCGCGACAGCCCGCTGTACTCCATCCTGGACGACGAGTGGCCGGCCCATCGCGCCCGCCTGGAAGGCCGGATGGAGGCGCTGCTCAGCCGCGGAGGAACAGGCTCATGAGGTCCTCGCAGGCGGCCCGCAGGTCCTCGGGAGAGGGGACGCCGCCCGCACCCGCCACCGCGTCGAACAGCAGGCCGTCGACGTAGGCCACCATCTGCCCGCCCCGCCGCACCGGGTCGGGCGAGCCCGCGGCGGCCAGCATGGCGACGGCGGGCTCACGGATTCGGCGGCCCAGCTCGTCGTACAGCCTGCGCAGCTCCGGCCGGCGGCTCGCCTCCAGCGCCAGCTCGTACCGGGCGACGGTGGTCTCCCGGTGTTCGGTCATCGCGGCGTACGCGAAGGCGGCGAGCAGCTCCGTCAGGTCGGCGGCGCCCCCCTCGCCGAAGGGGAGGGCCGACACGACCGTGGAGAGCGCCGCCGCCTCGCGCTCGGACAGCCGGGCCAGCGTCAGCTCCAGCAGCGCCGCACGCGTGCGGGCGCAGTTCGACGTGGACCCCGGAGGGAGGCCGGCGGCCTCGTCGACCGCCCGATGAGTCAGCCCCCGCATGCCGCGCTCGGCCAGGATCGCGATGGCCGCGTCCGCGACGAGGACCGCCCGCTGACTGTTCACGGCCCCCATCGTACGGGCGCACTACAGGCGTAGTAGCGTATGACTACACCTGTAGTGAAGGAGGCCGGGCATGGCACACGCGGTGGTGGCCGGGGCGGGCATCGGCGGGCTGACGGCGGCGCTGGCCCTGGCGCGGAACGGCTGGCAGGTGACCGTGCTGGAACAGGCGGCCTCGATCGAGCCGGTCGGCGCGGGCCTCGCGGTCGCGCCCAACGCGCTGCGGGCCCTCGACATGATCGGCCTCGGGGACGAGGTCAGGAAGCTCTCGGCGATCCAGGGCGAGGCGGGCCTCCGGCGGCCGTCCGGCCGCTGGCTGTCGCGGACCACCGCCGAGGACGCCGCCGCGCGGTACGGCGACTCGATCGTGCTGCTCACCCGGTCGGCGCTGGTCGGCATCCTGGCCGCGTGCCTGCCGCGAGGCGCCCTGCGCCTGGGCACAAGGGCCGAGTCGGCCGACCCCCGGACGGGCCTGGTCACCCTCGCCACCCCGGCGGGCGGCACGGAGACGATTCAGGCCGATCTCGTCGTGGCGGCGGACGGCATCCGGTCGCGGACCCGCGCGGCGCTGTTCCCCGGCCACCCTGAGCCCGGTTACGCGGGCGTGACGAGCTGGCGGGCGCTCGTCCCCTTCCCCGGACCGGTCGGCGCGTCGGAGACCTGGGGGGCGGGCCTGGTGTTCGGGGTGATGCCGCTGGCGGGCGGCCAGGTCTACTGCTACGCCACCGCGCCGGTCCCCGCCGGCCTGCGCGCGGAGAGCGAGAAGGACGAGCTGATCCGCCTGTTCGGCCGCTGGCACGACCCGATCCCCGCGCTGCTGGCCGCCGCCGAGCCCGGCGCGGTGCTGCGCCACGACATCTACTCCCTCGACACCCCGCTGCCCGCGCTCCACTCCGGGCGGATCGCGCTGCTGGGCGACGCGGCGCATCCCATGACGCCCAACCTCGGGCAGGGCGCCTGCCAGGCGATCGAGGACGCCGTCGTGCTCGCCCGGCACGTCTCACCGGGCGGCGGCCCCGCCGCAGAGCCGGCCGCGGACCTCGCGGCGGGGCTCGCCGCGTACAGCCGGGAGCGGCTGGCCCGTACGACGCCGATCGTGCGGCGGTCGCGGCTGGTCGGGCGGCTCAGCGGCTGGCGCGACCCGCTGGCGGTCGCCCTGCGCGACGGCGCGCTGCGCGCGGCGGGCATGCTCGGGCCCGCCGTCGCGGTGCGCCAGTTCGACGACGTCTTCCGCTGGCCGGCCTGAGCGCCGCCGACACCGGGCGGCCGAGGGGTCAGGCCGCCTCGGGCGTCGCCGCGTTCACCGGCTCCTCGCGCGGGCCGGGCTCGCCGCGTACTACAGCGGGCTTGGAGTGGTCGGGGGCCAGGCGGCCCAGGGTGACCGTACCCGCGATCAGCAGGGCGGCGGCCAGCAGCGCGGGCACCACCTTTTCGGGCCCGGTGGGCAGCGACTCGCCCAGCAGCACGGCCCCGGCCGTCACCGACGTGAGGGGATCGACGACCTGGACTCCGGCGTAGGCGATCCCGAAGTAGCCGACGGCGTACGACTTCTGCAGCAGCACGATGGCGCAGACCAGCAGCACCGGGATGGCCAGGGTGAACCAGTGGAGCAGCCGGCCGAGGTCTCCGTTGAGCCCGCCGCCGACGACCCGGACGAACGTGGACACGGTCGCGGTCACCGCTCCGGCGCCGACCGACATCAGCAGCGCCTTGAGCGGCCCCCGCAGCAGGCGCGCGGCGCCGAAGGTGACGGCGGCGACCAGGGCGACGCAGCCGATCAGCGCGAGGGCACCTCCGTCCGACAGCACGGGGGTCACGTTGTGCGCCGGGACCAGCAGCATCAGGCCGAGCAGTCCCACCGCCACCGCGATCGACCCGGCGATCTCGGCCCGCCGGGGGCGCCTGCCGTGCAGCGTGGCGGCGAGCGGCACCGCGAAGACCAGCGTCGCCACGCTCACCGGCTGGACGACGACGAGCGGGGCCACGCTGAGCGCCACGGCGTGCAGGGACGCGCCGGCGAAGCCGATCACCCCGCCGATCAGCCAGCGGGGCCTGCGCACGAGCGCGAGCGTGGCCCCGTCGCGCACGGCTTCGAACTGCTGCAGCGCCGCGCCCAGCGCGTACCCGAGCGCCCCGACGAGGGCGATCGCCACTCCCGCCCAGATCATGGGCGCCGGCCGGGGTGCCGGGAGCCGGCGGTGTGTCCAGAAATCACCACGCAAGTTTAGGGGGAGTGGGTCCGCGCCACGGGAACCCGCGGCTCTCAGGACCTTCCCGGGCCCACTCCCCACGTCGAACACGCGGCTCCCGGGACCCGAGGATCCCGGGACCCGCGGTGTCCGATCAGTCGGTGCCGCTGGACAGGGCGATGCCGACGACCCCGGCGTTCTCGGTCACCCAGGCGTCGGACAACCCGCCCTCCTTGACCAGGGCCTCGCCGGTGACCCTGAGCACGCCGATCCGCTTGCCCGCGAGCGCGAGTTCGAGGACGTCCACGTGCTCGGTCACCCAGGTGGCCGACAGGCCCCCCTCCTTCACCAGCGCCGCGCCGCCGCCCCGGACGACCCCGATGCGGTCGCCGGCCAGGACGAGCTGCTTCACCGCCGTGTTCTCGGTCACCCAGGTGGCGGACAGCCCGCCCGCCTTGACCAGCGCGACGCCGTCCGCCCGGACCACGCCGATGCGGTCGCCGGCCAGCGCGAGCTGCTTGACGCCGTTGTACTCCAGCACCCAGCTCGCCGACAGACCGCCCTCCTTCACCCAGGCCCTGCCGTCGGTCGTCAGCACCCCGATGCGGTCACCCGAAAGCGCGAGCTGCTTGACGCCGTCGTGCTCCAGCACCCAGCTCGCCGACAGACCGCCCTCCTTCACCCAGGCCCTGCCGTCCCCCGTGATGACGCCGATCCGGTCGCCGGCCAGCGCGAGCTGCTTGACGCCGCCGTCGTGCTCCAGCACCCAGTTGGTGGACAGGCCCCCCTGCTTCACCCAGGCCCTGCCGTCCCCGGTGAGGACGCCGATCCGGTCACCCGCGAGCGCGATCTGGACGACCCCGTCGTGCTCCAGCACCCAGCTCGCCGACAGACCGCCCTCCTTGACCAGGGCGTCGCCGCCGACCTTGAGCACGCCGATCCGGGGCGGGGCGACGGCCGCCCGCGACTGCGCGCTCGCCGCGGTCGTGCCCGGTCCGGCCGGTAGCAGGCCCGCCGTGCAGGCGAGAGTCGCCGCGAGGAGAACCAGGCCGGGACGGGCCGCTGATCGAGTCGTCATGAATGCCTCCGCATCGCATCGGGCGGGCCCCCTGCCCGCGGGAATCGATCACGGAGAGACTAGATTCGATCACGTGATGTAATCACGCTTCCTGCATCGTCAGGAGAGTCGGCCACACTGTGCCCGATTCAGGACCTCTCCGGACAGACGCAGAAAAGGTGACCCTCCGGGTCGGCGAGCACGACCCAGTCGCCCGGCTGGAACTCCGGCTTGGTCGCCCCGAGCGCGACGTACTCCTCCACGGCCTTGGCCACGTCGGGCACCCGGAAGTCCAGGTGGAACTGCTTGTCCGCGCCGGGCCAGGACGGCGCCCTCCGCTCGGGCACCCGCTGGAAGTAGATGGTCGTCGTGTCGTCGCCGATGCCGGCGTACTCCTCTTCGGCATACTGCACCGGCAGCCCGGTGATCTGGGAGTAGAAGTCGGCGAGCCTCTTCGGCTCGGCACAGTCGATGGTCACGGCGATGAGCTTCGCGATCGTTGTCATACGGCCATGCTGCCGTCCGTACCTGTCAGGGAGTGTCAGGTACGCTCACCTGTCGCACCTCCCAGATAGTGGGACCATGAACCGGGCATGTGGAACCAGTCGGACCCAAGAGTCGTTGGAGCGGATGTGACGCGGGTAGGTCGATGGATCAAGCGGTTCCTGGAGAAGCCGGGAAGCGTCGATCTCGCCCCCTTCCAGCGGGTCGCGGCGGAGGCGGCCGGGCGCGCGGCCGAGGCCGGCCGGCGCGACGAGCTTCGCCCCGCCCTCGTCGACCCGGCCTGGGTCGGCAGCGCCGACTTCTGCGCGGTGATGCGGGAGGCGGCCGTCCGAGCGCTCGGCCAGCGGCCGTACGACGTGCAGCTCGCGGGCATGCTGGCGCTGCTGGAGGGCCACGTCGCGCAGATGGCCACCGGCGAGGGCAAGACGCTCGTGGGGGCCATGGCGGCCGCCGGGTACGCGCTGCGCGGGGCCCGGGTCCACGTGGTCTCGGTGAACGACTACCTCGCCCGCCGCGACGCCGAGTGGATGGGCCCGCTGTACGAGACGCTTGGCCTGACGGCCGGATGGATCGCCGAGACCTCCACGCCGGAGGAACGCAGGAAGGCGTACGCGTGCGACGTCACGTACGCGGCGGTGAGCGAGCTCGGCTTCGACGTGCTGCGCGACCGGCTGTGCACCGACCCGGCCGAGCTGGTCGTGCCGGCCCCGGAGGTCGCGCTCGTCGACGAGGCCGACTCGGTGCTGGTGGACGAGGCCCGGGTGCCCCTGGTGCTGGCCGGCGCGGCCGACGCGGGGACGGCCCTCCCCGAGATGGCGGCCCTCGTACGGCGGCTGTCGCGCGGCTACCACTACACGATCGACGAGGAGGGCCGGGCCGTCTTCCTCACCCCCAAGGGCACCGACACGGTCGAGAAGGCCCTCGGCGTCGACCTCTACGAGCACCCCGGCGTGGTGACGCAGGTCAACCTCGCGCTGCACGCGCACACGCTGCTCACCCGGGACGTCGACTACATCGTCAGGGACGGCAAGGTCGAGCTCGTCAACACCTCGCGCGGCCGGGTCGCGGCGCTGCAGCGCTGGCCGGACGGGCTGCAGGCCGCCGTGGAGGCCAAGGAGCACCTGCAGGCGTCGGAGACGGGCGAGATCCTCGATTCGATCACCGTGCAGGGTCTCATCCACCGCTACCCCCGCGTGTGCGGCATGACCGGCACCGCCGTCGCCGTGGGCGAGCAGCTCCGCGAGTTCTACGACCTCTCCGTCGTGGTCGTCCCGCCCAACCGCCCCTGTGTACGGGTGGACGAGCCCGACCGGATCTTCGCGACCGTGGAGGACAAGGAGGGGGCGCTGCTGGACGAGATCGAGACCCGGCACGCCACCGGGCAGCCGATCCTCGTCGGCACGCTCGACGTCGCCGAGTCCGAGCGCCTGGCCGGGGCCCTTGAGGCCAGAGGGCTCGCCGCGACCGTCCTCAACGCGAAGAACGACGCCGAGGAGGCGCAGATCATCGCGCGGGCCGGACGGCGCGGGGCCCTCACGGTCTCCACCCAGATGGCCGGGCGCGGCACCGACATCCGGCTCGGCGCGGGCGACCCCGGCGAGGAGGACGAGGTCGCCTCGCTCGGCGGGCTCTACGTCATCGGCACCGGCAGGCACGACAGCAGCAGGCTGGACGACCAGCTCCGGGGCCGGGCCGGGCGGCAGGGCGACCCGGGCGGCTCGGTGTTCTTCGTCAGTGGGCAGGACCCGCTCCTGACGGTCTACGCGCCGGACCAGTCGCTGCCGCCCGCCGACGCCGACGGCGCCGTACGGAAACCCGACGCGCACGCGCTCGTGGCGCACGCCCAGCGGGTGGCCGAGGGCGTGAACCTGGAGATCCACCGCAACACCTGGCGGTACACCCGGCTGCTGGAGCGGCAGCGGGCCGAGGTGCTCGAACAGCGCGACCGGGTGCTGAACGGCGACACCGGGGCGCGGGCGCTGGAGTCGGCCTGCCCGGAGCGCTACCGCGAGCTGTGCGAGACGGCGGGCGAGGAGGCGGTCGAGCGGGCGGCCCGGCAGATCGTGCTGTACCACCTCGACCAGTGCTGGACCGAGCACCTCGGCTTCCTGTCCGACCTGCGCGAGGGCATCCACCTGCGCGCGCTCGGGCGGCTCAACCCGCTGGACGAGTTCAACCGGGAGGCCGTGCCCGCCTACCGGGCGATGCTGGACGAGGTCGAACGGCGCTCCCGGGAGACCTTCGAGAAGGCCGACGTCACCCGCGATCTGGCGGACCAGGGCCTCAAGCGGCCCACGGCGACCTGGACCTACCTGGTGCAGGACAACCCGTTCGGCTCCGAGTGGGACCGGGTGTTCAACCGGGTGGCGGGAGCGCTGCGGGGCCGCAGGAGGTAGCCCCGCCTCTCCCGCGCGCCCCTACTGGGCCTCTTCGCCGCTCGGCCGGCGGGTGACCCTGCTGTGCACCGCCTTCGCGCCCACCGCGACGAGCGCGCACACCACGATCGCGGCGGAGACGGCGGGAGCCGCGTCGTCGCCGCCGGACGGGTCGCCGGTGGCGGACACGGGGGTGACGGCCTGGACCGACGCCGTACCGGTCGTGGCGGCCGGTGTGGTCCCGGCGCCGCCCGCCGGCGCCGCCGGGGACGCGCCGCCCGCCGCGTCCTGCCCGCCGGCGAAGGGGGCCATGGCCGCAGCGGCGGCCTGGGCCTGGTCGGCGGGAGCGGAAGAGGCCGGCGTGAGCGGCTGCGCCGGGGCCGCCTTCGCGGCCGCTTCGGGGGCCGCCTTGGCAGCCGGCGTGGAGGCGGTGGTCTGCGACTCCTCGGAGGGGGCGGGGGCCGCGGTCGGGCAGGGCGGCGGAGGCTCGGCCTGGTCCCGCACGCCGTACGCGCCGGTGGAGAACGGCTTGGGCGCGCCCGTCTTGCCGCGCCCCTTGCCCCACTCGGTGATCACGTACTTCACCGGGATGTGGCCGAGCCCGCCCGCGCCCTCGACGGTGAGCGAGTCGCTGTCCCAGGTGCCGCCGGTGAGCTCGGCGAACGTCTTGCCGTCGAGATCGAGCATGACCCCGCTGCTGGAGGGAACGCCCGGGCCGCGGTCGCCGACGAAGAACTCGGCCTTCTTGCCCTGGTAGATCACATAGCCCTTGGTGCCCATGGGCCAGCTCGGGCTGGCCGCCAGGCCCTTCTGCATCGGCTCGCCCGACGCGGGGGCTCCGGTGTCGCCGTTGACGCCCGATCCGTCGTCCCAGAAGTAGGACGCGGTCGTCTTGCCGGCGTAGAGCACCGTCTGGCCGTCGGCCGTGGGACAGCCGACCTCGGGAACGGCCGGGGTCTCGGCCGCCTCGGCGGCGTCTGCGGGGAGGGAGGCCGCCGCGAGGGAGAGGGCGGTCACGTGCTGCTCATGGGGGTCCGCGTAGCTGGAAATGGGGGATCTCCTGACTGGTCACGGTTGGGTAACCGGACACTAAACCAAGAAGACCCCAAATCTCGACATTGCGGACGAAAGTTTTACTTTCTGGACGAACACCCCATCGCGTGTCAAAGTCAGATGTGGACGCGCCCTCCTCCCAGGGGGGCGGAGCGGGAGGAGGGCACGCTCCCCCATGACGCACGGGAGGCCGACACCTGCCGACGGCGAGCACACTCGACAGGAGGGCACAGCCGGCACCGATGAGTGAGCCGCCGCCGGCTCGGCCCTGACATGCCATGACGCGTGACCGCCAGACAGGAGCACACCCGTGACAGACACGACCTCCGTCCTGCTCGAACGCCTGCACGCGGCCGGTCTGACCGACGTCGTCGCGGTCGAGCCGGCCGCCGGAGGCCTCGCCGCGATCGCGGGGCTCGCGCGCCGCGGTGACGGCACGCCGGTGTTCGTCAAGGCGTTCGGCGAGCCGCCGTCGGACGACGCCTTCGCCGCGGAGGCCGAGGGGCTCACCGTGCTCCGCGAGACGGGCGGCGTCGCCACACCCGAGATCATCCTCGCGGACCGCGACCTGCTCGTACTGTCCGTGCTGCGGCCCCGGCCGGGCACCGGGGCCTTCTGGGAGCAGCTCGCGCATGCGCTCGCCCACCTGCACACCACCACGCGGCACCCCCGGTTCGGGTGGCACCGGGACAACTGGCTGGGCCGTCGCCGGCAGGTCAACAACTGGGACGACGACGGGTACGAGTTCTTCGCCCAGCACCGTCTGCTGCGCTGGCTCGGCGAGCGTCGCGTCCGGGAGGCGCTCGACGTCGCGGACCGAGCGGCGCTGGAGCGGCTGTGCGACCGGCTGCCCGAGCTGCTGCCCGTCCGGCCCGCGTGCCTGACGCACGGCGACCTGTGGGCGCTGAACGTCATGGCCACCCCTGACGGGCGGCCCGCACTGATCGACCCGGCCGTGTCGTACACGTGGGCCGAGGTCGACCTGGCCCACCTGTGGACGACGGCGCCGCCGCCCGAGGCGCACGTGTTCTTCGAGCTGTACGCCGAGCTGACCGGGCTCGACCGCGACTGGCGCGAACGGATGCCGATCCTCCAGCTACGCCAGCACCTGGCCGTGATCGCTCAGTTCGACCCCGACTGGGGCGCCGCCGATCTCGTGCGCGCCACGCTCGCCCCGTTCCGGCGACGGCCCTGAGACGAGCTCCGAAGACGACCCCCGAAGGATCTGTGGAGCCGGCCGCCAAGGGGCGCCGCTCAGGCGTCGCCCCCGCGCAGAACGGCGGCCGGGACCGGGATCGCCGGGAACGGGTTGTCCGGCAGGAGGATCAGACGGCGCGGGCCGCCCTGCGCCACACCTCCCGCCGCGGCCGAGGCGGCGTCCCGGGCGGCGTCCTCGGTGGCGGCGAGGTGCAGCAGCGCGGTCCCGATCCCCGCGGCGCCCACCATGTAGCCGGTGTCGGCCGTGAACTCCTCCGGCCGCAGCCGGCGGTACGCCTGGTACCAGCGGAAGCCGTCCTCCTCGTCCCCGGCCGCGCGTCCGATGAGATCGGCGGCGAGGGTGCGGGCGAAGGCGAGGTACGGCTCCCGCCCGGTGGCCGCGTACAGGCCGGTGAACAGTTCCAGCAGCCCGGCCGTGCCGCAGCACAGGCAGGCCACGTCCCAGTGGCCGGGCGGGGCGTGCTCCGGCAGCCCGCTCTGCACGATCCCGTGGGCGAGGCGCTCCACCCAGTCCAGGTCGCCGGGGTCTCCGGTGACGCGGTGCAGTTCGTGGAACATCCGGGCCACCCCGGCCGCGCCGGAGCAGAAGCCGAGGTAGTGGAGGCGGCGCCCCTGCGGCAGGTGGTGCGGGACGCGGGCGCACCTGTCGGTGACCACGCTGACCGTGCGGACGAAGTCGGCCCCCCGGCGGGCCGCCGCGAGGAACCGCGCGTCGCGGGTCACGCCGTGCAGCCGGGCGAGCAGGAACGCGGTGCCCGCCGTACCCGACAGGAACCCCGGCGTGACGGCGTCCACGGGCAGGTCGGGGCAGGCCTTTCCGCCGAAGCGGTGGCCGGGCACGGCGAGGGCCGCGATGCGCCCGCCCGCCTCGACGGCCACCTCCTCGTACGCCGACACCCCGAGGAGGCCCGAGGCGTGCAGCAGCGCGAGCACGATCCCCCCGTCGCCGCGCAGCGCCGGGTCCCCGGTCCAGCCGACGCCGTCGTCGAACCGGCGGACGTCGCGCACCAGGCCGTCGGCGGCGGCGCGGGCCGCCTCGTGGACCTCCTCGTCGCCGGTCGCCCAGCCGGTCTCGGCCATCGCGAAGAGCATCCCCGCCCGGCCGTGGTAGAAGGTCGGATCGCGCTGCTCCCGCCACGTCGCGGCGAGCCGCCGCGCCCCCGCGAGCGCGTCGTCCTGATACGTCTGGTCGCCGGTGGCGGCGGCGGCCTCCAGGAAGAACAGCACGACGCCGGCCGCCCCCGCGTACACGGAGGAGGCGTTCCCCGCGCCGGCCGACCGGCCCCGGGGATCGGGATTGGCCAGCCAGTGCCGTCCGAGGGCGTCGTCGACGGCCGCCGACCTCACCCAGCGCGCGGCCATGACGGCGGCGGTGGTCGGCGTCTCACATGGCCAGGTACTCATCGCCCGATTCTCCCACGAATCCGGTAGGAAATTAAGGCTACCGTCTCCCAGTAGAAGCCTACGGCGAGGTGAGACCCGGATCACACTCATCCTGGTCAGGTGGGATGAGGGGTGAAGGATCGGGGATCGCGCCGCAGCGGATGTCCCTCGGGGATCTCGACGAGCACGATCGGCAGGCCGTCGGGGTCCTCGATCCACATCTCCACGAGGCCCCAGGGTTCCAGCCGGGGCGGGTGCGACACCCGCACCCCCGCCCCGGCCAGCCGTTCGTGCTCCCGCCGGACGTCGCGGACCTGGAGCCACAGCGCCGGGCTCTCCCGCGCGCCGCCACCGTGCGAGGAGACCTCCAGGAATCCGGCCCCGAGGAAGAACACGACCCCGGGGTCCTCGGCCGGTCCGAACTCCCGGCTCACCGCCAGGCCCAGGACGTCCCGGTAGAAGCGGCGGCTCGCGGCCCGGTCGGCGGAGCGCACGAGCACGCGGCCGCTCAGCACCTCCATCAGCGCCTCGCTGGGTGATCGGCGTGTGGTTGTCCGTACGGCCTCATCGCGGCGTCCTTCCCGTTGTGGTGATGACGGGGGGTCCTCCCCGTGGCGCTCCCCCGGCGGGAGTCACGTGACGGTCGTGCCCATCCGGGGCATGCGACTAAAGGAGGGATTACGGCAAACGACGGCCAAGGGAGGAGACGCGGCCAAGGGTCTTTCGTCCCCCGGAACGTGACGGACGGCGGTGCCGCCGCCGGCGCCGGGGACGGGACGCTGGTCACGCGCCGAACGAGGCCGTAGGACCCGACTGTGAAGAAGAGGAACGCATGACTGAGAACACCGCACCCGCCGGCCTGCCGCACCTGGAGAAGCTGGACCGCGACGACTGCCTGCGGCTGATCTCCCCCGGGGGCGTCGGCAGGATCGCCTTCACCCACCCCGGCGGCCCGGTGATCCTGCCGGTCAACTACACGGTGGAGCAGGGCGCGGTGCTGTTCCGCACGGCGCTCGGCGGCCCGATGGACGCCGACCTGCGCACGGGCGTCAACGGGGCCGACTTCATGGTCGCCTTCGAGGTCGACCGCATCGACGAGAGGACGCGGGAGGGCTGGAGCGTGCTCGTCCGCGGCGGAGCCCACCACGTGACGGGTGACGTGCACAAGGAGGTCGAGACGTGGGCGGGCGGCGAGCGCCCCCTCTACATCAGGATCGAGCCGGTCGAGATCAGCGGCCGGCGCATCCGGCACGGCTAGCCGTGGACGCCTGGGTCGTGGCCCACCCGGGACCGGTCGAGACGCGGCCCCTGGAGCGGGCCGGACTGCCGGACCCCGTGCCCGGGCCGGGGGAACTGCTGATCCGCGTCGAGGTGTGCGCCGTCTGCCGCACCGACCTGCACCTCGCCGAGGGCGATCTCCCCCCGAGGCGGCCCCGTACGGTTCCCGGGCACGAGGTGGTGGGGCGGGTGGCGGCCCTCGGCCCGGACACGGCGGGGCCGCCGCCCGGTTCGCGGGTGGGCGTGGCGTGGCTGCGCTCGACCTGCGGCCGGTGCCGCTACTGCCTGCGAGGCGCGGAGAACCTGTGTCCCGCGTCCGCCTACACGGGCTGGGACGCCGACGGCGGCTACGCCGAACTGCTGACCGCCCCCGCCGCGTACGTCTACCCGTTGCCGGAGGACGCTCCGGCCGAGACGCTGGCGCCGCTGCTGTGCGCGGGGATCATCGGATACCGCGCGCTGGTCCGCGCCGATCTGCCGCCGGGTGGCCGGCTCGGGATCTACGGCTTCGGCGCCTCGGCGCACCTGACCGCGCAGATCGCGATCGCCGAGGGCGCGACCGTGCACGTGATGACGAGGTCGGCGGCGGCCCGGGAACTCGCGCTCCGGCTGGGCGCGGCCTCCGCCGGGGGCAGCGCCGACCCGCCGCCGGAGCCCCTCGACGCGGCCATCCTGTTCGCCCCGGTGGGCGACCTCGTGCCGGTCGCCCTCGCCGCGCTCGACCGGGGCGGGACGCTCGCGGTCGCCGGGATCCACCTGACCGACATCCCGGTGCTGAACTACCAGCGTCATCTGTTCCAGGAGCGCGCGCTGCGCAGCGTCACGGCCAACACCCGCGCCGACGGCCGGGAGTTCCTCCGGCTGGCTTCCCTCCACCACCCTCAGGTCACGACCACGCCCTACTCCTTCTCGGCCGCCGACCGGGCGCTGGCCGACCTCGCCGCCGACCGGGTGGAGGGAGCCGCCGTACTGATCATGGACGGGTGACGGGCGGGACCACCCGGCCCAGGTCGTCGTTTTCGTACGAGACGTCGGAGTCGACGTCCACCACGCCGTCCACCCGCCAGATGTCCTCCAGCAGCGTCCTGAGCTGGGAACGCCGCTCCACACTGCCCTCCAGGTAGACGATCCCGTCCTCGACCCGGAGGGAGCACCGCCCCGAGCAGGGCCCGATCACCTCGAGGACGTCGTCGCGGATGTCCTCCGCGGAGCGGCAGAACACCCTGATCAGGTCGGATTTGCGGACCAGCCCGGTGATGCGCCCGGTCTGCTCGTCCACCACCGGAAGATCCTTGATCCGGTTCCGGTGCATGAGCCAGGCCGCCTGCCGCACCGGGGTGTCCTCGGTGACCGTGATCGCGGGAGTGCTCATGAGATCGCGCACCAGCCGGCCCGCCGCCTTCCTCCGCTCCCGGTGACGCGTGGGCCCCTCGAAGAGCAGGTCGCCCATCCGCCGGTCCATGTCCTTCAGCAGCAGGTCGTCCTCGCTGACCATGCCCAGCACCCGCCGCTCGCCGTCCACCACGGGGACCGCTCCGACGTGGAACCGGCACATCGCGGTCACCACCTCGCCGAACGAGGCGTCCGCCTCGACCGCGACCACGAACCTGTTCATGACGTCCCGGACGGTCATGGGCATCGCATCTTCCTCCCCGTCCCTCCTCAGACTTCGTCATACCCACCCGTACGGCGACCGACGAACGTCCCCCCGGCATGGGACCTATGGCCCTCCGGGGGCGGACCGGATCATGTTTATCGCCAGTACCGTGGAGACGTGCAGAACGCCGCGATCCTCACCGTCGACGACGATCCCTCTGTCTCGCGTTCGGTGGCGCGCGACCTACGCCGCCGGTACGGCGACCGCTACCGCGTGATCCGGGCGGAGTCCGGGTCCACCGCGCTGGAGGCGCTGCGGGAGATCAAGCTGCGCGGCGAGCAGGTCGCCGTGCTCCTGGCCGACTACCGGATGCCCGGGATGAACGGCATCGAGTTCCTCGAGGCCGCCATGGACGTCTTCCCGCTGGCCCGCCGTGTGCTACTCACCGCGTACGCCGACACGGACGCGGCCATAAACGCGATCAACATCGTGGATCTCGACCACTACCTGCTCAAGCCGTGGAACCCGCCCGAGGAGAAGCTCTACCCGGTGCTGGACGCGCTGCTGGAGGCGTGGCTCGCCACCCCCGCCGTGACGATGCCGGAGACCAAGGTCGTCGGGCACCGCTGGTCGGCGCGGTCGTTCGCGGTGCGCGACTTCCTGGCCCGCAACCTCGTGCCGTACCGCTGGATCCGGGCCGACGAGGCCGAGGGCGCACGGCTGCTCGCCGCGGCCGGGCTGGCCGAGGCGGACGTGCCGGTCGTGATCACCACGGACGGCAAGGCCCTGGCCCGGCCCACGGAGACCGACCTCGCCGCGCACGTCGGCATGGCCACCACCCCCGCCTCCGACCTCTACGACCTCGCCGTGATCGGCGGGGGCCCGGCCGGGCTCGGCGCGGCGGTCTACGGCGCGTCCGAGGGCCTGCGGACCCTGCTGGTCGAGCAGCGGGCGACCGGCGGCCAGGCGGGGCAGAGCAGCCGGATCGAGAACTACCTGGGCTTCCCAGACGGCGTCTCGGGCGCCCAGCTCACCGACCGCGCCCGCAGGCAGGCCCAGAAGTTCAACGCCGAGATGCTCACCACCCGCGAGGTCGTCGGCCTCGAACGGCAGGACCCGGTCACGCTGCTGCGGTTCTCCGACGACACGGCCGTCGCGGCGCACACGGTCGTGCTGGCCACGGGCGTGTCGTACCGCCTCCTGAACGCGCCCGGCCTCGCCGATCTGACCGGCCGCGGCGTCTTCTACGGCTCGGCCGCCATCGAGGCCCCGAACTGCTCCGGCGAGGAGATCTACATCGTCGGCGGGGCCAACTCGGCGGGCCAGGGGGCGGTGTACTTCTCCCGCTTCGCCCGGAAGGTGCACATCCTCATCCGGGGCGACGACCTCACCCGGTCGATGTCGCGCTACCTGATCGACCAGATCGAGGGGATCGCGAACATCGAGGTCCACCCGAACACCGAGGTCGTGGGGGGCGAGGGACGCGACCACCTGGAGCGGCTGACCCTGTGCGACCGGCGGTCCGGCCGGGTCGCCACCGTGCCGACGTCGTGGCTCTTCGTCTTCATCGGCGCCGAGCCGCGCACCGACTGGCTCGGCGACGTGGTGGCCCGCGACGGGAACGGATACGTGCTGACCGGCTCCGACCTGCTCGCCGACGGAAGCCGCCCGGCCGGGTGGGCGCCGTCCAGAGACCCCTACCACCTGGAGTCGAGCATGCCGGGCGTCTTCGCGGCCGGCGACGTGCGGGCCGGATCGGTCAAGCGCGTCGCCTCGGCCGTGGGCGAGGGCGCGATGGCGGTCTCGCTCGTCCACCGCTACCTGGAGGGCCGATGACCGAGACGCTGCCGCCGCACGAGCTGCGCACCCTGTTCCTCTTCGAGTCGCTGGACGACGGCCAGCTCGCCGCCCTGTCGGCGGAGGGCCGGGTGGAGACCCGCGCCGCCGGCACTCTCGTCTACGGCGAGGGCGAGCCCGCCACCTGCTTCTTCGTACTGCTCAGCGGCACCGTCGCGATGAGCAGGCGGGTGCAGGGCGACGAGGTCGAGGTGAGCCGCACCGGCCAGCGCGGCGTGTACGGCGGCGCCACCCAGTCGTACATCACCGGGGAGCCGCACCAGCTCTACCTCAACTCGCTGCGCGCGGTCACCGACGCCGAGTTCTTCGTGCTGCCCGCCGAGGTGATCGCCGAGTGCGTGCGCGAGTGGTTCCCGATGGCGATGCACCTGCTTGAGGGGCTGTTCATCGGCATGCGCGCCACCCAGACGGTCGTGGGCGAGCGGGAGCGGCTGCTCGCGCTCGGCTCGCTGTCGGCCGGGCTCACGCACGAGCTGAACAACCCGGCCGCCGCCGCCGTGCGGGCCACGTCCGCGCTGCGCGGGCGGGTGGCGGGCATGCGGCAGAAGCTCGCCATGATCGCCGACGGGCGGCTGGACGGCAGCCAGCTGCACGATCTCGTGGAGCTCCAGGAGGACGCGGTCAAGCGCGCCGCGTCCGCCCCCGAGCTGTCCCCGCTGGCGCGGTCCGACGCCGAGGACGCCATCGCCGACTGGCTGGACGACCACGACATCGTCGGCGGCTGGGACCTCGCGGCCACGCTGGTGGCCGGGGGCCTCGACGTGGAGTGGCTCGGCCAGATCGCCGGCGCGGTGGGCGAGGAGAACCTGGAGCCGGCGGTGCGGTGGCTCACCTACACCATCGACACCGAGCTGCTGATGGGCGAGATCGACGACGCGGTGAACCGGATCTCCAGCCTGGTCGGCGCGGCGAAGCAGTACTCCCAGCTCGACCGGGCCCCGTACCAGACCGTCGACGTGCACGACCTGCTCGACGCCACGCTGACCATGCTCCACGGCAAGATCCCGCGGGGCGTGCGCACGGTCAAGGAGTACGACCGGTCGCTGCCGCCGATCCCGGCGTACGCGGCGGAGCTGAACCAGGTGTGGACGAACCTCATCGACAACGCGCTCTGCGCGATGAACGGCGAGGGCACGCTCACCATCCGCACCTGGCGGAAGGACGGGCACCTCATCACGGAGATCGGCGACACCGGGCCCGGCATCCCGCCGGAGGTCCGGCCCCGCATCTTCGAGCCGTTCTTCACCACCAAGCCCGTCGGCGAGGGCACCGGCCTTGGCCTGGACATCTCGTATCGGATCGTCGTGAACAAGCACCACGGAGACATCCGGGTGGAGTCCACGCCCGGGGACACCCGGTTCCGGGTCGTCCTCCCCATCACCCAGGCCCCCCGCGACGACGCGCGTTAGGTCGTGCCCGATGCCCCGTACAGTGAGGGGCATGGGCATGGTCAGCACCGTCGGTCTCGTTCTGCACCCCGAGCGCGACTCGAAGGAGGCGATCGACACCATCGTCGAGTGGGCGCGCAACCGGGGCTGCCCGGTGCTGGGCCTGCCCGACGAGGTCGGGCGCATCGACTGCAGCGCGGTCGCGGTGGACGACCAGACGCTGGTGCGGCAGGCCGACCTGCTGGTCAGCCTCGGCGGCGACGGCACGATGCTGCGCACCATGCGCCTGATCGCCGGGCGGCCGACGCCCGTCCTCGGCGTCAACCTGGGCCGGCTCGGCTTCCTCGCCGAGATCGACGTCGCGGACCTCGCGCCCGCGCTGTCGGCGATCGACGAGCACAGGTACACGGTGGAGCCGCGCATGGCGGTCCGGGCGACCACCCATGACGGCCGGACGGTGACCGCCTTCAACGACATCGCGCTCGTCCGCATCCCCGGCGACGGGCTCGCCGCCGTGGCCGTCTCGGTCTACGGCGAGCCGTTCGTCCGGTACGCCGCCGACGCGGTGATCGTCTCCACCGCCACCGGGTCGACGGCGTACAGCTTCTCGGCCGGCGGCCCGATCGTCTCCCCCACCGTCGAGGGCTTCATCGTCGTCCCGGCCGCCGCGCACACGGCGTTCAACCGGGCGCTCGTGCTGTCCGCCGACGAGGAGGTGACGCTCGACGTGCTCCCGACGAGCGGACAGCTCGCGATGGAGGTCGACGGCGCCATCGGCGGCCACCTGTGCCCGGGCGACCGGCTCACCGTGACGGCGCTGCGCGCCGCGGCCCGCGTGGTGCGGCTCGGGACGACGACCTTCTACGAGCGGGCCCGCCGCAAGCTGCGGGTGAACGGCAGCGCCGAGGTCGACTAGGTCAGGCGGCGCGCAGCAGGTTCTCGATGTCGGCCAGCTCCTCCGGGCTGAGCGGCGGCGCGGCCAGCGCGGCGGCGTTCTGCTCGAACTGCTCCACCGAGCTCGCCCCGACCAGCACGGACGTGACCCGCCGGTCGCGCAGGATCCACGTCAGCGCGAGCTGCGCGAGCGACTGGCCACGCGCCTGGGCGATCTTGTCGAGGCCGCGCAGGGTGTCCAGCAGCCCGGGCGTGAGCCGGTCACGCGTGAGGAAGTGGCCGATCGCCATCCGCGAGTCCGCCGGCACCTCGCCGTCGAGGTAGCGCTCGGTCAGCAGGCCCTGCGCCAGTGGCGAGTAGGCGATGCAGCCGGCCCCGGACCGCTCGAGGACGTCGAGCAGCCCGTCCTCCGCCCAGCGGTCGAGCATCGAGTAACGCGGCTGGTGGATCAGGAGCGGGGTGCCCAGGTCGCGCAGCACCGCGGCCGCCCTCTCGGTCTCCTCCGCGGAGTAGTTCGAGATGCCCACGTAGAGCGCCTTGCCGGAGCGCACCGCCGTGTCGAGGGCGCCCATCGTCTCCTCGATCGGAGTGTCCGGGTCGGGGCGGTGGGAGTAGAACACGTCGACGTAGTCGAGGCCCATCCGGCTCAGCGACCGGTCGAGACTCGCCAGCAGATACTTGCGCGACCCCCACTCGCCGTACGGGCCCGGCCACATGTCGTAGCCCGCCTTGGTCGAGACGAACAGCTCGTCGCGGTAGGGCCGGAAGTCCGCCCGCAGGTGGCGGCCGAAGTTCTCCTCCGCCGAGCCGTACGGCGGGCCGTAGTTGTTGGCCAGGTCGAAGTGGGTGACGCCGAGGTCGAAGGCGCGGCGCAGGACGGCGCGCTGCACGTCGAACGCGTGGCCGTCGCCGAAGTTGTGCCACAGTCCGAGGGAGATCTCGGGAAGCAGCACGCCGCTCCTTCCGCTGCGCCGGTACCGCATGTCGTCGTACCGGGCGGGGGCGGGGACGTAGGGGTGCGGGATCATCCGTGACCTTTCGCTCGTGCGGCCGGGACCGGTCCTTCACCGGCGCCTTCCAAGGACTACCAGGAAACCGCACGTGTCGACGGCCGCCCACCTTGGGGCCGCCCGCCCTCAGATCGGGTCCCAGGGAACCGACTCGTAGACCTCGACCAGCGTCCGGGTGAAGTCGTCGTCCACGGGGAGCGTGACGTCGCCGATCCGCCCGACGGGTGCGACGCCGCGGGAGTTGGCCACGAAGGCCGACCGGTACGACGGCAGGCCGGCCAGCCGCACCGGCCCGCGCCGCGACCCGATCCCGGCGGCCGGGAGGCGGGCCTCCAGGAGTTGCATGGTGACGCCGCTGAGGCTGGGCGCGTCGGGCCACACGACCGACGAGCCGTCGAAGAAGCCCACGTTGGTGACGCCGCCCTCGGCGACGGTGCCGTCCGGACCGGTGAGCAGGACGTCGTCGAAGCCCTCACGCTCGGCGATCTTCCGGTGGTAGAGCTGCCCGAACCCGCCGAGGTGCTTGACGTGCGCGACGGGCCGCTCGTACGGCACCGGCTTCAGGCTCTGCGGCCCGGACGGCGGGGGCGCGGGCGGCAGCACGGCCACGAGGAGGCTCACCGCGTCCCGGCCCTCCGGCCAGAAGGCCATCATCCGCACGGAGGCGTCGCGCGCGTCGCCGGCGAGAGCGTGCCGGACGCGCTCGCGCACCAGGTCGCCGTCGAGTCCGGCGCCGAACAGCTCCCGGTTGGCGGCGTCGAGCCGGGCGAGGTGCAGGCCGAGCCCCTGGGCGCGGCCGTTCCTGACCTGCAGGGCGGTGAAGTGGCCGTAGTTGACGAGTGCGGGATGCCATAGCGCCTCGGCCGTGGGTGGGCGGCCGTCGATCTCGACCCGGAGGAACACGATCTCCACGCTACAGGGCCGCCGCCGACGGGGAAGAAGGGCACCCGCGGGCGCTCCGTCAGCGGACGCCCCGGGGGCGGAACTGCACGCTGATCCGGGCGCCGGTCACCGTGGACGACTTCGGGACCGCGTGCTCCCAGGTGCGCTGGCAGCTTCCTCCCATGACGATGAGGTCGCCGTGGCCCAACTCGTGACGCAGCGCCGTGCCCCCGCCGCGCGGGCGCAGCAGCAGCGGGCGCGGCGTGCCGAACGACAGGATCGCGACCATCGTGTCCTCCACGCTCCCCCGCCCGATCGTGTCGCCGTGCCAGGCGACGCTGTCCCGGCCGTCGCGGTAGAGGCACATGCCCGCCGTGACGAACCGCTCGCCGAGTTCCTTCTCGTAGTGGGCGTTGAGCAGGTCCCTGGCCTCGGCCAGCACCGGGTCGGGAAGCTCCTCGCCCTCGTCGTAGAACTTCAGCAGCCGGGGGACGTCCACGACCCTGTCGTACATGTGGACGCGCTCCGCGTGCCACGGCACCCCGTCGCGCAGCCGCTCGAAGAGCGCGTCGGCGCCCTGGACCCAGTGCCGCCGGACGTCGACCCAGGCGCCGCGCTCCAGCGGAGTGCGCCGCACCGAGGCGCCGAGCGGCCCCATGTGAACATCCTCGCCCCAGTCCAGCAGTGAGGCCTGAAAAGCCGTCATGAGTCCATTGTATTAGAACAACCATTCGATCATGATCGGCTCGCCCGCCACAGGGCGACCGCGAGCCAGACACCGCCGATCGCGAGCAGCAGGCCGTGGGCGACTCGCACCGCCGGCGACCCGAAGAACTGGGGGATGAACAGCGCCATCCCCGCGGCCAGCGGAGCGCCGCTCCACCGGGGCAGCACCTTCGAGCGCCCGGCGGAGACCGCGGCCAGGACGGCGCCGACGCCGAGCAGCGCGAGCCCGGACGCGAACATCGCGATCGCCACCGGGCCGAAGCGGAACTCGTCGACCAGCGCCAGCAGCGAGACGTCGCCGTCCCGCACCGCCCGCGCTCCGACGACGTTCAGCCCGAAGTCCTCCGCGCCGTAGTACGGCAGGGTCAGCCCGGCGCCGATCCAGGTCACCACCGTCGCCCGCAGGGCGAGGGGGCGGTCCAGCACCAGGTAGAGGCCGAGAGTCCCCAGCGCGAGCAGGACGAACCCGACCATCGCGAACAGGTGCGCCGCGACCCAGGCGGGCGACGCCATCGTGGCGGCCCCGGACAGCGCCGTCTCGTCCCCGTACGGCCGGACCAGCGGATAGAGGAGGAACAGGACTCCGGCCACGAGAAAGGACAGCCCGGTCAACCGGGCACGGGCGGGCAGGACGGCGTTCATGGGGGGCTCCATCGGCGAGCAGGGTTGGGACATCGCTCCGTTTCGAGAGCAATGCTCTCTCTTAGGAATGGCGATGTCAACACAGTCCCACGCTCTCAAACGGACAGGTGTGGCAGGTCTGTCACCTGAAAGGAACTGCGGCGGCAGACGGGACACAATGCGGACGAGAAGGAGATCGAACACATCCTCCAGGCGGAGGTCCTTCGGTCCGATCTCCTCGCCTGACGGCACGACGGCCGCTGACCGCGCTCCGGGTTATCCGGCGGTGGTGGAGTCCGCGACGACCGGGGCGAGATCGGCGACGATCTCGGCGGTCAACTCCTCCTGAGCGGTCAGGGCGGCGGCGAGCCCGTCGGGGTCGTCGGCGTCGAGCGTCATCGCGCACCCCCTCCGGATGGCCTCCAGGTCGACCGCCCCGCGCCTGGTGGCCCACCAGCGGCCGACGTCCGACCGCCAGATGATCCAGCCGGTGTGGACTCGCGCGATGTCCTCCAACGTGGTCATGTCACCCATCTCCAACGGCTGCTCGCGGAAGTGGGCCAAGTCAAGCGCGTCCACGACGGCGGCGGTATCAGCCAGGAGACGTCCAATCACAGCCAGTAGCCACGCGAACACGGAAACTCCCGTAGTGTCAGCGTGTCACGCCGACGCTGCGTGCATGTGGTCGCGCGAGAAGCGGTCATGCGAGGAGGGGTGCGACATGCCGGCCAGCCACCGTCATCCGCCGAATCGCCGGCTCGCATGGGAACGCCTGCAGCGCGGGTGGTCCTACGAGGAACTGTGCGAACGCATCCGTACGGCCATGCGGGCGTGCGGGGAGAAGGACACGGGCCTCACGGCGAACACCGTCCGCCGGTGGGAGACGGGCGAGCGGTGGCCGGACCCGCGCTACCGCAAGCATCTCGTGACGATTTTCGGCAAGTCCGCGAGCGAACTGGGACTGCTCACCCCCGACGAGATGGCCATGCGGCCGGTGACGGAGGTGGTGGACGAGATTGGGAGGCTGCTGAGCATGATCACCGCAGACGGCATCGACCGCTCCACGTTCCTGCGGAACCTCTTAGGCGCGGGCGTGCTCGCCCCGCTCCTCGGCGAGGGCGGCGAGCGTCTCCCGGCGGCGGTGGAGCGCGGGCGCGGGGTCGACGCCGAGTCGGCCGAGGCGTTCGCCCGGGTCGTCGACCGGCAGGCCGCGCTCTACTGGACCTCGCCCCCGGAGGAGATCTTCCAGGCGTCGGTCGCCCACACCCGGCTCGGCACGAGCCTGCTGCGCGCCGCTCCGGAGGGAGCCGTGCGGCAGACGCTCGCCGAGGCGGCCGCGCGCTCTGCCCTGCTGTCCGGCAGGGTGGCCTTCTTCGATCTGGAGGAGTGCCACACGGCCACGCGGCTGTTCCGGCTGGCCCTGTCGGCGACCCGGGAGTGCGGAGACCACGCGCTCGCCGCCGCCGTGCTCGCCCACGCGGCGTTCGTCCCCGGCTTCGACCGCCGCCGCTCCGACGCGCTGGGGCTGCTCGACGCGGCGTTCGCACACGCCTGGCACGGCGTCGGCCCGCTGACCAGGGCGTGGCTCCACTGCGTCGCCTCGGAGATCACCGCCCGGTGCGGCGAGCCCAAGGAGTGCATGCGGCACATCGACCGGGCCGACCAGATGATCGACACGAGCGGGGACGACCCTCCCTGGCTGGACTTCTTCGAGCGCGCCCGGCTCGACGGCTTCGCCGGATACAGCGCGCTCACCGCCGGCCAGCACGAGGAGGCGGCCCGCCGGCTGCGCACGGCACTCGACCACCTCGGCCCGAACGGCGGCAAACAGCGCTCGGTGCTGTTCGCCGACCTCGCCGCCGCCCACGCCCCGGCCGACGGCGACCAGGCCGCCGAGCACCTCAGGCGGGCCGTCGAAGCACTGGAGGAGCACTGGTACGCGATCGGCCATGATCGCGTCCGTGGGGTGCTGGAGGCGCTGCCGCCCGCGGCGGCGACGCGCCAACTGGGCGAACGGCTGACCGACCTCGGCCGCGCCCGGTTCTCCGAGCTCACGATGTGACCGCGGCCGCGCCGGCCACGATCAGCCGCCACTCCGGACGCCCGGGAGGCTCTCAGTCGCCGTTGTGCTTGCGGACCAGGGCGGGTAACTCGTCGAGCGAGTCGACGTGGAACAGGCACGCCCGGGCCACCGACTCGTCCTTGAGGACGTGGCCCCAGGGGCCCCGCCGTACGAGGGCGGTGCGCAGCCCGGCCCGCTGCGCGGGCCGGATGTCGTTGTCGATCCGGTCGCCCACGTAGAGAACCGACCCCGCGGGACAGCCGGCCTCCGCCACCACGCGCTCGAAGAAGGCCGGGGCGGGCTTCTCCACGCCCCAGCCGTCGGAGGTGCCGATCACGTCCACTGGCAGGCCGAGGGCGCGCAGGATGCCCTCAGCCCGGGCGGTCTGGTTGCCGGCGAGCCCGACACGCAGCCCCATCGCCCGCAGTTCGGCGAGGCACGACCGCGCGTCGGAATAGAGGTTCTCCTCGCCGAACGTCTCGGCCTGCCCCTCGCGGGCCCGGCGCTCCCGTTCCGCGTGGAGGTCGAACCCCGGCCGGAAGTGCTGGAAAGTCTCCCGGTAGTCCCCGCCACGAGCGATGACGGCGCCGAACACGGCGGAGAAGGTGTGCCGTGGCACTCCGAGCCAGTCGGCCCAGGTGCCGTACTCCCGGGTCTCGTCCACGAGGGTCTCTCCGACGTCGAAGAAGACGGCCTCCAGCCGCATCGCCACCTCCAGTCACTCGCGTTTCGAGAACGATACGCGGAGGACCGGGGTTTCACTGCCCTCGCAGGACAGCCGGAAGCGTCACGAGGCGCAGCCGTACGCGCCGCGAGCCGGATGGCATAACGGAGCTTATTCGAGTTGTACGAACACTGTGACGGTCGAGCCTTGATCGGCCAAACTGGATGCCGCACAAGGCCGCCTCCACGGCTTCGCGCAGGGCGAGCACGGTGCCCACATCCCACAGGCGGCGATGCCAGGGCCGCCAGGATTCCAGCAGTTCCTGCACGCGGGGGCGACTGGACCGGGCGCCATGTTCTCTCGCAGGGCTCTCTGGCCGATCTGGAGTCGCATGGCGATCGCGAGTACGAAGGGCTGATCGTCATGCAGGACAAGGTGCCCGCCCCGCAGGTGGCGCTCAAGTCTCCGCACTGGGTGGCGAAGGAAGAGGTGCGTCACCGCCTGCTCACTCAGTTTCCGCAGGTGACGGCCGTCCGTGCGAGTGGCGGGCTGCTCTTCCGCGTACGGGCGCGCGATCATGTCTCGGCGGTGCAGCAGGTGACCGAGCTGTTCGACCGGGTGCGCAACAGGGTGCGGTATCGGCGCGGCCAGACGGCGCTGGACGTCTATCCCAAGGTGTTCCTCACCGGCCTGGCCGACCCGCAGGACTTCCGGCGGGGCGATCCGGCGGTGACCGTGCTCTCCCTGGAACGGGTGGGCGTGCTCTACGATCTGCCCGACTCCGGCGCCCACGGCCTGCGCATCGACGACGCGCTCGAACTGGCCGCGCCGCTCACGGAGAGCTCTCCGAGCACCGCCGTCGCCGGAGCGTGGGCCGCGATCGAGTCACTGCTATTCTGCGACACCGACGAGGCGCACCGCGATGACGGCCGGGCGGTGGCCGCGGATCGCGCCGCAGCCCTGGTGACCGCCGGATGGCCGCGCGCCGAACTGACCGCGCTGAGCTACGACCTCCGCATCCGCGAGGCAGACCCGCGTCTGCGACGCGACCTCGACGTGACGCTGGGCCGGGTGGAGCGTTATCTGCGCGGCTGCTTCCGGCGCCTCTACCGCCAGCGCAACATCGTGCTGTACGGCGGATCGACGCGTTCCATCGCGCTGCCCTCGACCGTACGGACGGCGGGGCCTCTCGTCGGGGCCGCGCTCGACCGGCTCGCGCACGGTCACGCGGTCTCCGGAGTCGCCCCGCTCGACATGGCCGGCCGCGCGGAGCTGGCGTTGCGGGTGGTGGAGGACGCCGACGGCTGGGGCCTGCACGAACTGCTCGGCGCCTGAGACCGCCATGAGGCCGTCTGACCATTTACTTCCGGTAATCGACCAGATTAAATCTCTATTTCCAGATCCATGGTGGTCTGGGTCACAAGCGGTGTCGTGCCAGAGCGTACGAGGAGTGATGCCCGGTGATGTTCGCACTGGTGAAGCGGATGGCCTGCGCTCTCGGCCGGGGATTCGTACGGCTCGGGCGATACTGGGCCGCCCAGTTCGGCGTCCCCGGCGCGGTGCTGTGGTCTCCCGAGCCCGATCCGGTACGGGAGATGGACGAGGCCGAGCACTGGGACTGGTCGATCCCCTACCTCTGGTACGAGGCCTCCCAGCACTGACGCCAGCCGTTCCGGTACCCGGATCCCGCCGTGAAGTTGTTGCCGAGCGTGGCGGCCACCCGCTCGTCCGGCCGGACGGTGACCGTCCGGCCGTCCGTCTCGACGTACTGAAAAAGATCAGCGCGCCACGGCCGGAGCCGGGACGCGCTGAGCTGCTTCGTAGAAGCGGTGTCACGAACCGCGGTAGTGAACCGCGGTGATGGTGCGCCGCCAGGGACTCGAACCCCGGACCCGCTGATTAAGAGTCAGCTGCTCTAACCAACTGAGCTAGCGGCGCCCGCACCACAAGAGTAGCGGCATCCGGAGGTCTCCCGCGCCAGGGCGCGGCCGCGCCCTGTCCTGCTCTTACGTCGCCGGGGTATTCCCATTCCGTGCTCCGGGATAGGTCAGTGACGACGAAGGGAGAGTCACCCATGACACCGGATCTCTGGTCGTATCCCGACACCGTGTACGGCGCCGGAGGGCAGATGGACATCGTCGGATACGACGTCCAGGCCGTGGACGGGAAAATCGGATCTGTGGACGAGGCCACCTACGAGGCCGGCCAGAGCTACATCGTCGTCGACACGGGCCCCTGGATCTTCGGCAGGAAGGTCATGCTCCCCGCGAGCGTGGTGAAGAGCATCGACCGCGAGGATCGCAAGGTCTTCGTCACCAGGACCAAGCAGGAGATCAAGAACGCACCGGAGTACGACGAGGCGGCGGTGATGCAGCCCGAGTACCGGGACCGCCTGGCCGACTACTACGGGCGCTTCCCCCACAGCGAGGCCCTGTGACGGCATGACCGACTGACAGCATGACGAAGTGAGGGGCCGCGCCGCGACGGCGTGGCCCCTCACCACGTGCGGGCCCGCCCGGCCGGGCGGGCCCGCACGTCAGCCGGACGGAAAACCTTCATGGCCAGGTGGCGTCGGATGTCGGATTCGTAGGAGCGACGATGCGCAGTTTCTCCAGCAGCGTGACGAACGTCGAGGCGTACGGCGACGGGGCCACGACAGAGGCGACCCGGTCCCAGTCCACCTGTTCGCGCATCGCCCGGACCATCGGCAGCAGCGAGCCGTAGTCGCAGGCGTGCTCGGACAGCGGCATGATCCAGGAGATCACCAGGTCGGTGGCTTCGAGGACGGGCAGGCTCAGCGCGGCGACGTTGATCGGCTCGGCCCGGGCCAGCATGGCCTCGGTGACGGGCCGTTCGGCGAGCGAGAAGATCAGGTCGACGAGCACGCCTTCCTCGTCGAACGCCTTGACCAGCCAGTCCTCCGGTGGTCTCGCGGTCCGGAAACCCAGGCTCTCCAGGGTCTTCAGCGCGAGCGGGACGTCTTCCTCCAGCAGAGCGAAGTCGACGTCGTGCAGCGATGGCGCGGCGCCCCTCGCATATCCGGCGCAGCCTCCGGCCAGGGCGAAGCGCACCCCGGCCTCCTTGAGCCCGGAGCCGGCGCGCTTGAGCGTTTCGAGAATCGCGTCGGTGACTTCGTGACTGTGACTACCCACTCACGTCGCTTGCCCAGCAATGTTCGCCGCAAACAATCGAGGGTAGGGCGCGCTCATGACCGAGACCCTGCAGGAGATCAAGCGCGCCTACGAGGGCGAGGAGAACCGTCCGCTCTCCTCGTACACACGGGTTCTCGCGGTGTACGGCGGGGCCGTTTCCGCGTTGCTGGCCACGGCCAAGCTGACCGGCCGGAAGCCGCCCGAGAAGATCGGCCCGATGGACCTCATGCTCATGGGCCTGTTCACGCACCGGCTCTCACGGACGCTGGCCAAGGACCCGGTGACCAGCCCGTTACGCGCCCCCTTCACCCGTTATGAGGGCGTCTCCGGCCCGGCCGAGCTGAACGAGAAGGTCCGTGGTCACGGGTTGCAGCACGCCGTGGGCGAGCTGCTGACCTGCCCGTTCTGCCTGTCCCAGTGGGTGGCGACCGGATACGCCGCGGGCACGGTGTTCTTTCCCCGGCTGACCCGGCTCGCGGGCGCCACCATGGCGGCCGTGGCGATCTCCGACTGGCTCCAGTTCGCCTACGTCCGGCTGATGAAGGCCTCCGAATGAGCGAAGTGCTCGAACCCCTGGAGAACACCGACGAGAACCCGAAGGAGCGGGTCGACCGCGAGCTCGGTGAGCTGCTGCAGGGTCTGCGGGTGGCCGCGACGGGCGTGCAGGTGCTGTTCGCATTCCTGCTGACGCTCCCGTTCTCCTCCGGTTTCGGGAAGATCGACACGACCGGGAACTGGCTGTTCTACATCGCCGTCGTCAGCGCGGCGTTCGCGTCGATCTGCACGATCGCTCCGGCGACCCAGCACCGCATCCTGTTCCGGTCAGGACTCAAGGAACTGCTGCTGCGCCGGGCCAACCGGCTGGGCGTGGCCGGGGCGATGTCCCTGGCCGTCGCCATGGCCTGCTCCACCGCTCTGGTCCTGGACGCGCTGACCAGCGCCTGGCCCGCCGCGGCGGTGGGAACGGGAGTGGCGCTGCTCTGCGCCTGGCTGTGGTTCGTCCAGCCGCTGCTGTCGCTGCGCCTGGTCAGGAACGACGCCTGAGACGGGGAGCGCGACCGCGGTTCACCGCGGTCGCGCTCCGCTTCGTACGCGCGGCCTACCGTCCGTCCTTCAGTCTCGGCAGGATCTCCGCGGAGTAGAAGGAGAAGAACCCCTCCTGCTCCGGGCCGATCTGGGCGATGTAGACCTCGTCGAAGCCCGCGTCCACGTACTGGCGGATGGCGTCCAGGTGCGCCTCGGGTGAGGACCCGCAGGGCGTCGAGGCGGTGGCGGCCTCCTCCGTGACGAGCTCCGAGAGCTGCTCGAAGTGCCGCGGCAGCGGCAGGAGCTGGGCGGCCTCACCTGGAATGCCCTGATTGGGCCAGAGCCGGTGGACGGTCTTGCGCGCCTCGGCCTCGTCGTCCGCCCAGCAGACCTTGAGCCCGGCGGCCGACGGCTTGCCCTCGCCGCCCGCCTTGTGGAACGCCTCCACCATGTCGCCCGCCGGAGCGGTGTGGATGTATCCGTCGCCCAGCCGGCCGGCCAGCTCCACCGACTTGGGCCCGAAGCCCGAGATGTAGATCGGCGGAGGCTGGTCGGGAAGCGAGTACAGCCGCGCCGTGTCGACCTCGTAGAACTCCCCGTGGTACGTCACCAGCTCACCCGTCCACAGCTCGCGGATGACGTCGACGGCCTCCTCCAGCATCCGCTGCCGCTCTTCGGCGGGGGGCCACTGGTCGCCGAGGATGTGCTCGTTGAGCGCCTCGCCGGTGCCGACCCCCAGGCGGAACCTCCCGTCGAGCAGGATCTGGGCGGTGGCCGCCGCCTGAGCGATGATCGCCGGGTGGATGCGGATGATCGGACAGGTGACCGCGGTCGTCACCGGCAGCGAGGTGGCCTGCGAGACGGCTCCGATGACGGACCACACGAAGGAGCTCTCCCCCTGCTCGTCGAGCCAGGGGTGATAGTGGTCGGAGATCCAGAGAGCCTCGAACCCGGCCTCCTCGGCTAATTTCGCCTGCCGTACGAGCTCCTTGGGATCGTGTTCCTCGCTCGACAGAAAATATCCGAAAGTAGTCATGTATCACCACATGCCCGAATCAGGTCAAGCAAACGTAACAATGTGTGCTTTGGCCGCAAATTCATTCGGGCTCAGGACTGGATGATGTTACGTGCCCCCTCGCGAGGGCAGTGGAGGGCCATGGCTACTCTGCTTTGGATCATCGCCGTGGTACTGGTCATCGCCGGGATCTACGTCATCCTGGCCCGTCGGGACATCCTCTGGGGGATCGTCCTCATCGTCCTCGGGTTCCTCATCGGCCCCGGGGGTGTCAGCATCTTCAATCCCTAGCCGCGTACACCCTGATCTGGCACCACTCTGATCTCATACGGAACGGCGACCGGTTCCAACAACCGGTCGCCGTTCCGTATCCGGCGGACGCCCGCCGGGGCGCGTCGTCCGCTCGCCCGGCGGTCGCGCGGCAGCGGTCGCTCAGCAGTCGTCGCCGTTGAGGCAGTAGACGGTGTAGGCGTGCTTGATGACCGGCAGGGCCACGTTGCGCACCCGGATGCCGCCGGGGGTGACGCCCTTCTCCGTGCCCGCGTGCGCGTGCCCGTGGATGAACAGGTCGGCGCCCTCCGCGTCCGCCGCCTCGGCCAGCATGTAGCTGCCGAGGAACGGATAGATCTCCGGAGGCTCGCCCATCAGCGTGTCCTTGACCGGGGAGTAGTGGCTGAGCACGATCTTGTGGTCGGCGTCCAGTTCCTTCAGCGCCCGCCGCCACCTCTCGGCGATGTCTTTGGTGTGCCGGACGAACGCCTTCGTCTCCGGCTCCCCGAACTCGCTGGCGCACTTCCCGGCGAAGCCGCCGCCGAAGCCCTTGCCGCCGGCCACTCCCAGCCGTACGCCGTCGACGGGGACCACGGTGCCCTCGTCGTCCAGCACGGTGATGCCCGCGTCCCGCAGGAGGTCGATGATCTCCTGGTTGTGGTCGGAGTGGTAGTCGTGGTTGCCGAGCACGGCGACCACCGGAATGGGCAGGCCGCTCAGTTCCTCGGCGACCACCCGGCCCTCGGCGATCGTGCCGTGCCTGGTGAGGTCGCCCCCCACGAGCAGCACGTCGGCGCGGCGCTCGATGCCCTCGATCTTCTTGCGATAGTGGCCGCGCAGGTCCTCGCCCAGGTGGATGTCCGCTACGGCGGCGATGCGCAACTCCGTCACAGGTGTTCCTCCTCTCCCGGCTCCCGCACCTCCACCAGACTGATCTCGTTGTGTACGTGCAGGCCCGGAGCAGCTTCGCGGGCGACGTTCTCGATCTGGTGCCGCCGCTCGTCGCAGGACACCTGCCCGCGCAGGTAGACCTGTTCTCCCCGCACGTCGACCCGGATGCCCAGCTCGGTGGTCCGTTCGTCCTCCGCGAGAGCCCGCTGCACGCGGGCCGCGACATAGTGCGGCGTCTCCATCTCTGAACCCCCTAGGCCTTTTAGATGAGCGCTGCCCGGAGCTTCCCTGGCGAAACCACTGGCCTTTCCCGGCGAAAACACTGGTTTGGCGGGCCCCAGGGGGTTAAGGTGGTTGATATTCCTGGTGCCTAAGACGCAGGTACCTCCTTGGCGTGAGCATGCCATGTTGGAGGAGCGTCTTGGGAACGTGCGACCAGTCTTCCCCCCGCCCTGAGAGAACCGCCGCGGGCACGGAACACATCGGCGTCGGCACCTGTCTCCCCCTCCTCTCCGACGGCTCCCACGCCGCGGCCTCCCCCCTGACGGCCGCCCCCGGCGACGCCCCTGCGGCGCGCGCCCTGCCGCTCACGGGCCCCGGGCCCGCCCTCCGCCCCTCGCCCGCAACGGCCCGCCGTACACGACCGGCTCCTGAGGCGCCCCCGGTCGCCGGGCCCGTTCACCTGGACTCCCTGACTCCCGAGCCGGGTACCCGCCACTGCCGCTCATGGAGGAACCCCCAGTGAAGATCGCTATGGTCTCGGAGCATGCCAACCCACTCGCCACGCTCGGCGGCGTCGACGCGGGCGGCCAGAACGTGCACGTCGCCGCGCTCGCCCGCGAACTCGCCCGAGCCGGCCACGAGGTCACCGTCTACACGCGCAAGGACCGTGAGGACCTCGCGGAAACCGTCGCCTTCGCCCCCGGTGTGGACGTCGTCCACGTCCCCGCGGGTCCCGCCTCCGTGATCCCCAAGGACGAGATCCTTCCCTGGGTCCCCCACTTCGGGAAGTGGCTGCACGACCGGTGGCTGTTCGACCGGCCCGACGTCGTGCACAGCCACTTCTGGATGAGCGGCCTGGCCGCGCTCGCTGCGGCGGAGAAGCTGCGGATTCCCGTCGTGCACACCTACCACGCTCTCGGCAGCGTCAAGCGGCGCCACCAGGGCCCGGCCGACACCAGCCCGCGCGACCGCGTGGAGGCCGAGGCCGAGATCGGGCGGCGCGTGGACGCCGTCATCGCGACCTGCGGCGACGAGGTGGACGAGCTGATCCGCCTGCGGGTGCCGCGCCGGACCGCACGGGTGGTCCCCTGCGGGGTGGACGTGACCGCCTTCAATCCCCACGTACGGCCGCTGGAGCGGCCGGGCCGCCCGCGCCTGCTGTCGGTGGGCCGGCTGGTGCCGCGCAAGGGCGTGGAGACCACGATCCTCGCCCTGCAGTACCTGAGGGACGCCGAACTGGTCGTCGCGGGCGGCCCCCCGGCGGCCGAACTGCACCGCGACCCCGAGGTGACCCGGCTGCGCTGGCTCGCGGCCCAGGCGGGGGTGTCCGACCGGGTCCGCTTCCTCGGCCGCGTCGAGCGCGACAGGCTCCCCGCGCTGATGCGCTCGGCCACCGCGGTCGTGTCCGTCCCGTGGTACGAGCCGTTCGGCATGGTGGCGCTGGAGGCGATGGCCTGCGGCGTCCCGGTCGTCGCCTCGGCCGTCGGCGGGCAGCGGGAGACCGTCGTCAACAACGTGACCGGCGTCCTCGTCCCGCCTCGTCGCCCCGCCGTGCTGGCCAGGGCGCTGCGCCGGCTGATCGACGACCCGGTGCGGCGCACGGCGTACGGCATCGCCGGGGCGGACCGCGCCCGGGCCAGGTACAACTGGGGCCGGATCGCCGGCGAGACCCTGGCCGCCTACGACCAGGTGCTGCCCGTCCGCCACCTCGACCGGAGCGCGTCGTGAGCGGCGTCGCCCCCCGGAGGTGAGCCGGTGACGTCCACGGCTCTCGTGCTGCGCTCCGACGGCATCGGCGGCTTACTCACCGTCGTGCCGGCGCTGCGCGCCCTGCGCCGGCACGGGCTGCGCGTCGTCCTCGCGTGCCCGCCGGAGCTGAGCGAACTGGCGGCGCTCACCGGCGCGGTGGACCGCATCCTGCCCGCCCGCGGGCTCGCGCCGCTGTCGTGGCCCGGTCCGGGCGAGGAGGACGCCGGGCATCCCCCGCTCCTGCCGGACCTCGCCGTGAACCTGCACGGCCGGGGGCCGCGCAGCCACCACGTCCTGCTGAACCTGCGGCACGAGGGCAGGGGCGTCGACCGCCTGTGGGCGTACGCCAACCGGGACGTGCCCTGGGTCAGGGGGCCGTGGTGGCAACCGGGCGAGCACGAGGTGCTGCGCTGGTGCCGCCTGCTGCGGTGGTACGGCGTGCCTGCCGACCCCGAGGACACGACGCTGCCCACGCCCCTGACGGCCAGCCCGGCGCCGGGGGCGGTCGTGATCCACCCGGGAGCGGGCGGCACGTCGCTGCGCTGGCCCGCGGAGCGCTTCGCCAAGGTGGCGCGGACGCTGGCGGACGACGGCCTGCCCGTCGTGATCACCGGGAGCCTGCGCGAGCGGCCGATGGCGCTGCTCGTGGCGACCCGGGCGGTGCTGCCGCCGCAGATCGTGCTGGCCGGCCGCACGTCGCTGCGGCAGTTGTGCGCGCTGGTCGCCGGGGCCCGCCTGGTGATCAGTGGCGACGTCGCGCTGACGCGGCTCGCGGCGGCCTACCGGACGCCCTCGGTGCTGGTGTCGCCTCCGGACGGCCGCCGGCACCCGCTGCTGCACGAGGCCGGGGACGCCGGGGCGATCTCGGCGACCCAGGTGATCGACGCCGCGGTACAGGCCCTCGGGGCGGGGGTGCGCTGACCGCCTCTCCTCTCGACGTGCCGCCTCGCGCGCGCGAGGCGGCCCCGGAAAGAACGACGGAGGCGGCCGCACGGTGGAGGCGGCCCGTTCGAGGCGGCCTCGTCCAGGCGGCCCCTTTAAGTGACAGGGGTCAGGCGGCCCGGCGGTCCTTGTGGCGCCGGCGCCGTGCCGACCGCTGTGCCGATCGCCGCGCCGATCGCCGGGACGGCGCCTGCCGCAGGAGGGCGATGACGGCCTGCTCGACCGGTCCGTGCGTGGCGAGCCCGCCTTCGGCGTCCTCGGCCAGCCGTTCGAGGGGGATGGTCCGGCCCTTCTCGTACAGCGCGACGAGACGCGGGTCCACGTAGGAGGCGCGGCACACCGACGGGGTGTTGCCGAGATACTCCGACACCTCCTTCATTACCCGGGACACCGCGCGCTTGCGGCCGGCGCCGCTGCGCACCGGCCGGGAGACGGCGAGCCCGACGGCCGCGAGCACGGTGGCGTGCCAGGTGCGGAAGTCCTTGGCCGAGACGTCGGAGCCGAAGGCGTCCCTGAGATAGGCGTTGATGTCGGCGCTGCGCACGTCCACCCACGCCCCCTCCCCCGTCTCGCCGGCCCCCTCACCGGCGCTCTCGTCGGCGCGGTACCGCAGCAGTTCGCCGCGGTGTCCCTTCGACAGCGCGGTCAGGACCTCGCAGACCTCGGCGTCGGCGAGCACCTGCTCCCGCTCCTTGCGGCCCTTGGCGAGATAGCGGCACACGACCCTGCCGTCGCCGCACTTCACGTGCGAGGTCCTGAGCGTGGCCAGGCCGTAGGAGTCGGTGTACTCCTCGCCGCCGACCCGGAAGAAGCCGATGTCGAGCATCCGGGCGGCCGTGGCCAGCACCCGTTCGCGGCCCAGCCCCTCGCCGCGCAGGTCCCGCGCGACCCGTTCCCGGAACGCGGGGAGGCGTTCGGCGATCTCCAGCACATGGTCGAACTTGGCCTCGTCCTGCTGCCTTCGCCACTCGTCGTGGTAGCGGTACTGTCGCCGGCCGGCGGAGTCGGTCCCCACCGCCTGCAGGTGGCCGTTCGGATGGGCGCAGATCCAGACGTCGGTCCAGGCCGGCGGTATCGCGAGGGCCCTGATCCGGAGCAGCGCGGCGCGGTCGCGCACGGGCCGGCCGGAGGCCCAGGTGTAGCTGAACCCGCGCCCCCGGCGGCGGCGCCTGATGCCCGGCTCGGCCGGATCGCTCGGCCGCAGCTCGACGGGCTTCGCCTGGAACACCTCGGCCGCGGCCGTGCTCATCGCAGCAGGTCCCAGGCCTGTTCGAGCACGTCGTCGACGCCGACGTCGGCGACCCAGGAGACGTCCCGGTGGCCGCACTCCCGCATGCCGTCCTTGGTCGCGCCCGCGCCGCAGACGGGGCAGCGCGACGTCCAGGAGATGAGCGGCCGGTTGTGGCCCCTGCTCAGCGGCCCCCAGTTGATCATGTTGCCGCACCAGTAGACGCCGACCGTGGGCGTGCCGGTCGCCGCGGCCAGGTGCCGTGGCCCGGTGTCGTTGGAGACGAGCAGGTCGCAGGCGGCGTACAGCGCGGTGAGGCCGCCGAGTGACAGCTCCCCGATCACGGCTCTCGCCGGGGCCTGCATCTGGGCGACGACCTTCTCGACGAGGTCGCGCTCCTCCTCGACGCCCGTCACCACCACCGGCCGGCCGAGCCGGTCGGCGACCTCCGCGAACCGCTCCGGGGGCCAGCGCCTGCGCCGGTCGCGCGCGCCGGGATGGATCGCCACCAGGCCGCGCGGCACCTTGCCCAGCACGCGGTTGAGCTCGGCCCAGTCCTCCCTGACGACCTCGACCCTCGGTTCGATCTCGCTGGTCGCCGCGCCGAGCAGGCCCGCGACCTCCAGGTAGCGCAGCGTCTCGTGCTGGTAGTGGACGTACGGCACCCAGCGGTCGAGCGGTTCGGCGTCGGGGGCGCGCAGCCCGGCGGTCAGCCGCGCGCCGAGGCGGCGGATGAACGGGTTGGAGTTGCGCCCGCCGCCGTGCATCTGGACGGCCAGGTCGAACCTGCGCTCGCGCAGGTGCTCGTACAGCTCCTCGGGGGCGGCGGACCCGTCCGCCGGGGAGGAGACGCCAGAGATGGGCGGCAGGGGCACGACCTCGTCCACCGGGCCGGGGCGGCCCCGCAGGAACTTCGCGTGCCACTCACGGCCCAGCAGAGTGATCTTCGCAGCCGGGTAGGCCCGGCGCAGCGCCCCGATCGCGGGCAGGGCCAGCAGCAGGTCGCCGAGCGCGTTGGCCCGCAGGACGGCGATCCGCTCGACGCCTTCGACGAGCAACGCGCTCATGGGCACGAACCTCTGGTTCCCCGCGTCCTCTCGTCCATCGGACACCCCCCATTCCGTCCGGCCCGCCGGCTGACCACCGGCGGGGCGCTCGTGTGGAGCGGTCTGCTCCCGGTTACCCCCGTGCCGGCCCGCCAAACCGAGCGGGCGCGCCTGGCGTGACTGTTGTTTTCCCTGCGTCCGCCGGGGTAGCCGCCCTGGTATGACGGAAGAGACGCTCAACCGCTTCGGTGAAGTCACAGCCGTCGTCGTCGGGGACGTGATGCTCGACTCGTGGCTGCGGGGGCGCACCAAGCGAATGGCCCAGGAGGCTCCGGTCCCGGTCGTGACCATCGAACGGATCGAGGACCAGCCGGGCGGCGCCGCCAACACGGCCGTGAACCTCGCCGCGCTCGGCGCGCGGGTCCACATGGTCGGCGTCACCGGCGCCGACCCCGCGGGGGCGACGCTCAACGCGACCCTGGGACGGCTCGACATCGAGGGCCTGGTCATCGTGCGGAGCCTGCGGACGCCCGTCAAGCGGCGGGTGCTGACGGACGGCCAGATCGTGGCCCGGTACGACGAGGAGGACGACGCGCCGCTGCCCGAGGCGGCGGAACGCGAGCTCATCGACGAGATCACCCGGCTGGCGGCGCACGCGGACGTCATCGTCGCCTGCGACTACGGCGGCGGCGTCTGCACCCCGGCCGTACGCCGGCTGCTGTGCGAGCTCAGCGCCGACCGGAGCGCGGGCTCCCGGGGGGCGCCGGTCCTCGTGGTGGACGCCCACGACGTGGCGGCCTGGCGGGAGTGCCGCCCCAAGGCCGTGCTGCCCAACTACGCCGAGATCGTGCGGCTGCTCGGCGAGGGCGGTGACCACGACCGGGTCGCCTTCCTGTCCGCGCGGTCGGAGGAGATCGTCGAGGCCACCGGCGCGGAACTGGTGGTCACCACCCTGGACGGCCAGGGCACCCTCCTGCACCGGCGCGGCCGGGAGCCGCATCGCACCTTCGCGAGCCCCGCGCCCGACACGATGAGCATCGGCGCGGGCGACACGTTCACCGCCGCGTTCTCCCTGAGCCTCGCGGCCGGCGCCGGGCCGGAGCGGGCCGCCGACATCGCGCAGGCCGCGGCGAGCGTGGTGGTACGCCGCCCGGGCACCGCCGTGTGCACCCGTGAGGACCTGGTGCAGGCGCTGCGCCCCGACGTCGCGCTGCCGCCCGGGCGGCTGGCCGCCTGCCTGGAGCGCGACCGCGCCGAGGGCAGGCGCGTCGTGTTCACCAACGGCTGCTTCGACGTGCTGCACCGAGGCCACGTGGCCTGTCTGGAGGAGGCCGCCCGGCTCGGCGACGTGCTGGTCGTGGCGGTCAACGGCGACGCCGGGGTGGCCCGGCTGAAGGGCCCGGGACGGCCGATCAACCGCTGCGAGGACCGGGTCGCGGTGCTCGCAGCGATGGGCTGCGTCGACTACATCACCGTCTTCGACGAGGACAGCCCGGTCGAGCTGCTGCGGATGGTCCGGCCGGACGTGTACGTCAAGGGCGGCGACTACCACCCTGACCTGCTGCCCGAGGCCGACCTGGTCAGGGAGCTCGGCGGCGAGGTGCGGGTGCTCGGGTACGTCCCGGACAGGTCGACGACCGCGATAGTGAACCGGATTCGAGGGTAGGGGGCCGTTCATGACCGAAGAACAACGTTCGCCGACCGGAAAGCCCATGGTCGAGGCGACCCCGATGGACGTTATCTACGTCCGCATCGGGTCGTTCGCTCTGGTCTTCTGCTTCGCCGTGCTGGTGCTCTCCTTCGTCGGCCGCCTGTGGTGGCTGACGGGGGTCGTCCTGGCGATCATGGCGGTCGTCGGGACCGCCATGCTCCTCGCCGTGCGCAGGCAGAAGAGACTCGGCGGCGGGCCGCAATCGAGAGGATGACGAGGTGAGCCTGCGGGGCAAGGTCGTGGTGGTGACCGGGGCGAGCGGCGGGGTGGGCCGCGCCGTGGTCAGGCAGCTCGGAGCCGAGGGCGCGAAGGTCGCCCTCGTGGCACGCGGGGAGGCGGGCCTGGCGGGCGCCGCCGTCGACGTCGGAGCCGAGGGCGGGACCGCCAAGGTCTTCGCCGCGGACGTCTCCGACTACGACCAGGTCCGCGCGGCCGCCCAGCAGGCCGAGGCCGAGCTCGGGCCGATCGACGTCTGGATCAACATCGCGTTCACGACGGTCTTCGCGCCGTTCCTCCAGATCACCCCGGAGGAGTACGAACGTGAGACCAAGGTGACCTATCTCGGCTACGTGTGGGGCACCCGCGTGGCCCTGGAGCTGATGAAACCACGGGACAAGGGCGCGATCGTGCAGGCGGGCTCGGCCCTGGCCTACCGGTCGATCCCGCTGCAGTCGGCGTACTGCGGGGCCAAGCACGCCATCAGCGGCTTCACCGAGTCGGTGCGGACGGAGCTGCTCGCCGAGGACTCCGGCGTGAAGATCACGATGGTGCAGCTGCCGGCCCTGAACACCCCGCAGTTCGACTGGGGGCTGAACCGGATGCGGCGCCACGCCCAGCCGGTGCCGCCGATCTACCAGCCGGAGGTGGCGGCACGGGCGATCGTCCACGCCGCCGAGCACCCGGAGCGGAAGGAGTACTGGGTCGGCGGGATGACCGCGGCCACGATCATGGGGCAGCGGGCGGTGCCCGCCCTGCTCGACCGCTACCTCGCCAGGACCGGCGTCAAGTCGCAGCTCACCACCGAGAAGGCGCCGACCGGCGTCTCCAACCTGTGGGAGCCGGCCGACGAGGACAAGGACTACGGCGCGCACGGCGGTTTCGACCGGCGTTCGCACGGCCGGAGCGCGCAGCTGTGGATGTCGCAGCACCGCGGCCTGGTCGCCGCCGCCGCCCTCGGGGCCGCCGCCGTCGCCGGTATCGGGCTGCGCCGCCGCTGACCGCAGAGCCGTAACTTACAAGAAAACACTGATTTATCGGGTACGCCCCATTTCTGGCGATACGAAGGGGCGTACCCGGGTAGTCGAGGACGATGGACGAGCTTGACTACCGGTTCCTGTGCGAACTCGCGGCCCAGCTCCGGGTGGACTCGGTGCGGGCCGCCGCTGCCGCCGGCTCGGGGCACCCGACGTCCTCGATGTCGGCGGCCGAGCTGATGGCCGTACTGCTCGCGCGGCAGCTCCGCGTGGACGTCGAGAACCCGGCCGACCCGGCGAACGACCACCTGGTCTTCTCCAAGGGGCACGCCTCCCCTCTCCTCTACGCCATGCTCAAGGCTATGGGCGTCGTGTCCGACGAGGAACTGCTGACCTTCCGCAGGCGCGGCAGCCGTCTGGAGGGGCATCCGACGCCGGATGTGCCGTTCGTCGACGTGGCCACCGGTTCGCTGGGATTCGGACTGCCCGTCGGCGTGGGGCTCGCGCTGGCGGCGCGGCGGCTGGACCGGCTGCCGAACCACGTGTGGGTGCTGTGCGGCGACAGCGAGCTCGCCGAGGGATCGATGTGGGAGGCCTTCGAGCACGCCGGGCACGAGGGACTGAACAACCTCACGGTGATCGTCGACGTGAACCGGCTCGGCCAGCGTGGCCCCACCCGGCACGGCTGGGACCTCGCCGCGTACGCCGCCAGGCTCGGCGCCTTCGGCTGGCACACCATCGAGATCGACGGCCACGACCCCGGCCAGATCGACTTCGCCCTCGCGGACGCCCGGGCCACCCGGCGCCGCCCGACCGCGATCATCGCCAGGACCTGCAAGGGCCGCGGAGTGTCGGCGGTCGAGGACCGCGAGGGCAAGCACGGCAAGCCACTGGCCGACGCCGAGCAGGCGCTCGGCGAGCTCGGCGGCCCCCGCTCGCTGACCGTGCCGATGACCCCGCCCGCCTCGCAGGGCGTGCCGTACCGGTACGCCGACGGACCGCTCGTCCTGCCCAAGTACGAGCTGGGCGAGGAGGTGGCGACGCGGACCGCCTTCGGCGAGGCCCTGGCCGCGCTCGGCACGGCCCGGGGCGACGTGGTCGCGCTCGACGGCGAGGTGGCCGACTCGACGAAGCTGGAGACGTTCGCCGAAGCGCATCCGGAGCGCTTCTTCGAGTTCTACATCGCCGAGCAGCAGATGGTGGCGGCCGCGACCGGCATGCAGGCGCGCGGCTGGACCCCGTACGTCGCGACGTTCGCCGCCTTCCTGACCAGGGCGTACGACTTCGTCCGGATGGCCGCGGTGAGCCGGGCCGGGCTCTGCCTCGTCGGCTCGCACGGCGGCGTGTCCATCGGCGAGGACGGCCCCTCCCAGATGGGCCTGGAGGACCTCGCGGCCTTCCGCGCGGTGCACGGCAGCACCGTGCTGTATCCGTGCGACGCGAACCAGACGGCCCGGCTGGTCGCGGACATGGCCGGCCTGGAGGGCATCCGCTATCTCCGCACCACCAGGGGCGAGACCCCGGTGATCTACGGGCCGGACGAGGAGTTCCCGGTGGGCGGGTGCAAGGTCCTGCGGACCGGCGGCCAGGCGACGATCGTGGCCGCGGGCGTCACCGTGCACGAGGCCCTGGCCGCCGCCGACCTGCTCGCCGGGGACGGCGTCTCCGTCACCGTAATCGACGCCTACTCCGTCAAGCCGCTCGACTCGCCTGAACTGGTCGCGATGGCTACCGCCACGGGCAGGGTCGTCACGGTGGAGGACCACTGGCCGGAGGGCGGGCTGGGCGACGCCGTGCTCTCGGCGCTCGCGGAGAACCCGGTGCCGGTGCGCAAGCTGGCCGTGGCGCGGATGCCCGGAAGCGCGGGCTCCGCGGAACAGCTCCGGGACGCCGGCATCGACAGGACCGCCATCCGCGAGGCCGTCCTCGCCATGCTCCCCTGACGTCCGTTACACGTGGAAGCGCCGCCGGACCGTGGCCCCTGAGGGCGGTCCGGCGGCGCGGTTTCCGTGTTCATCGTTGTATGAGCTGGTCCCGCGGCGCTGTCAGCGGGCCTTGGCGGTCGCCCTGCGGTTGGCCTTCTTGATGGCGTCGACCAGCTCGTCCTTGGTCATCTTGGAGCGGCCCGGGATGCCGAGTCGGCTGGCGACGTCGTACAGGTGCTGCTTGGACGCGTTGGCGTCGACGCCCTCGGCGGTCTCGCCCTGCTTGGGCGTGCTCTTCCTCGCCTGCTCGTCCGACGGCCCGCGCCCCTTCTTCTTCTCCCAGTGGTCGCCCACCTTCTCGAAGGAGTGCTTGAGCGCGGAGAACGCCGTGCGGTGGGCGCGCTCGCCCTCGCCGTACGTCTCGACGGCGGAGTCGTGCGCCTTGATCCAGGTCTCCTGGGCCTCCTTGGGCGAGCGCTCCAGGGTCGAGGGCAGTTCCTTACGTCCCGGCATGTCCATGCCTCCCTTCAGACCATCAGAAGTCGGGCGGGGGGATCAGATGGGGTCGTCGTAGCGCCGCTCCTCGTACACCTGACGGCGAGTGGTGGTGGCGTCGAGGGGGGCGGCGGCGGTGACGGTGGTCCGGCGGCGCAGCGTCGTCATGCGCCAGATCCCGAAGAGCAGCCCGGCCAGGCCGCCCACCATCAGGATCACTCCGATGACCTGGATGTCGAGACCCGCGATCGTGAAGTCGACCGCCCAGGTGAGGATGGCCCCCAACATGATGAGGATGATGCTTCCGGCGATGGTCATGGCTTCCTCCTTCGCCTTGTGCTCTATCCCCTCCACGGATTCCAAACGTCGCATGCCGGTGGGCGTATGGGGCAGCATGGCCAACATGACCGATACCCCCGTCGTGGTCATGGGACTCATGGGCGCGGGCAAAAGCACCGTCGCACGGTTGCTCGCCGCCGCCCTCGACCGCCCCATGCGCGACAGCGACGCCGATCTCGAAGCCAGGTACGGCACGACCGCCGCGGTGATCGCGGCGGATCTGGGCCCCGACGAGCTGCACGCGCGCGAGGCGCTGGTGCTGCGGGACGCGCTGACGGACGACCGGTCACCGGTGATCGCCGCCGCGGCCAGCACGGTCGAGGACCCCGAGACGCGCAACGCGCTGGCCCCCGCCTTCGTGGTGTTCCTCGACGGCCCGCCCGAGGTCCTCGCCGAGCGGATGAAGTCGAGCCCCCACCGGCCGCATTTCAAGCCCGACCTGGTGCGCATGCTGACCGAGCAGCGCGACCTGCGGCTGCCGGGCTTCCAGGAGGTGGCGGACCTGACACTCGACCCCGCCGCGCACACGCCCGAGGAGATCGCGGACGCCGTGCTGGCCCATCTGGACGGGGCGCGGATCTCCGGAGCGTCCGAGAAACGGTGAGGGGGACGGCGAGGCGGACGGCTGGGCGTCCGGGGTCAGCAGACGGCGATGCGTGACTGGTGCGGAACGACGGGCAGCAGCGACCGGCTGCCCGTCCCGGCCAGGAACCAGACGGTCTTGCCGCCCCGGCCCGCGGCGGCCACGCCCCAGTCGTCGGCGAGCTCGTCCACGATGAGCAGCCCCCGGCCGCTCACCGACTCCGGGTCGGCGTCACGCTGGCACGGCACTCCGTCGCCCTGGTCGAACACCTCGCCGTACACCCAGCAGCCGTTGCTGCCGAGCCGGAGAGTGAAGACGTTGCCGCCGTGCCGCACGACGTTGGAGGCGAGCTCGCTCACGATCAGACAGCAGTCGTCGACCAGCGCGTCCAGGCCCCATCGGCCGAGCTCACGACGGACGAGGGAGCGCGCGGTCGCGACACTCGCGCCGACGGCGGGCAGGAGGCACTCGGCGGTCCAGACGGGGGCCGGGTCAACCGGCGCCGCACCGAAGGGGAGAGACACGCGCGCCTCCTTAAGGCTATGGGAGCGCTCCCACGACTCAAGATACGGGACACAACGTGGTCGTGTGAATTCAAAGAAACAAGATTGTTTCCGGTCAATGCCCGATCTGTGATGCGTGCGGAGACCGCGACGGCGGCGTGACCGGCCTTCCGGCGCCGTCGCCGCAGCTAGGGGCGCGGACTACGGGAGCGCGGGGCGACCGGCCGCCGCGCCGGTGTCCGCGCGGGCCTCGGGAGTGGTCATGAAAGTAGCTGAAATCAGCCACTTCCGTCTCTTCCGTTTGGCGCGGACCGGAATCCCGCCGTGCCGTGTCGTGCCCGCTCCGGAGGCGTGCGGCCTCTCCGGCCGGCCGGTCAGGCTCCGGCCGCGGGCAGGGCGGTGATCCCCCACCGGTGGGTGGCCCGCTCGCCCGGGGCCAGGCGCACCAGGCACTCCCCGCTCGCGAAGGCGTTCGGCGGGCAGCTCATCGGCTCGACCGCGACCCCCGAGCGCCGGTAGGGCGCGGCGAGCGTGTCACCGGTGAAGACCTGGAGCCACTCGATGCCCGGCCCGCCCCACAGCTCCACGCCCCGGGAGCCGTCGGCGGTCCTGAGCCGTGCCCGCACCAAGCCGCCGGCGTCGCGCTCCAGGTTCGTGAAGGGCGTGTCGAGCACGGTGCCGCCGACGCGGCGTCCCGCCCGGAAGTCGTACTCGGTGCCCTCGACCGTCCGGCGGCCGACCGGGATCTGCTGCTCGTCCACAGGCGTCCACTCGGCCGCGGGCAGTTCCAGCACGGCGTCGTCCGCCGTGCCGTGCCCGGCGTCATGGCCCGCGTCGTGCCCGGTTTCTACGGCCTCCTCGCCGAGCGTCAGGTAGGGATGCGCCCCCATGCCGTACGGCGCGACGCCCTCCCCCACGTTGACCGCCGACACCTCGACCTCCAGGCCCGCCTCACCCAGCGCGTACGACGCCGTGAGGTCGAGCACGTGCGGATAACCGGGCTGGGGGAACAGCCGCAGCCCGAGGCGGACCGAGGTCTCGCCGGCGTCGAGGACCGTCCAGGGCAGCAGGCGGGTGAAGCCGTGCGCGGCGTTGCCGGTCCGCGGCTCGGTGATCGCGAGCTGCCGCGTATCGCCATCGGCGTCGTACCGGCCGTTCCTGACCCGGTTCGGCCACGGGAGCAGCAGTTGGCCGGCGCCGCCCACGGGGGACTTACCCTCCGGGTACGACATGACGAGGGGCCGGTCCCGGAACGTGAGGGCACGAAGGCCCGCGCCCACCTCGGTGACGATCGCCCGGTAGCCGTGCGCGGCGATGACGTGCTGCGTACCGGTCGGGGGGACGGGTCGGCGGTCCACCGGTTCTGTCATGAAACCGATCTTCCCCCCCCGTTTTCCCACTAATCCCACCAGACCCGCACCCGCCCCGCCCTGCCCCTGGCCCGCACCCCGCCCGGCCGTCACGGCTCTCACGGCTGTCAGGAGGAGGGGAGCGGCTGGCCCGCCAGGCCTTCCTGGACCATGAGAAGCGCGCGCAGCTCGTCCGCGCTCTCCCCGCAGGCGGTCATGATCAGCCCCCGGTCCATCTCGATCCTGGACAGCGACCGCGTCATGCGGGTCGCGTACCAGCGGCCGGCGTCGCTTCTCCAGACCGACCAGCGGCCGGCGTACTCGCTGCTCAGTTGTCTGTACGCAGCGTCCTCGGCGGAGAACCGCACTCGTCACCACCTCCAGGCTCGGTGCCGGGACACAACGATGTGCTCGTCCGGACACGATTGGTAGTGAGAGGCCATCTCCCCCATCCGGAGGGCCCGCCACCGCGGCCCGGGTGAAGATCTCCCCCAGGGCTGCGGTGACTTCACCACCACCTGATCCCCGTTCCTCCAACCCCATCCGTCCCATGCCTCGCCCGGGCGCGACCCTGACGATCCACGCCGGAACCCGGAGGAACGGGACGGTGGCAGGAGGCAAACGTCCGCTCTCCTGTCACACCGGACATGGTTTTACTACCTTGTCAGCCAGGCGGTCAGGGGGGAGATTCGAGTGGTTCACGCCTAGGCCGAAGGGAAGACCGCCCATGCCCGAACTGCCACGACTGCCGTTCGATCGGCCGGACATACTGGATATCTCTCCATATTTCGGGGAGCTGCGCGCCAGCACGCCGATCACCAGGGTCAGAACCCATGTCGGGGACGAGGCATGGCTCGTCACGGGCTACGACGAGATCCGGCAGGTCTTCGGCGATGACCGGTTCGGCCGCTCGCACCCCGCTCCCGCGACGGCGGCCCGGCTGTCCAACAACGTCCTGCTCGGCGGCCCGACCGGCGACTACGCCACCGAGCGGATCATCCACAAGGAGATGCGGCGCCTGCTGTCCCCCGCGTTCTCGGCCCGGCGCATGCGCGCCCTGTCGGACGGCGTGCGGGCGCTCGTCGGGAACCTCCTCGACGGGCTCGCCGAGCAGGGCCCGCCGGCGGACCTGCACGCGGGGCTGTCGCTTCCGCTCCCCATCCAGGTGATCTGCGAGCTTCTCGGCGTGCCGTACGAGGACAGGGACAGGTTCCGGGCGGTGGCCGAGGCGATGACCGACCTCACCGATCTCGCCCGGTCCGCGGACGCGCAGATGGAGCTGAACTCCTACACCTACGAGATCGTGAAGGCCAAGCGCGAGAACCCCGGCGAGGACGTCTACACCGACCTCGCGAACGCCTCGCTGCCCGAGGAGGACATCGCGAGGATCGCGGGCGGTCTGCTGTTCGCCGGCCACGAGACCACGGTCAACCAGATCGACTACGGCACGCTGCTGTTCCTGCGCAATCCCGCCGAGCGCGACGCGCTGCTGCGTGATCCCTCCCTCCTCGACGCCGCCGTCGAGGAGATCATGCGGTTCGGCGCGCCGAGCCAGCACGGCCTGATCCGTTACGCGCACGACGACGTCGAGGTCGGCGGGGTGCGCATCCGGAAGGGTGAGCTGGTGGCGCTGGCGATCCACGCGGCCAACAGGGACGAGCGCGTCTACCCCGACCCCGAGAGATTCGACATCCGCAGGCGTGATCCGCGGCCGCACATCGGCTTCGGCCACGGCCCGCACCACTGCCTGGGAGCGGGCCTGGCGCGGATCGAGCTCAACGCCGTCTTCGGCGCCCTGTTCGCGCGCTTCCCCTCGCTCGCACTCGCCGTGCCGTACGAGGAGCTGGAGGCGCGGACCGGCAGGCTGACCGGAGGGCTCGACGCGCTCCCCGTCACCTGGTGAGCCGTCACCTGGTAAGCCGTCGCCCGGCGAGCCGTCACGTGGTGGGCGGGGCGGCGGCCCGCGCTTCGGCTTCGGCTTCGGCGTCGGCTTGGGCGTCGGCTTCGGTTTCGGCGAGACGGCGGTAGACGCGGTCCCGCAGGCGCAGGATCACCGTGGCCAGCAGCGCCGCGACCAGCGACCCGGTCAGCACCGCGACCTTGACCTGGCCGTCCCTGGTGGATCCGGCGCCGAACGCGAGCTCGCCGATGAGCAGCGACACCGTGAACCCGATGCCGGACAGGACCGCCACCCCCACGATGTCCACCCAGGCCAGGCCCTCGTCGATGCCGGCCCGGGTGAACCGCGCGACGAGCCAGGTGGCCGCCGTGATGCCCAGCGGTTTGCCGGCGACGAGCCCCGCGACGACGCCGAGAGGAACGCCGTCGGTGAGCAGTCCCGGCAGGCCCCCGGGCCCGCCGAACGCCACCCCGGCCGAGAGGAAGGCGAACAGCGGCACCGCCACTCCGGCGGAGAGCGGCCGGAACCGGTGCTCGAAGTGCTCGGCCGGGCCCGCGCCCTCCGCCGTGCCTTCCCCGGCGGTCTCCGCCGTGCCCTTCCGACGGGCCCGGAGGACCGGGACGGTGAAGGCGAGCAGCACGCCGGCCACCGTGGCGTGTACGCCCGAGGCGTGCACCAGGGCCCAGGTGACCGCGGCGAGCGGCGCCAGCAGCCACCACGCGCGCACCCCGCGCCGTACGAGCACGGCGAACAGGCCCAGCGGGAGCAGTGCCGCGAGAAGCGGAAGCGGCGCGAGGTGCGTGGTGTAGAACACCGCGATGATCGCGATGGCGAGCAGGTCGTCGACGACCGCGAGGGTGAGGAGGAACGTGCGCAGGGCCGACGGGAGGTTCCTGCCCACCACGGCGAGCACGGCCAGCGCGAAGGCGATGTCGGTGGCGGTCGGCACCGCCCAGCCCCGCAGCGCGCCGTCCGCGCCGGGGCCGGTCAGCGGGTTGAGCTGCGTGTTCACCAGCAGGTAGAGCAGCGCGGGCACGACCACGCCGCCGGCCGCCGCCACGACCGGCACCGCGGCCCGCCGGGGGTCGCGCAGGTCGCCCGCGACGAACTCGCGCTTCAGCTCCAGCCCGGCGACGAAGAAGAAGATCGCCAGAAGCCCGTCGGCGGCCCAGGCCGCGAGGCTGAGGTCGAGGTGCAGCGCCTCGGGCCCCACCCGGGCCGACCGCAGCGTCTCGTACCCGGCCGACCAGGGCGAGTTGGCCCACACGAGGGCCGCGAGCGCGGCGATCAGCAGCAACGCGCCGCCGATGGTCTCCTGCCGCAGGATGTCGGCGATCCGGCGGGTCTCCGTCCGGGACCCGGGGCCGAGAAGAGGGGTGCGGCGGGGCGTGCTCATGAGGCTCCGTTTCCGGGATCGGGTCAGCGACAGCCGACCAGACTTCCCGGCACCCCATACGCATCTTAGACAAACCGGGCGTCCCGTGCACGGAGCGCGGGACGAATCAGGCCCGGCATCCGTTCCGGATGCCGGGCCTGATCACATGTTGTGCGCCGCCAGGGACTCGAACCCCGGACCCGCTGATTAAGAGTCAGCTGCTCTAACCAACTGAGCTAGCGGCGCCCGCGATGTCCGTAACCATAGCAGTCCCGCGCAGGTCGCGCACATCGCCGGATGCGGGGATCACCCGTGCCGGTCAGCCCCGCCACGCGCCGCTGGAGAAGGGAGCGGGCTCGCCGCGCAGGCCCGGCCCGTCGCCCCACCTCGTGATGACGTACTGGATCGGGATGTGGCCGACGTCGCCGCTGATGGTCAGCGTGTGCTCGTTCCAGGTGGTGCCGGTGAGCTCGGCGAAGGTCTTGCCGTCGATGTCGAGCATGACGCCGCTGTCGGAGGGGATGCCCGGGCCGCGGTCGCCGATGAAGAACTTGGCCTTCCGGCCCTTGTACATGATGTAGCCCTCGGTGCCGAGCGGCCAGCTCGGGCTGGCGAAGAGGCCCTTCTGCATCGGCGTGCCGATGGCCGGCATGCCGGTGTCTCCCTGGCGGCCCGACGCGTCATCCCAGAAGTACGAGCCCGTGGTAGCCCCCGCGTACAGGACCTCCTCGTGCATGGGGACGATGCTGGAAAGGTTGACGGCTTCCCCGACCGGCGGCTCCGCGGGCGCGGGGGCGGCGGCCACGAGGGACGTGACCAGCACCGCGGCGCCGGCGAGCGTGGCCACGGCGGTGACCCGTCGCTTGCCACGCAGGTCGGACAGAGTCTTCATCAAGGCTGGGGATCTTTCGTGAGACGACAGTGGATGGCCATGCGTCATCAAGGGACCCGCCGTACGGCGGGTCGCGGTGACGGGCCACGTGTCCGGGCGGGACAGATCGACCACCCGGAGGCGTGTGCGCTGAAGCTATGGCGATCGGCCGGAAGGCCGTCGTGAGTCAGACGTGGGATCCGAAGCGTCTTGGGTCGGAGGTCCGGGCGGGGTCGCCCACCGTGATCTCCTCCCCCAAGTCCAATCCAGCCACCGGTCGGCGGCAACGAATAGGACACTACAGGACGAGTCAGGACGGAGCAAAGTAAACCGCACATAACACGCGGAAGATCTACCTGTCGGCTTGTTTGTGCAGCGGCAACGTCGGCCACGCCGCGCATCTGGGGCGATCCGCCACAGGCGCTCCTTCATGAAAGTAAAGCGCCCCGCGCCACGCACGGTGAGGCGCGGCCGGCAGGCCGGGGAGGAGAGAGCAGCTGGCACAGCCGGTGGAAGGCGGCGGTCAAGAACCCGAGCCGGACCTGCCGGTACGGCCGGCGGCGCGCGGAGAAGGGACCGAGCGGGGGCACGGGAAGACGCCCGGGCGAGGAAGGGACCAGGCGGGGGTGCGCGGAGAAGGGACCGAGCGGGGGTCCGTGGGGAGGGGACCGGGCACGGGTGCACGGAGAAGGGAGCGAGCGGGGGTGCGCGGAAAAGGGACCGGGCGGAGTGCGCGGGGACGGGATCGGCCTTCGGACGAGCCGGGCCGGAAAATGCCGGAGCCGGGCAGTCCCCCAACTGCCCGGCTCCGGATCAAAGCGGTTCCGCCAGGAATGCCCTCCCCAAAGGCACCGGCGGGTCCCCCGCTTTCCGGACGCGGTTCCCCCATCCGCGCCCTTATCGAAAAAGTCTCTCGTCCTCTCCCGAGGACATGCTTCAACAGTACAAGCCCGCTTGCCATGAAGTCGTCATACGCAGGTTGACTTTCGGCCTGCATCCGGCGGGCTACGCCCGCCCGTGCTACTCGCCGAGCACGAGCCTGACCTCGGTGCCCTGCTGCAGGGACCGGCTCACCGTGCAGTGCCGTTCGTGGACCCGTCCGGCGACGGCCTCGAAGATCTCTCCCGTGTCCCCCGGCGGCAGTTCCACGTCGTACGTCACGGTGACGGACCGCAACAGGGTCGGGCTCTCCTTCTCCGCCGAGACCTCCACGGCGAGCCGCGCGAGCCGGTGGCCGCGCTTGGCGGTGAGCGGCTCGACGGTCATGATGTTGCACCCGCCCACGGCCGCCAGCAGCAGCTCCACCGGGCTGAACAGCCCGTCGCCGGAGCCCATCACGATCTCCGCACCGCTCTCGTTGCGGGCGACGAAGCCGTCCTCGGTCCGCTCGACGCGTACAGAGCCCATGCGTCTACCCTACTGGCAGCGCCAGCCGGACGAGCGTGCCTCCGCCGGGAGCGGGACCGGCGGAAACGCTGCCGCCGTGGCTGTCCACCACCTGGCCCACGATCGCCAGCCCCAGCCCCGACCCGGGCAGCGCCCGCGCCGAGGGCGCCCGGTAGAAGCGGTCGAAGACGTGCGGCAGGTCGTCGGTCGAGATGCCGGGGCCGTGGTCGCGGACGGTCAGCACGCCGTCCTGCAGGGACACCTCGACCCGCCCGCCCCTGGGGCTGTACTTCGCCGCGTTGTCGAGCAGGTTGGCGACGGCCCTGGCGAGCCGGTCGGGCACGCCGCGGACCACTGCGGGCTCGACCGACACCGCGTACTCGGTCGCGGGCCAGTGCCTGGCCGCGCGGGCGACCTCCCGGGAGACCAGCTCGTCGAAGCGCACGCGTTCCACTAGTACGGCGGGCTCCTCGTCGCGGGCCAGTTCGACCACGTCCGCGACCAGCGCGGTGAGCTCCTCCAGCCCGCTCATCACGGCCCTGCTCGCCTCGTCGCGGTCCTCCGGGGGCAGGTTGCCCCTGATCAGCAGCTCCACGTTGGTCCGTACGGCGGTGAGCGGCGTGCGCAGCTCGTGGGAGGCATCGGCGACCAGGCGTTTCTGCGACTTCGCGGAGCGTTCGAGGGCGTCGAGCATGGCGTTGAAGCTCCGGGCGAGGCTGCTCAGCTCGTCGTCCCCGGACACCTGGATGCGGGTGGTGAGATCCCGGGTCGCGGTGACCCGTCCCGCGGCGTCCTTGAGCGCGTTCACCGGCCGCAGCGCCGCCCGGGCGGCCAGCCAGCCGAGCGCCCCCGACAGCACCAGCCCGCCGACGGCCACGGCGACGAAGGGCCAGCCCAGGTCGTCGACGTCCGCGAGCGCGGCCAGCACGCCGCGGGGCGGGGGGTCGCCGTACCCCTCGTACGTCCCGTAGTGGTCCCTCGCCCACTCGACCCGGCGGCAGGTGATGAAGTAGGCGGCCACGATGACGACGATCACGCTGACCGCGGCGGCCAGCGCCGAGGCCATCGCGAGCCGCCAGCGGAGCTTCACCGCTCCTCCCCCGCCGGCTCACCAACCGGCTCACCGACCGGCTCTCTCAGCGCGTACCCCAGGCCGTGCACGGTGTGGATCAGCCGGGGCTCGCCCCCCGCCTCGGTCTTCCTGCGGAGGTAGCGGATGTAGACCTCCAGGGGGTTGGAGCCGGGCCGGAAGCCGTAGCCCCAGATGCGCTCGTGGATGACCTGCCGGGTGAGCACCTGACCGCCGTTGCGAATCAGCAGGTCCAGCAGGGCGTACTCGGTCCTGGTCAGGTCGATGAGCCGGCGGCCGCGCCGGGCCTGCCTGCTGTCCGGCAGCAGGTGGAGGTCGGCGAAGCCCGCCTCGGGCGACGGCGCGGCGCGGCGCAGCAGCGCCCGCACCCGGGCGAACAGCTCCTCCAGCGCGAACGGCTTGACGAGGTAGTCGTCGGCGCCCGCGTCCAGCCCGGCGACCTTGTCGCCGATCCCGTCCAGCGCGGTCAGCATGAGGACCGGCAGCCGGTTGCCGTCGCCGCGCAGCGCCCGGCAGACCTCGATGCCGTCCATCCCCGGCATCAGGACGTCGAGCACCATCAGGTCGGGCGCCGAGCCGCCGATGACGTCCAGGGCGTCGAGGCCGTCGCCCGCGGTCGCCACGCCGTACCCCTCGACCCGCAGGGCGCGCGCGATCGCATCGCGGACCTCGGGCTCGTCGTCGACCACCAGCACCTGTGTCTTGACCACGCCGTCATTGTGACGTGGGGAGATGAGAGGTTGCTGAGCAGGGGCGGAGTGCGCTCAGGCGTCGGGGTGTCTGGACAGGTAGTCGACGTAGACCGGCCGGAGCGCGTCGCCGAGCTCGCCCTCGCCCGCCGCCATGGCATCGCTGAGCAGCGCCGACACCCTGCTGAGGTCGTTCGCGGTCTCGTCGGTGTTTCCGCTGGCCGCCTCGGCCGCCGGGATGACCTTCAGCAGATCCCACAGGAAACCCAGGTCACCGTGTCGCACGGCGTAGCGCACGGCCCGGTCGTGCAGCTCCTTCGCGGGTAGCGACTCCAGCTCTTCCACGTCCATTCGATCTCACCTCCGCAAGGAGGGTTTCCCCGATGTTTGCCGCTTATACCCGGCGCCGGGAGAAAGGCGTGCCGGGGCCCACACCCGCCGCGCCGCCGCGCCCGGTCAAGCCGGGGGGAACCGGGCGTACGGCTCCGGCCGTTCCCCGGACACGGAAACCGCGCACTCTTTGCCGCACCGTGGAAGGATCGTGGACGTGAAGGTCATACTCAAGATCGTTGTGGTGGCCGCGGCCCTATGGGCGTCCACCAAGCTGGTGGACGGCATCACCGTGAGCGCCGGCTCCACCGCCAAACAGATCGGCACCCTCCTCGCGGTCGCGCTGATCTTCGGTCTGGTGAACGCCGTCATCAAGCCGGTCATCAAGACCATCGGATGCGCGTTCTACGTGCTCACGCTGGGCCTGTTCGCCCTCGTGGTGAACGCCGCGCTCCTGCTGCTGACGAGCTGGCTCGCCGGGCAGCTCGACCTTCCCTTCCACGTCAGCGGATTCGTCGCCGCCTTCTGGGGCGCCATCGTCGTGGGCGTGATCAGCTGGGTCCTCAACATGATCCTCGGCGACGACTGACCTCGCCGCGGCCCTTCCGGCGACGGGTCGATCCTCAGACGGGTGCGGGGCGGGCGGCGAGCACGCCGACGGCCAGCTGGACGACGCAGGCGCCCAGCGCGGCGAGCAGGGGCACGGTCCAGCCGCCCGAGACCTCGTGGAGCACGCCGATCGCGAGCGGCCCGAGCGCGGCGAGCAGGTAGCCGCCCGTCTGGGCGACCGCCGACAACGCCGTCACCGAGGCCGGGTCCGGCGCCCGCACGGTGATCACTAGCAGGGCGAGCGCGATCGCGGCTCCCTGCCCGAGGCCCAGGACGACCATCCACAGCCAGGGCGCCGTCGTGGGCGCGAGCAGCAGTCCGGCGTATCCGGCGATGACCAGCAGCATGGCGGCGACGACGTGCGGCACCTGGGAACGCGCACGTCCCGCGTGCAGGGGGACGATCAGCGCCGCGGGGATCTGCACGAGGTTCGTCAGGCCCAGCAGGTATCCCGCCTGCCCGGCCGGCAGACCGGCCGCCTGGAAGATGGTCGGCAGCCAGGCCAGCATGACGTAGAAGGTCAGGGACTGCAGGCCCATGAAGGCGGCGACCAGCCAGGTGGCGCGTGCGCGGAGCAGGGCGAAGTAGGGCCGCCCACCGGCCCGCCCGTCCCCCGCCGCCGGGACCCGCCGCGCCCCCGGAGCCGTCGCCCGGGCGCCGGCCCTCCGGTTCTCCGCGGCCAGGACCTCCGCCGATTCCGCCCGTGCGATCGGGGCCGGATCCGTCCCCACGCGCGGCGCCCGGCGTACGGCGCCCGGCCGGACCGCGACCACCGCCCACAGAGCCGCCGCCAGCAGCGCGAGCGGCGCCGCCGAACCGGCCGCCGTCCGCCAGCCGAAACCGTCGGTCACCGGGACCATGACCGCCGAGGCCAGGGCGGCCCCGCCCACCATGACCGAGACGTACAGACCGGTGAAGAGGCCGATCCGGCCGGGGAAGTGCTGCTTGACCAGCCCCGGCATGACCACGTTCATGACGGCGATCGCCGCGCCGGCCAGCGCGGCCCCGCCGTACAGGGCGCTCACCCCGTCCGCGCTGCGCAGGGCCACGCCGGCCGCGAGGACGAGCAGGCCGGCCAGCAGGGTGCGGTCGAGCCCGATCCGGGTGGCCAGCACGGGCGCGGCCGGGGCGAGCAGGCCGAGGCACCCCACCATGACCGTGGTGATGGCACCGCCGCCCGCGGGGCCGAGGCCGAGGTCGCGCATGATCGTGGGGAGGATCGGCGACACACCCGCAAGCGCGGGCCGGAGATTCAGCGCCGCAAGGACAAATCCGACTATCAGCAACACATCGCCCCGATAGCCCACAATCCCCCTCATCACCCGCGAAACCCTACCGCCGCTGTTCAAAGCCGACCTCGGCGACCGCCGATCGCTGGACCTGCGCCCCGCCCGATCGCGCGGCGACCGGACACGCCGATGGAGTCGTGACGTGACGGCGTGCTGACAACGTTGTCCAGGCGTCGTGGAATGGGAGATGATCCCTGCGTGGGAGAGACCAGACGCGGCCGTCCGACCATGAACGACGTGGCCGCCGCGGCCGGCGTGGCGTTGAAGACCGTCTCCCGCGTCGTCAACAACGAGCCCGGCGTGAACGCGGCGACGGCGCTGCGGGTGCACGCCGCGATCGACCGGCTCGGCTACCGCCGCAACGACAGCGCGCGGACGCTGCGCCGCGGCCGTACGGCGAGCATCGGCCTGGTCATCGAGGACGCCGCCGACGTCTTCTACTCCAGTCTCAGCCGGGCGGTCGAGGAGACCGCGCTGCACCACGGATGCCTGCTGTTCACCGGGTCGTCCCAGGAGGACGCGGCCCGGGAGCGCGACCTCGTGCTCGCCTTCTGCGCCCGCCGGGTGGACGGGCTGATCATCGTGCCCGCCGGGACGGACCACACCTATCTGGCGCCCGAGTTCGAGGCGGGGACCAGGGCGGTGTTCGCCGACCGGCCGCCCGGCGCGGGCTGCGAGGCGGACGTCGTCCTGTCCGACAACGTGGGTGGGGCCCGGGCGGGCACGGCGCATCTGATCGCGCACGGTCATCGCCGCGTCGCCTTCCTCGGCGACCTTCCCAGGATCTTCACGGCCGCCGAGCGGCTGCGCGGCTACCGGGAGGCGCTGGCCGCCGCGGGCCTGCCGTACGACGAGGACCTGGTGGCCATGGGACCGGCGGAACCGGCGCGGTTGCGGGCCGACCTCACCCGGCTGCTGGGGGCGTCCGACCCGCCGACCGCGTTGCTGACCGGCAACGGCCGGACCACCGTCGAGACGCTGCGGGCGCTGGCCTCGATCACCGGCTCCGCGCCCGGCCCGGTGACGACCGGCGCCTTCCCGGACCGTGCGCCACCCGGCCTCGGCGGCCTCGCCCTGGTCGGGTTCGACGACTTCGAACTGGCCGACCTGCTGGGCGTGACCGTGGTGGCGCAGGACCCCGCGCGGCTCGGCCGTACGGCGGCCGACCTGCTGTTCCTGCGCCTGGCCGGGGACGACGGCCCGGTCACCCGGTTCGAACTGCCTACCCGGCTGATCCCGCGCGGCTCGGGCGAGCGCCCTCCCCCGCCCCGCCGGGACCGCGGCTGACACCGGGACGCGCGCCGCCACGCAGGTGCCGGCGCAGCACGACCACGGCGGCGACGGAAGCGCAGCCCGTCAGCGCGATGGCGAGATGGGCGGGCACCACCTCGGCGAGCGCCCCGGCCGCCGCGGCGCCCAGCGCCTGGGCCGTCATCACGCCGGAGGTCTGCAGGCCGAACGCCTGGCCCCGGGCGTGCGGCGGCACCGCGTCGAGGAACCGCCGCTGCAACCCCAGGTTGTAGGCCAGCCCGGCCCCCGAGAGCGCCGCCAGCGCCGCCGCTCCCGCGACGCCCGGCCGGACGGCGAACCCGAGCAGCGGCACGCCGAGCACGAACGCCAGCGGGAAGGCCAGCCGCTCCCGCACGGCGGGCGCGGCGAACCTGCCGACCACGAACTCCCCCGCGCCCATCCCCGCCGCCGCGGCGGCGAGGACGATCCCCACGCCCGGCGCCGATCCCTCGTCCGTCAGGTACGGCAGGTAGACGGCCTCCGCCCCGACGGACAGCATGGCCGGCAGCCACCCGGCCAGCAGCAGCCCCCGGACGGCCCGGTCGGTCAGCAGCGCCCGGTTGACCCGCAACGTCGTCCGTACGGCCCCGGCCTCCCGCTCGCCCCTCGTGGCCCGCGCCGGGCGGTCGCGCAGCCCCAGCCGTACGACCACCGCGCTGACCAGTGACAACGCCGCGGTGATCAGCAGGGCCCGGGCGGGACCCGACACGGCGAGCAGGCCGCCGCCGGCCGCCAGGCCCGCGATCTGCGCGCCCGCCGCGGTGGTGCCGAACACCGCCCGGCCGAGCACGTACGCGTCGCCGTCCAGCACGTCGGGCAGCACGGCGGCGCGGGCGGCCGAGAACAGCGGCGTGGGCACGCCCGCCGCGAACACCAGCGCGAGCATGACCCCGATCGGCAGGTCGCCGAGGCCGAGGACCAGGCACGTGGCCACGCGCAGGAGATCGCCCGCGACCATGAGCGCACGCGGGCGCCACCGGTCGGCGAGCGACAGCAGGAACACGCCACCCGCGACCTGCGGCAGAAACCCGATCATGTACGCGAGCGCCGCCAAACCGGGCGACCCCGTCCGCGCGTAGACCAGAACGGAGAACGCGAGCATCTTCACGGTGTCGCCCAGGACCAGCAGAAGCTGGCTCCCGAACAGCACCCGGAACTCCGCGACGGCGAAGCACGCCCGGAATGTGGATCTGTCCTGGCCCGGTGTCATGGCCACCTCCCGGCGACCATGCTCGGCACCCGGCCTCCGGCCGCGCCAATCCTTCGGAAATGGCCGAAGAATGGACGTCGTGTACCTGATCGAGGTCGGTCCCCAGGACGTCGCCGCCAGCCGGTTCGCCATCTCCCCGCTGAACGAGACCATGCACGCGATGTGGATGCTGTCCGGGCGGCAGCAGGCGGGCGCGCACGCGGCCTGGGCCGCCGTGGCGCGTCCCCGGTTCGCCCGGCTGCTCACCGCGAGCGCGGGAGCGCGGGCGTTGGTGGCGCTGTTCCGGCAGGGGGCCTACAACGCCGACTTCATCGCACCGCCGCCGGCGGGCGTGAACGTCTCCTTCGCCGAGGAGATCGCGGCGATGCGGGCCACACCGCTGGACCGGGCGCGCACCGAGATCGCGCTGTCGCTGGACGGACGGCCGCCCCCGCCCGCCGAGATCATGACGGTGCTGGACGACGAGCACGTCGTCGCGTCGCTGGCCGACGGGCTGGAGCGCACCTGGACCGACCTGGTGGCGCCGGAATGGCCGCGTTTCCACGCCGTCCTGGAGCGCGACGTGATCCAGCGGGCCGGGCGGCTGGCGACGTACGGGTGGGCGGCCGCGCTCGGCGACCTCGGCCCGCGGGTCCGCTGGCGGCCGGAACCGGGCCGGATCGAGGTCGGGGCCCCCGGCAAGGGGGACGAGCGGCACCGGCTGGACGGCCGGGGCCTGCTGTTCCTGCCCAGCGTCTTCGTACGGAACGTGATCGCCTATCTCGACGACGCCTGGCCGTACGCGCTGGTGTATCCGGCGCGCGGGGTGGCGGCGGGGCGCCTGCGGGCGGGCGGCGATGCGGCGCTCGCCGGGCTGGTCGGCCGGTCCCGGGCCCGGATGCTGGCCGAGCTGGAGACTCCGGCGACCACGACGCAACTCGCCGCCCGCCTCGGGCTGGCGCTCGGCACGGCCGGCGGCCACGTGGGCGCGCTGCGCGCCGCCGGGCTGGTGGCCGGCACCCGCGTCGGGCGGCAGGTGCTCTACCGGCGCACCCCTCTCGGGGACGCCCTGGTGGCCGGTGCCCCCGCTCTGTGACGACCGGCCGCCGAGCGTCAGCCCTTGAGCGCGCCGGCCATGAGGCCGCGCATGAAGAACCGGCCGAGCAGGACGTACACGACCATCGTGGGGATGGACGCCAGGATCGCCGCGGCCATCTGCTGGCTGTACGGCGTCGTCACCGCGCCCGCGATGTTGTTGAGCATGACCGTGGTCGGCCACGAGGTGGGCCCGGTGAGGAAGACGGCGAAGAGGAAGTCGTTCCACATCGAGGTGAACTGCCAGATGATCACCACGGCGAACGCCGGGCCGGAGACCGGCAGCACGATCGACCAGAGCGTGCGCAGCATGCCCGCGCCGTCGACGCGGGAGGCCTCGATCAGCTCGTCGGGGATCGTCACGTAGTAGTTCCGGAAGATCAGCGTGCAGATCGGGATGCCGTACACCACGTGGGCGAGGACCAGGCCCGGGATGCCGCCGTAGAGCTGCACGCCGAGCGCGTCGCCCAGGTCCACCATCAGCTGCACCAGCGGGATCATGACGCCCTGGTACGGGATGAACATCCCGAAGAGGAACAGCGTGAACAGCACGTCGGCGCCGGGGAAGCGCCACTTCGACAGCACGTACCCGTTGAGCGACCCGAGCGCGGCGGAGATCAGCGACCCGGGGATCGCGAGCAGGAAGCTGTTGACGATGCCCGGTTCGAGCTTCTCCCAGGCGACGCTCCACGCCTCGGTCGTCCAGACCTTCGGGAGGTTCCACGCCTGGGCGGGGTCGGCCTCGCTGAGCGGCTTGAAGCTCGTGACCAGCAGCACGTAGACCGGGATCAGGAAGACCAGGACGAACAGCAGCAACAGGACGAGCCGCACCCACGTGCCCGCCCTGCCCTTCTCGCGGGCCGGGGCGGCGGGCGCCGTACGCGGGGCCTTCCCGGCGACGTGGGCGGTCATGAACGGTTCCCCTTACGGGCGTTCCAGATCAGGTAGGGCACGACGAAGATCACGACGGACAGCACGATGTAGGACGCGATCGTCGCGCCCTTGGCCGGGTCGTGCGAGTCGTAGACCGCCGTCCACATGAACGTCGCGGGCACGTCGGTGATGATCTGCTTGCCCGACACCGCGACGACGAGGTCGAAGACCTTCAGCGAGATGTGGCCGAGGATGATCAGCGCGGAGAGCGTCACCGGGCGCAGCATCGGCAGCACCACGTGCCGGTAGACCCCCCACTCGCCGCAGCCGTCCACCCGGGCGGCCTCCCGCAGCTCGTCGGGAACGCCGCGGAACCCGGCGAGGAACAGCGCCATGATGTATCCGGACATCTGCCAGACGGCCGGGATCGCCATGGCCGCCATGCCCCAGTCGGGATCGCGGAACCACTGCCACTGCAGGAAGTCGAGCCCGATGTAGTGGAAGAGCCGGTTGAGGCCCACCGCGTGCTCGCCCGTCGCGCTGTTCATCAGCCACCGCCACACCACTCCGGTGGCGATGAAGGAGACGGCCATCGGGAACAGGTAGACGGTGCGGAAGCCGCCCTCCGCCCGGATGCCCTTCTCCATCAGGAACGCGAGGAGCCAGCCGAGGACGAGCGCGCCGGCGACGAAGACCAGCGTGAAGACGATCGAGTGCCGGACCGACAGGCCCCAGCGCTCCTCGCCCCAGATGCCGGTGAAGTTCTCCAGCCCCACGAACCTGCCGGGGATCTCCGCGATCTCGTTGTGCTTGTCGGTCATGGCGAGCTTGAAGTTCCAGCCCAGCAGGCCGTACACGAAGACCGCGATGAGGATGATCGACGGCGAGACCAGGAGCAGCCCCGGCAGCCATCTGCGCACCCGCGTCACTTGCGCCTCTCAGAAGTCAAGCACGGCCCACGCCGCGCCGGCCGGAGCCCGGCGGCGGTCACGGCGTGGGCCGTACGGGGAGATCAGCTCACTGGCCGGTGGTCACCGGCCACTGTTCACTGGCCGCTGTTCTTGGCCGCCGCGACCAGCGCCTGCTGGAACTTGGCGACGTTCTTGTCCTGCTGGAACAGGCCGACCGCGTCGGTGATCGCGGTACGCCAGGTGTCGTTGGCGACCACGCCGTGCTGGATGGAGCCGGCCAGCTTGTCGGCGGACCACTGCTCCAGGCTCCAGGACAGGTAGTCCTTGTAGAGCGACTGGTCGGCGTCCTTGCGGGCGGGGATCGAGCCCTTCAGCGGGTTGAACGCGTCCTGGCCCTCCTTGCTGGCGGCCACCTTCAGCCACGCGATCGCGCCGTCGCGGTTGGGCGCGCCCTTCGGCAGGGTGAAGCTGTCCGACAGCCACATGAACGTGCCGTCCGTGCCCGGGGACGCGGCCCAGTCGAAGTCCTTCTTCGACTCCTTGCCGAGACCGCCCTCCGGCGGGTTGTGGAAGTAGCCGTAGGCCCAGTCGCCCATGATGTTGAAGGCGGCCTCGCCGTCGGCGACCTGCTTGGCCGCCGGCTGCCAGTCGTCCTGCGGGGTCCCGGCGTAAGACAGGATCGTCTTGAAGTTCTCCAGCGCCTTGGTCACGTTCGCGTTGGACCAGTCGGAGGTGGCCGTCCACAGCGCGTTGTAGGCGTCGGTGCCGAGCGAGCCGAGCAGCACGGACTCCAGCAGGTGGACGAGCGTCCACTGCGAGCCGATCGACAGCGGGATCTTGCCGCTCTTCTTGACCTTCTCCAGGTCGGCGATGAACTCGTCCACCGTCTTCGGCGCGCCGGAGATCCCGGCGTCCTTGAGGACCGAGGGGTTGAACCACAGAACGTTCGACCGGTGGATGTTCACCGGCACGGAGTAGACCTGGCCCTCCACCGTGATCTGGTCGATCAGCTGCTGCGGCAGCACGTCCTTGAGCTTCAGCTCGTCGTACAGGAAGTTCAGCGACTCCAGCTTGCCGCTCTTGATGTAGCCCTGGAGCTCGGCCCCGGCGTGCCCCTGGAAGGTGTCCGGAGGCTGGTTGGCCTGCAGCTTGCTCGACAGCAGCGCCCTGGCCTGGTCGCCCGAGCCGCCGGCCACGGCCGCGTCGAAGAACTCGAAGTTGGAGTTCTCCTTGGCGAAGATCTCACGCATCGCCTTCAGGCCGTCGGCCTCACCCGGGCCCGTCCACCACGAGAAGACCTCGACCTTCTTGTGCGCGGCCGGACCGCCCGCGGTGTCCTGCTTGTCACCGCCGCCGCACGCGGAAAGGGTCAGCAGGCCTGCCACCGAGACCGCGACGGCCGCCATCCACCGTCGTCTCATCGCAACATTCCCTTCAGGCTTTTCGCGAGGATTTCGGGCTCCCCGAAGACACATATGGCTGACAACGTTGTCAGCAGAGCCCATCCACCCACTTCCACGGGCACGCCGTCAAGTTTGTCCCGATAACGTCTCTGCATACGGAGGTTGGCGGACTGTTAGGGACGTGCGTCAAAGGGAGCACTGCGGCCGGAGCCCGCGAAATTGTCGGTACGGGCGCACACACTGCTGGCATGACGGTCACACAGCAGGGGGGACACGACCATCTGTCCGAGGACGACCTACCCGATCTGGAGGAGATCGAGTCACCTCAGTGGGCCCGGCACTACGGCACGATGGCGGGGCTCAGTTTCCTGACCGTGGCGCGGAGGCTGCCCGGCCTGACCCGCCAGGCCCTCCGGATCGCGTGGGAGGCGAGCCCTCGCGACACCCTGGCCACCATCGCGCTGAGCGTGCTCGGCGGCGTCTTCACCGCCTTCGGCCTGCTGGCCACCACCGGCGTCCTGACCGCGCTGCTCCAGGCCGGCCCGACCCCCGACCGGGTCCGGGCCGCGCTGCCGAGCCTGCTGCTCGTGGGTCTCGCCGCCACCGTGCGCACGGCGGTGCAGGCCGCTGCGGGCTGGGCCGAGTCGCGGCTGTCACCCCAGGTCAGCCGCATCACCGAGCGACGGCTCTACACGCTGACGAGCCAGGTCGAGCTCGTCTGCTACGACGATCCGGAGTTCCACGACGCGCTGCAGCGGGCCCGCATGCGCGGCATGGTGGCCGACTCGATCGTGAGCGCGGCCATCGACACCGTGACCGCCCTCGTCGGGCTCGCGGCCGCGGCGGGCGTGCTGGGCGTGCTGCACCCCGTGCTGCTGCCGCTGCTCCTGCTGGCGGTGCTGCCCGACGCCTGGGCGACGGTCCGGTCGGCCAGGATGCGCTACACGACCAACCTGCAGCTGATCTCGGCCCGCCGCCGCAAGTGGATCATCGAGGAACTGCTCGCCGACAAGGACACCGCGGCCGAGGTGCGCACGTTCACCATGCGCCGTTTCCTGCTCCGCATGTTCGACACGGTCGCCATGGGCGAGCAGCGGGTGATGCTCGCGCTCGCGCGGCGGCAGACGTTCGCGAGGATCCTGGGCGAGGCGCTCGGCGGCGTCGGGCAGGGCGTCGTCTACGTCACGCTCGGGGTGCTGCTGGTGATCGGCGCGGTGCCGCTCGCGGTGGCCGGCACCGCGGTGCTCGCCATCCGGACCGGCCAGGGGTCGCTGGCGAGCCTCCTGTACGCGACGAACCGGCTCTACGAGGAGGGCCTCTACTTCACCGACTTCCTGGACTTCGCCGCGCACGCCGAGGGCAGGGTCCCGCCCCTCCGCGAGCGGCAGGCCCCGGAACGCTTCGAGCGCATCACGGTCGAGGACGTCACGTTCACCTACCCCGCCACGCCGGCCCCGGCCCTGCGCGGGGTGTCGGCCCGCGTCGAGCGCGGGGAGGTCGTGGCCCTCGTCGGGGAGAACGGCTCGGGCAAGACCACCCTCGCCAAGATCCTCGCCGGGCTGTACGAGCCGGACGGCGGCCGGGTGCTGTGGGACGACGTCGACGTGACCGGGGTCGATCCCGACAGCCTGCGCCGCAGGATCGCGGTCATCGCGCAGGACCACACCCGGTGGCCGCTGACCGCCCGCCACAACATCACGATGGGCATGCAGAGGGGCGAGGACGAGGTGGTCCGCGCCGCCGAGGTGGCGGGCGCCGACCAGGTAATCGCCGAACTGCCGCACGGCTACCGCACGCTGCTGGACCGCCGGTTCAAGAACGGCCACGAACTGTCGGGCGGCCAGTGGCAGCGTGTGGCGGTGGCGCGCGGCTTCTACCGCGACGCGCCACTGCTGATCTGCGACGAGCCCACGGCGGCCCTCGACGCCCGGGCCGAGCACGCGTTGTTCGACCGGATCAGGCGGCACGCCGACGGGCGGACGGTGCTGCTCATCACGCACCGGCTCGCCAGCGTCCGCTACGCCGACCGCATCTACGTGCTCGACCACGGCCTCGTCCGCGAGCACGGCACGCACGACGAACTGATCGCGCTCGACGGGCTCTACGCCGAGCTCTACAACCTCCAGGCCGAGGCGTACCGGGCCTCCTGAGCCAGCCTTACAAGCCGCCCGCCCGCCCGGCCCGCCACGAGCGGGCCGGGCACCAGCGGGCCGGGCACCAGCGGGCGCAGTCCAGCATGGCCGGTCACGCACCTGGACCGGCCCGGTCCGGCCCTCAGGAGGCCTGCTCGCAGTCGGGGAGCATGGCGCGCATGGTGAGCACGTCCTTGTAGTACTGCATCTTCCGCTGCACCCCGCCCTGCTTCTGACGCAGGTCGGCGATCTGGGCCTCGACCTTCCGGTCGTGCTCCTCCAGCAGCGCGATGCGGTCGGCGATGGTGTGCTCACCCTGCCGTACGAGCGCGGCGAAGCGCAGCATCTCGGCGATCGGCATGCCGGTGTCCCTGAGGCAGCGGACCATGCCGAGCCAGCTCACGTCCTCCTCGGTGAAGCGCCGCTGGCCCGACGCGTTCCGGCCGATCGGCTCCAGCAGCCCGATCCGTTCGTAGTAACGAAGGGTGTCGAGGCTGAAACCGGTCTCCTCGACGACCTGTCCAGGTGTGTACACGGCCACGCCATTGATCCTGTCACAGCGGATGCCGTACCGCCGCGAGCGGTTGTGTCTGTAGGCGGTTCGCAAGCGGATCGCAAACAGTTCCCCATATAACGGGTGCTGTTCAACGCCTTTCCCGGGGACCTGCTCCGAAAGGCGGCTCTTCCGAAGGAGACAGTGAGACAGAGATGCCCGGCCTTCCCCGCCTACTCGCCGGCATGACACTCGCCGCCGCCGTCGTCCTGCCGGTGGTCCTGGTCTCGCCGGCCTCCGCCGCGCCGCTCCCGTGCCGTCCCGGCAGTGGCCCGAAACTGGCCGGGCGGGATCTCACCCGGGCCGCCCTGCCCGCCGACCTGTCCTGCGCCGACCTGCGCGGCGCCACGCTGGACGGGCTGTACGTACGCGTCCCGCTCACCGGGGCAGACCTGCGCGGAGCGTCGCTCAAGGGGACGCATCTCGGGAACGCCCAGATGGCCGGGGTCAGGCTGGGCAAGGCCGACCTGTCCGAGGCCGAGCTCTACTACGCGGACCTGCGGGGCGCGGACCTGCGCGGGGCGACGATGGACGACTCCTCGCCGTACGGCGCGCACCTGGAGGGAGCCGACCTGAGCGGGGCCACGCTGACGCGGGCCAAGGCGTACTCCGCCCAGTTCGACGACGCGAAGCTGGTCGGCACCGACCTCACCGACGCCGACGTCTACGGCGCCGACCTGCGCCGGGCCGACCTCACCCGGGTGAAGGCCCCGAAGGCCCGGCTCTACGGCGCCACTCTGATCAAGGCCGTGTTGCGGCGGGCCGACCTCCGGGACGCACAGCTGTACGGGTCGGTGATGGACGGCGCGGACTTCCGGGACGCCGACCTCGGCGGGGCCGACCTGCGTGACGTACGGGGCGCCCGGCTGGCCGGGAGCACGGGCGTGCCGAAGGACCTGCCCGCTCCCGGCGCGGCGTGCGAGCCGGGCGAGGGCCAGCACTACGCGGGGTGGGACCTGACCACGGTCACCGACTTCCCCGACGACCTGAGCTGCGCCGACCTCACCGGCGCCAAGCTGGACGGCCTCGACCTGAGCAGCGTCAAGCTCAACCGGGCCATCCTGCGGAACGTCTCCGCGGCCGGGACGACCTTCCGCTCCCTCAAGGGCGCGAACCTGACCGGCGCGCACCTGCGACGGGCCGCGCTCGGCAGCGCGGACCTCACCGGGGCGAACCTGACCCGGGCGGACCTCTCGGAGGCCGCGATGAGCAGCTCCGACCTGACCGGGGCCACACTGACCGGCGCCGATCTTCGCGGGGCGGAGATGACCAGCGTCACGGCGGACCAGGCCGACTTCACCGCCGCGCGGATGGACCGGGCACAGCTCAACAGCGGCAGGCTCCGGGACGCGGTCTTCCGTAAGGCGACGCTGACCGACGCCAGCCTGCAGTCGGCCGAGCTGCGGGGCGCGACCTTCCAGGACGCCGAGGTCACCGGCCTGGAGGTCGACTACGCGGAGGACGCCGACCTGTCCGGGTCCACCAGCAGGCTCGGCGCCGGCTGGGTGGTCTTCTTCGGCATCGTGGGCCTGATCGTCTTCTGGATCGTCCTCGGGCTCGTCGTACGCGGAACCCGCCGGAGGAAGGCCGCCAGGAAGCAGGCCGCGGAAAGGGCCGTCCGGTTCTCGGACGCCCGGAGCGTGCAGGAGGAGAACGTCACGCGGCTGGGAGAGGAGATCGACGGCGCAGCGGACAGAACCGGCGAAATCGACTGGAACGCTGCCCTGGACGCCTACGACGCGGCGAAGGAAGCGCTGGCGACCGCCCACGACATGGACGACCTCAAGGACGTCGAGACGATCGTGGCGCGCGGCCGGAAGGCCCTCACCCGCCGCCGGTGAAAGCGGCTTGCGCTGGAGTGCGCTCCAGGCGGCAGGGTGATCGGCATGAGAATCGCTCTGGGGACGATCCCCTTCGGGACAGCCGTGGACGAAGAGACCTCTTTCGCCATACTCGACCGCTTCGTCGAAGGCGGCGGAACGATCCTCGACACGGCCAACAACTACCCCTTCTGGCTGGACGGCGCGACCGGGGATGAGAGCGAGGCCACCATCGGCCGGTGGCTCGCCTCCCGCCGCGACCGGGACGCGGTGGTGATCAGCACCAAGTGCGGCGCCCGCCCGTCCGTGCCCGGCGCCCGTACGCTCGACGCCGCCGAGGGCCTGTCAGCCGGTGTCGTGCGGGCCGCGATCGAGGGCAGCCTGCGGCGCCTCGGCACCGATCACGTGGACGTGTACTGGGCCCACATCGACGACAGGACGACGCCGCTGGAGGAGACCGTCGCCGCCTTCGACGAGGTGGTGCGGGCCGGCAAGGCCAGGGAGATCGGCGCGAGCAACCACGCCACCTGGCGGCTGGAGCGGGCCCGCGCACTGGCGGCCGCGCGCGGCGGCACCCGGTACGGCCACGTGCAGCTCCGTCACTCCTACCTCCGTCCCCGCCCCGGCGTACGGCTGCCGGAGGGCGGCCACACCCTGGTCACCAAGGAGCTGCTCGATTACGTGCGCTCCGAGGGCGACCTCAAGCTGTGGGTCTACTCCTCACTGCTGGCGGGCGCGTACACGGCCAAGCCGCTGCCCGAGCACTACGACCACCCGGGCACCACCAGGCGGCTGGCCGTGCTCGACGAGGTCGCGGGCGAGATCGGCGCGACGCGCAACCAGGTCGTGCTCGCCTGGCTGCGCGCGCAGGACATCCTCCCGATCGTCGGGGTCAGCTCGGTCGCCCAGCTGGAGGAGGTCATGGCCGACGTGAAGCTCGACGACGACCTGCTCTCCCGCCTCGACGCCCCCGTCTGACCCCCACCGGCCCCGGCGCGGGACCTCTCCCGCCGGGGCCGCTCAGCCCGATCCGGCACCGGGTCGGCCATGCCGGATCGCCACCAACGCCTGCCTAGACCTCCTCGCCAGGTGCCGCCCGGAACCCGCGACCGGAGGCGAGGTGCTGTGGCTGCAGCCCTACCCGGTGCTCGCGTCACGAGGTGGCGCGCATGATCCCTGTCCTGGCGTGGAGCCCCCGCATCGGACCGGCTGACGGCCGTCGGTTGGCTCCCGGTCCCGGACGGGTGTTGGATCGACCTCTGTTCGCTTGGGGAGAGGCGGGGGCGGCCGATGGCGCGGGGGCTGGGACGAGACTTCGCGTGGCTCTGGGGGGCCTATGCGGTGAGCTCGCTGGGGACATGGCTGGCGCTGGACGCGTTTCCGCTGATCGCCATCCTGGCCCTGCACGCCGGCGCCGCACAGGTGTCCCTGATCGCGGCGGCCGGCGGAGCCGCCGGCGCCCTGCTGGCCGTGCCGCTCGGCCCGTGGATGGAGTTCCGGAGGAAGCGGCGGCTCATGATCCGGGCCGACCTGGTCCGCTTCCTGACGCTGCTGACCGTGCCGGTCGCGTACGCCGCCGGCGCGTTGACGTACGCGCACCTGCTCGTCGTGGCCGTGGTCGTCGCCCTGGCCGACATCGTCTTCGTGGGGGCAGGCGGGGCCCACCTCAAGGCCCTCGTGCCCAGGAGCCACCTGATGGAGGCGAACGGCCGGTTCGAGATGGTCATGTGGACGTCCACCGCTGTCGGCCCGCCGGCCGGAGGCGCGCTGATCGGGATGCTCGGCCCTGTCGTCACGGTCGCCCTGAACGCGGCCAGCTATCTCCTGTCCGCGCTGGGCATCCGCGCGATCACGGCTCCCGAGCCGGACCCGCCCGTCCGCCGTACGGGCACCTCGCGCCGGGCGGAGATCGCCGAGGGGTGGCGGACGATCGTCGCGGACCGCGGGCTGCGCGTCCTGTTCGCGAACACGGTGCTCGTCTCCGCGCTCATCATGGCGACGGCTCCGCCGCTGACCTTCCTGATGCTGCACGATCTCGGCCTGACGCCGCTGCAGTACGGGCTCGCCTTCGGCGTTCCCTGCCTGGGCGGCATCCTGGGCTCGCGGATCTCCCGCCCGCTCGTCCGCCGGTTCGGGCAGCGGGCGATGCTGCTGACGTTCGGCGTCGCGCGGGTGCCCTGGCTCGTCGGGCTCACGTTCACGGGGCAGGGCCCGGCCGGCCTCGCGCTGATCATGCTGGTCGAGTTCGGCCTGATCACCTGTATGGGCGTCTTCAACCCCGTCTTCGCCACCTACCGTCTCGAACGGGTCGAGGACGGCAAGGTGGCGCGGGTCCTGACCGCCTGGACCATCACCTCGCGGACGACGACCGCCACGCTCACGGCCGTGTGGGGCGTCCTGGCCGGCCTCGCCGGCGCCCGCGCCGCGATCGCGGTCGGCGCGGTGCTGCTCGTCGCGACGGCCGCGGTACTCCCGTGGCGTACCCCGTCTCGCGACGCCGCGCCCGCCCTCGTCACCACGTCTGCCGACTGACTCCCGCCGGACGACCTCGATCTGCGTAACCCCGGCCGTCACCGGAGTGGGCCGCGGGCGGTGCGTGTTCGACCGCCCGCGGCCCGGTCAGGACCTCACGTCAGCTGCGCAGGGTCCACTTCTGGTTGTTTCCGCCGTTGCAGGCCCAGAGGATGAGCTTCGTGCCGTTGGCGGTGCCGGCCGCGTTGGCGTCCAGGCACAGCCCGGACTGCACGCCGGTGATCGTGCCGTTGGAGTTGACGTTCCACTGCTGGTTGGTCTGTCCGTTGCAGTCCCAGATGATCGCCTGGGTGCCGTTCGAGGTGCCCTGGCCGTAGGCGTCCAGGCACTTGTTGCCGAGCACCTGCAGCTGCTTGCCCGAGGTGTACGTCCACCGCTGGTTGGTGCCGCTCCCGCAGTCCCACAGCTGCACCTGGGTGCCGTTGGTGGTGCTGGAGTTCGGCACATCGACGCACCGGCCGGACTGGCCGCCCACGATCTGGACGCCCTGCTGCGGGTTGCTACCGCCGTTCCCCTGCCTGACGAGCGACTTCGACTCGGCCGATCGATTGCCCTGGGCGTCGACGACGTAGAGCCGATACTCACCGTTCGACGCCGGAACGGCGATGGAGGTCGCGGTTCCGCTCGCCGTGGTCATCGTGTTGCCGGCGGAGAAGTTGGTCGTACCCGAGGGAGCCAGCCAGACCGTCTTGCTCGCGTCGCCGGCACTCCGGATCGGAATCGACGTCACACCGGCGGCGACGAACGTGCTGGCGGGCAGGACATAGTCCGGCAGGGAGAGATTGCTCTGCGGGACGATGTTCCGGTACGCGTCCTCGAGTCCGGAGTTCACGGCGATGCCGTAGGCCTGCGACGGCCAGACATAGTCGGAGTACACGAGGATGTCCTGGACCGTGCTGTTCGGCAGGTTCTTGTTGGAGACCTTGTTGATGGGGCCGTAGGTCTGCGTGATGCTCAGGTCGTGCTTACGCCCGAAGTCGTCGGAGTTGATGAGCCACGTGACGTTCTTGTCCACGCTCAGGACGTTGTCGCGGAAGGTGATGTTTCCCGAGCCCTCGTCCGGGTGGAGTCCGTACTTGTGACCGGAGGGGACGCCCTGCAGATAGTTGTTGGTGATCGTGGTACCCGGCTGGTTGCCCAGCGTGTAGATGGGCGCCGTGTCGCTCAGCCGCTGCACCGTGTCGATGAAGTGGTTGTAGCTGATGGTGTTGTTCCTCGCCGTGGTCGTCGGCCGGTTGGGCGCGATCGAGCCTGACGATCCGTCGAAGTTCCACCACCCCCAGCCGAGCGTGATACCGGACCACGGGGTCTTCTCGATGCGGTTGTGCTGGATGGACAGGGTGTCGGCGAAGTACGCCGAGATAGGGCTGTGCCCGTTGAACAACACGGCGCTGTCGTAGATGTAGTTGTTCTTGATCTCGATGTTCTTGGGGGCGCCCTCGACCTGAACGGGATACTTCTCGCGGTTCGAGGAGGTGTAGTCCCCGATGTAGACATGCTGGGGGTGGCCCACGTCGATGGCAGATCCGGCGATGTCGTTGGTGTAGTTACCGATCAACTGGGTGTTCACCACGTCGTTCGCCAAGGTGATTCCGTCGACGCCGGTGTGCTGAATCCGGTTGTTCTGCAGGACGAGCCCGTCGGCGTTCTCGATCTGGATCATGCCGGGCGCCAGGTCGACGTTGCGGTAGTAATAGGCGTGGAAGTTCTGCTTGGCGTACACCTGTGCGCCGAGATTGCCCTGCTGAGCCTGCTTGAACACCGAGCCGGCCACGTTGAACAGGTTCCAGTCGGAGTGCTGGACCGTGAGGCCGGAGAACGTGATGTTCTTGGCGCGGTTGCTCGTGGAGGTGCCGGCGACCTTGATAAGGGTGGACACGTTGTTCGGCGCCCAGACCGCGGCGGTCGTCATGTCCTCCGAGCTCGCCTTGTAGTAGTACAAGGTCCGGCTCGTCTTGTCGAAGAAGAACTCGCCCGGCGCGTCCAGGAACTCGTAGGCGTTCATCACCTTGTGGCTGCCGCCGACCTGGGCGTTGCCGTTGAAGGCACCCTGGGCGATGGCCGCTCCCGGCTGCTGGAACAGAGCTATGCGGTTCGAGCCCTCGGTGGTGACCTGCCGGACACCCACGATGGCCGTGGTCCAGGTCGTCGACGTCTCTATCTCGATGTCGTCCTGGTTGGCGGCGACAGCGGGGAAATCACTGAGGCTGTACTTCGCCCCCGCGCACTGCGAACCCGATTCCCACGCCCAGGACGCCTGCCCCGCCGTGATGTTGTAGGTCCCGTAGCATCCCGCCGAATTCATCGTCTTCGAGGCCATGTACGCCCGCTTGTCGTTGACATAGAGCGCACGGAGCTTGTTGCTGCGATTCAGTGGGGCTTTCCAGATGTTACCGCTGTGCTGCGTCCATCCGGTTACCTGGACGCCTCCGCTGAGGATCGGCGTCTCGTTCTGGTACGCGGCGTATATGACCCGGTAACCATTCGTGCCGGAGTCGGCCGGCGTGAAGTCGATTGTGCTGCCGACCGGATAGTTGCCCCCGCGGAGATACACGTAGATGTCGCCTGACATGCTGGCGTTCACCGTGCGGACGACGTCCCTCGCGCGCTGCAGGGTTTTGAACGGCGACGCTATCGTTCCGGGGTTCGCGTCGTTTCCGTCGGGAGCGACGTAGTAGGTTGCCTGGGTCGCTGCCGAGGCCGGGCCTGCGAAGGTCGGCAGCAACACGGCGGCGACGAACACCGCAAGCGCTGCTAACGCCTTCCCAGTGGTGGACAGGGCTGACTTCACGCTCTGTTCCCTTCGCTGGTTCCGAGCATATTTTCGCCGCGCGATCGACCCGCCACAGGAGAACTCATCGGGGGTGTGCCACTGCGCGGGTGTGGCGCCTGTCTTGTGGTCGAGGACTTCGATCGGAGGGCCGTGCGTCTTTCCGGGCCGAGGAGCCGGCCGTCCTCACGGCATGCGCGGCCATAACACGCCCTAAGAATCCGTGGCAGACATAGCGTTACCGGCTGTGACGCCGTAACGTATGACGTATGCCGTCTGATGTCGATGGGTAATGTGGCATTTTGAGGGGTGCCTCGCAAGAGTCGACGGAGCGTGGGAAGGCGCGCCTTCGCCCACCCCGGTGCCATAAGGCAAAGTGATCTTTCGCGACATAGTGGACTTCACGCGCATCGCGGCTGGGCGCCGCCGGTTATGCGAGCGGCGCACCCTGGCAGCTCCTGGGCACGACCTACCAGGTCAGGGGCAGGCGTCTCTGGCGATGCGCCGATTACCGGCGGCCCGGCGCGATCCGCCATGCGGCGCCAACGACACCCGGATCCCTGCCGGATCAGCCCGTATTCCGGGACAGGACGAGGCAGCGAACCGCTCACATCAGCAGTGGTGGATCACGTGCAATGGTGAAACTTTCAGCCGCGATGTGATCACACTCGTCGGCCCGCTCAGTCTCCCCCGGTCACGGAGCGGAGGCGCCGGCCGACCCCCACCGCCCAGAACCCGGCGGTCGTGTCTGTCCTGATTCGCCTCACGCTCCGCAAGCACGATGGAGCGAACCCGAGGCGACAGTTCGTGCACCAGCCAGGTGAGGGCTCTGGCACGTGCCGCCTCTTTGCGCTTCGGCCGATCGAAGCTGGGCAGGCGCCTAGTGAAGGTGGTCGGAGAGGTAGCGGCGGACGAGGCGTTTGCATTCGGCGATGAGGTCGGGGTCGCCGTCCGGGTGGGCGCGGAAGGCCAGTTTGAGCACGGCGTCGGCGGCCTCGACGGCGACCACGAAGGCGCGGGACAGGCCGTCGCCCGGCACGACGCCGAGCACCTCCACCATCATCGAACGCAGCCGGTCGGCCACGATCACGTTGTTCTCCAGGGCCTCGTCGAGCATCCGCTGGGTGCCGGGCAGGGCCGGGCCGCCGGGGGCGGCGAGCACCTCGCCGAAGTCCACCACCCCGAAGCCGGGCATGGTGCGCTTCATCCGGACGAACTCGTCGATGCCGAGGTCGACCGCGCCGGCCCAGTCGGACAGCCGCGCGTCGGACAGCAGGGTCGCCATCCGGTCCAGGTAGGCCTCCAGGTTCCGCAGCGCGAGCGCGCGGACCAGGCTCTGCTTGTCCGTGAAGAACTGGTAGAAGGTGCCGATCGGCACCTCGGCCCGGCGGGCGACCTCCTTGGTCGTCAGCGCCTCGTACCCCACCTCGTCGAGCAGCCCGGCGCACTCGTCGAGCATGCGCTCCACGCGCTCCTGGCTGCGGCGCTGGGCGGGCCGCCGGCGCAACGTTCCCCCTGTGGTCATGCCGCCATTGTCTCCCGCCCATCAGGCGGATACGTTAACGCGAGTAACGCTCATGATAACGGGAGACGGCATGTTCCTGTGGGGTACGGCCACCGCGTCCTACCAGATCGAAGGAGCCGTCGCGGAGGACGGCCGGGGCCCCTCCGTCTGGGACACCTTCTCCCACACCCCCCACAAGGTCCGTGACGGGCATACCGGCGACGTCGCCTGCGACCACTATCACCGGTACGCCGAGGACGTCGCCCTGATGGCCGGCCTGGGGGTGGACGCCTACCGGTTCTCGATCGCCTGGCCGCGGGTGCTGCCGACCGGCCGGGGCCGAGTCAACCAGGCCGGGCTCGACTTCTACGACCGCCTCGTGGACGCGCTCCACGAGAAGGGGATCACCCCGGTCCCGACGCTCTTCCACTGGGACCTGCCGCAGGCCCTGGAGGACGAGGGCGGCTGGCTCGACCGCGACACGTCGCGGTATTTCGCCGACTACGCCGCCGTCGTGGCCGACCGGCTCGCCGACCGGGTCTCCATGTGGATCACACTGAACGAGCCGTTCGTCCACATGGTGTACGGATACGCCCTCGGCATGCACGCCCCCGGCAGGACGCTCATGCTCGGCGCGCTGCCGACCGCCCACCACCAGCTGCTCGGCCACGGCCTGGCCACGCAGGCGCTGCGGGCGGCCGGAGCGCGCCACGTGCTGATCACGAACAACTGCACGCCCGTCTGGCCGGCCTCCGGCTCCGAGCAGGACCTCGCCGCCGCCGAGGCGTACGACATCCTGCACAACCGGCTGTTCAACGACCCGGTCCTCACCGGCGCCTACCCCGACCTGTCGGCGTACGGCGTGGAACTGCCCGTGAAGACAGGCGACCTGGAGACGATCGCCCAGCCGCTCGACGGCCTGGGCGTCAACTACTACATGCCGACGCGGATCTCCGGCCCCGGCGGGGGCGACCTGCCGTTCGAGTTCGAGCCGATCTCCGGTCATCCCGTGACCGCCTTCGGCTGGCCCGTCGTCCCCGGCGGCCTCCGCGAGCTGCTCGGCTCCCTCACCGCCCGGTACGGCGACGCGCTCCCGCCTGTCTACGTGACCGAGAACGGCTGCTCGTACGACGGCCTGGACGACCAGGAGCGGATCGCCTACCTCGACGGCCACATCCGGGCGATGCGGGAGGCGGACGCGGACGTGCGCGGCTACTTCGTCTGGTCGCTGCTGGACAACTTCGAGTGGGCCGAGGGCTACCACCAGCGGTTCGGCCTGGTCCACGTCGACTTCGAGACCCTGAGGCGCACCCCGAAGGCGTCCTACCACTGGTTCGCGGACTTCCTGAAGGCTCAGAGCACCGACACGTGAACGTGGTCGTAGTGGTTGGCGGTGATCCCCCCGCGGTCCGACATCATCCGCCACCCGGCCCCGGTGCGCATGTCGTAGAAGCGCTGCTGCCAGATGATGTACATGATCCCGTACTGGCTCGCGTGCTGAATGCACCACTGGGCGAGGGCGTCGCCCCGCTCCTTGGCCACCGCGTCGGGCATGCGGCCGCCGCTGCTCATCATGAAGTCGCAGGCGCGGCCCTTGCCGTGTTCGCCCGGGTCCCCCGGCCGCAGGCAGCCGACGCTGAAGGGCATCGGGAACTGCGACATGATCGCGTTGCGAACCGTGATCATGCGCTGGGTCAGGCCGCTGCCGGCGTCGGGGGCCTGGAAGCCGTACTTGGCCATCAGGGTCTCGATCTCGCGCCGCTTCGCCTTCAGCTCCTTGATGTGGCGCTGCAGCTTGTCGATCTCGGCGTCGGCGTCGCGGCTCGCCTTCCGCTGCTTGGCGATCAACGCCCTGATGCCGTTCAGCCGCTCCGACTTCGCGTCGCCCAGGTAGGCCAGCGTCGACAGGGAGCTCAGGTCGCCCGACACCGAGAAGAGCTGTGAGGCGTCCATGCCGCCGCTCATGTAGGAGGTCTGGGCGAACTGGGTGACCGCCCGCTGGGCCGCGAGCAGGTCCACCTTCAGCTTCCCGACCTTGGCGGACGCCTTCTTGGCGGCCAGTTCCGCGTCCTCCAGGCTGAGGATCTCACCGCGGTACTCCTTCTGCAGCGCGGCGGCCTCCTTCGTCAGCCTGCGCAGTTTGGCCTGCTGGCCGGGCTCGGCCGAGGCGGTGAACGCGCCTGAGACAGCGGGTGCGGCGAGGAGCACGGTGGTGACCACCGCCAGTCTGGCCCAGCGTCCCGACCGCACGTCGACCTCCACTCGGATTCGGTCCGAAACTATAGGAGACGATCTTTATGTCTGCTAGCGGAACAGGAGAAACTGTTGGGTTGAAAGCGAGCAATCGTCGGGTTCCGCGTTCTGTGATCGATTCGAGACTTACGCGTCGCCTTACTGCACTTGAACGCGGATTGACCGCGACGGAGATTCGGGAGATCGCTACCCCTCACGAAGGGCTCCTCGATGTCCCGACGAGTGATCGTCTCGACCCTGGCCGCCGTGGCTCTCGGCGCGGCGCTCCTGGCGCCGGCCGCGCCGGCGCAGGCCGGCCAGGGCGACCCGCTCCCGCCCACGGACCAGATCGACCTCTACCAGCTCGACAGCGCGCCCGGAACCGCGGCCACGCTGAACCAGAAGGGCTTCGACGTCGTCCAGCAGCACCCCTCGGGCGACCAGGAGCACGTCGAGCTGACGGCGACGCCCGCCGACGTCAAGAAGCTCCAGATCCTCGGCTACCGGCCGCAACCGGTTCGCAACCCCCAGGGCCAGACGCAGTTGCAGGCGGCCAGGGCCCAGGCGGCCGGCGGATACACCGTCTGGAGGTCCTACTCGGAGAAGGGCGGCATCGCCGACCAGCTCAAGGCCATCGCGGACGCCAACAAGGACGTCGCGAAGCTGGAGTCGATCGGCAAGACCGTCCAGGGTAAGGACATCCTTGCCCTCAAGCTGACCGCGCTGGCCCGGGTGCTGCCCGACGGCCTGAAGCCCGCCGTGCTCTACTCCGCCACCCAGCACGCCCGGGAGTGGATCGCGACCGAGGTCGACATGCGGCTGCTGAAGTATCTGGTGGCCAACAAGGGCAAGTCCGACGTCGCGAAGCTGCTGGCCACCACCGAGGTGTGGTTCGTGCCGGTGGCCAACCCCGACGGCTACGACTTCACCTTCACCGAGGGCAACCGGCTCTGGCGCAAGAACCTCCGCGACAACGACAGCGACGGCCAGATCACCGGCGTCGACGGGGTCGACCCCAACCGCAACTACCCCACCAAGTGGGGATACGACGAGGAGGGCTCCTCCAGCGTCTTCAGCAGCGAGACCTACCGCGGCACCGCCCCGGCGTCGGAGCCGGAGACCCGGGCCCTGGACGGCCTGCTCAAGCGGCTGCGCTTCAAGGCCCAGGTCAACTACCACTCGTACGGCCCGCTGCTGCTCTATCCCGAGGGCTGGCAGGTCCAGACGACGACCGCGGACGATCCCATCTACCTGGCCCTGACCGGGACCGACGAGAAGCCAGCCGTACCCGGCTTCGATCCCGGCGTCGGCGCCGAGCTCTACACCACCAACGGCGAGACCACCGACCACGCGCACAAGGCGTACGGCACGCTCGCCTGGACGCCGGAGCTGGAGGAGGGCTGTGACGGCTGCGGCTTCGTGTTCCCCGACGACGAGGGGCTGGTGCAGGCCGAGTTCGAGAAGCAACTGCCGTTCGCCCTGGACATCGCGAAGTCGGCGCTGAACCCGAGCGAGCCCGTCAGCCACCTCGGCAACACGGTTCCCGACTTCGTCGTCGACCCGTTCGACGTCAGCTACGGCACGGACCAGATCGTGCAGGTCGACGCCAAGCGCAAGCTCGGCCCCGTCGTCCTCAACTACCAGATCAACGGCGGGCGGACGAAGATCGCGCCGACGAGTGAGTGGAAGGGCGGCGAGCGGTACGGCGAGGGCTACGACACCTACTTCCACCGGCTGAGGGGCACGGTGAAGGGCGCCAAGCCCGGTGACCGGGTGAAGGTCTGGTTCACCTCGCTCCTCAGGAAGAGCGACGACTTCACCTACACGGTGTCCACGGACATCGGCGGGAAGGTGCTGGTCGTCGCGGCGGAGGACGTCACGGGGATCAGCCCCGCGCAGGGCGCGACCGAGGCGAAGTACGCCGGGGCCTACACCACGGCGCTGACGGGGTCCGGCTACTCCTCCGACGTGTACGACGTGGACAAGAACGGCCGGAAGGCGCCCCACCCGCTCGGGGTCCTCAGCCACTACAAGGCCGTCGTCTGGGAGACCGGCGACGACATCATCCCCCGCGCGGCCGGGCAGCCCGGCGGCACCGCCGCGAACCTGGCCGAGGAGCTGGAACTCGCGTTCCGCGACTACCTCAACGAGGGCGGCAAACTGCTCGTCACCGGGAAGTACGCGTTGTACGGCCAGAACGTCGACGGCGCCTACTGGTACGAGCCGGACTATCCGGCGCAGCCCGAGTGCACGACGCTGAGCAAGCCGCCGTGCCTGGCGCTCAGCAACGACTTCGTGCAGTACTACCTCGGCGCCTACACCTTCGTGGAAGGCGGCGGCCAGGACGCGGACGGCGCCACGGTGCCGCTGCAGGGCACGAGCGGCGCCTTCGCCGGGTTCCTCGGCACGCTCAACGGCGGCGACTCGCCCGGCAACCAGAACCACACCTCCGCGTTCGTCACGACCTCGTCGGTGCTGCCGGTCGGCCGGTTCCCGCAGTTCGCCAGCGCGGCCCCGCTGAAGTGGCAGTACGCCGGGGGCTCGCCCTTCGCGCCGCACACCGGCGCGTGGGACGTGCAGAGCGGAGAGGCGGACCAGTCGTACAAGCGGCTCACGAGGACGATCGACCTCACCGGCAAGACCAGTGGCGAGCTGTCGTTCTGGACGTCGTACAACACCGAGCCGGACTGGGACTTCCTGACCGTCGAGGCGCACACGGTCGGCCAGGACGACTGGACGACGCTCCCCGACGCGAACGGGCACACCTCGCAGGAGCCCGGTGAGAGCTGCGCCGGCGGCTGGGCGGACCTGCACCCGTTCACCGCCCACTACCAGACGTACGACGGCGCCTCGTCGTGCACGGCGACCGGCACCACCGGCGCCTGGCACGCGGCCTCCGGCGCGTCGAACGGCTGGCAGCAGTGGACGATCGACCTGACGCCGTACGCAGGCAAGCAGGTCGAGGTGTCGATCTCCTACATCAGCGACTGGGGCACCCAGGGCCTCGGCGTCTGGCTGGACGACGCGACGGTCAAGGCCGACGGCGCGGTCGTCTCGCAGACCTCGTTCGAGGACGGCCTCGGCGGCTGGACCGTCGCGGGCCCGCCCCCGGGCTCGGCGGACGCGCTGAACGACTGGACGCGCAGCGACCAGACGCTGGAGGACGGCGCGGGCGTCACGACGAAGGACACGGTCTACTTCGGCTTCGGCGCCGAGGGTGCGACGACCCAGGCCATGCGGACCGACCTGGTCCGCCGGTCGATGCGGCACCTGCTCGGACCGGCCCTTCCGTAGGGCTGCGCCGGAGAACCCGTGGCCCGGTCCTCGCCGTACGGCGGGGGCCGGGCCACGGCCGCGCTCCTGCCGCGCCGGCTCTTGCCAACACCGAGCAGAACATGATTCGGTCTCCGTGTGTGGTCAAGCCCGATCGGGGAGGCAGGCATGCGGCAGCACGACACACTGTTCGTCGGCGGCGACTGGGTGGCCCCCGCGGGCACGGGCACGATCGAGGTGGTCTCCCCGCACACCGAGGAGGTCGTCGGCCGGGTCCCGGACGGCACCGCGGCCGACATGAACCGCGCGGTCGCGGCCGCCAGGGACGCCTTCGACAACGGGCCGTGGCCACGCATGACGATGGCCGAGCGCGCGGCGGTGGTGGGACGCCTCGCGGAGATCTACGAGGCGCGCCAGGCCGAGATGGCCGAGCTGATCACGCTGGAGATGGGCGCCCCGATCACGTTCTCAAGGCTCGCCCAGACCCCGCAGCCGCTGGGGATGCTGAAGTACTTCGCCGGTCTCGGCGCCGCCTTCCCCATCGAGGAGGAGCGGCCCGGCCTGTTCGGCCCCGTGACCGTCCGCCGCGAGCCGGTCGGCGTCGTCGCGGCCGTGGTCCCCTGGAACGTCCCCCAGTTCGTCACGATGAGCAAGCTGGCCCCGGCACTCGTCGCGGGCTGCACCGTCGTGCTCAAGCCCGCCCCCGAGACGCCTCTCGACGCCTACCTGCTCGCCGAGATGATCCACGACGCCGGGATCCCCGCCGGGGTCGTGAACATCGTCCCGGCCGGCCGTGAAGCGGGCGAGCACCTCGTCTCCCACCCGGGCGTCGACAAGGTCGCCTTCACCGGCTCGACCGCGGCCGGCCGCCGGATCGCCGCGATCTGCGGCGAGCGGCTCAAGCGGTGCACGCTGGAGCTGGGCGGCAAGTCGGCGGCGATCATCCTGGACGACTGCGACCTGCCCTCGGCCATGGGCATGCTGTCGATGGCCACGCTGATGAACAACGGCCAGGCGTGCGTGGCGCAGACTCGCGTCCTCGCCTCCCGCGCCCGGTACGACGAGGTCGTCCAGGCCGTCGCCCACATGGTGACGAGCCAGCGGGTGGGCGACCCCGCCGACCCGGCCACCGGCATCGGCCCACTGGTGGCCCGGCGCCAGCAGGAGCGGGTCGAGGGCTACATCAGGTCGGGCGTCGAGGAGGGCGCCAAGCCCGTCGTCGGCGGCCTCGACCGGCCGTACGACCGGGGCTGGTACGTCGCCCCCACCGTCTTCGCCGGCGCCACCAACGACATGCGCATCGCCCGCGAGGAGATCTTCGGCCCGGTCCTCACGGTGATCCCGTACGAGGACGAGGCGGACGCCGTGCGGATCGCCAACGACAGCGACTACGGCCTGTCCGGCTCGGTCTGGACCGGCGACGCCGAACACGGCATGGGGATCGCCCGCCAGGTGCGAACCGGCACGTACGGCGTCAACACGATGCACACGCTCGACCCGAACAGCCCGTTCGGCGGGTTCAAGGCCAGCGGCCTCGGCCGTGAACTCGGCCCCGAGGGCCTTTCGGCCTACCTGGAGCACAAGTCCATCGCCCGCCTGGGCTGATGCGTGCGTCCCTCCGGCCTGGTGCGGCACGCGTGCCGCACCAGGCCGGTGGACCGCCCAGCGCGCCCCCGCGACGCTGGAGGGGTTTCCCCCTTCACCTCCACATAGACGACCCTTATGCGGGTTTGGTTCGCGAAATCCACCGACCAATTCTGCGAATCAGATCGGGGGTGGCCGCCGCCTCGGCGTGGCCGTAGCCGGGCTCGATCCAGAGCTCCTTCGGCTCCCCGGCGCTTTCGTAGAGCTGGTGGGCGTGTTCGATGGGGAAGAACGGGTCCCGGTCCCCGTGCACGATCAGCAAGGGCGTGGGGGCGACCATCGCCGCCGCCTCGTGCGGCGGGAGCGGCACGGGGTCCCATCCTTCGACCGCGATCCTGGTCCGCTTGGCCAGCCGGACCGCCAGCCGCCCGTGCCAGCGCTCGATCGCCCAGTGCACCTGGCGCATGGGCTTGGTGCCCCGGTAGTACCACCGGGCCGGACCGCTCACCGCGACCACCGCGTCCACGCCCCCGTGCAGCGCGGCGTGCCGTACGACGACGGCAGCGCCCATCGAGAAGCCGAGCGTGACGATCCGGCGGTAACCGATCGAGCGGGCCAGCTTGACCGCCGCGTCCACGTCGAGGACTTCCAAGTCACCGACCGTCGACCGGCCGCCGGAGCGTCCGTGGCCCCGGAAATCGAACGACACCACCCCGCCGAACCTCGACAGGACGTGCACGATGCGCCGGGTGTCCGGCCCTCTCCACGTGCCGGTGAACCCGTGCGCGACCACGACGCCGAGGTCGAGAGAGCCGTTGGGCGTGTGCGCCGCGTCGATGCGGACGCCGTCCGCCGTGCGCAGCATCGCTCCGTAAGCAGCAGCGAGAGCCATGCCTCCGACCTTATTTCCCCCCATGTCACTTCTCTCCCGCATGCCTCCCCCACGCGACGGGAAACTGTCACAGGTCGGCGGTCGAGCGCAGCCGGTCCCAGGCGACCCCCAGCCTGACCTCGTCGTCGTCGAGCGACTCGATCTGGTCCCACTCGGCGTACCGGATCTCGCCGTGCATGCGCCGCACGAGGGCGCCGAGCAGCGACGGCCGCCAGAGACCGGGACCGCGCTCGTACCCGAAGAGCCGCCCGGCACGCCGCCGGGCGATCAGCAGACCGGCGAGCCGGAAGGCCTGCCGGACCTCCGCGAGCAGCGGCCCGTCCTGAACGAGGCGGACGTCCGCCGTGTCACCGGCGACCTCCCCCGACGGGCCGCGGACCGTACGGCCGAGCAGTCCGCCGAGCCGCATCGTGTCCGGCCTGTCCTCCTCCCTCTCCCGCACCCTGAGGGTCTTCTCCGACGCGTCCCCCGCCGTGCTTTCGGGAGCATCCTGCTCGGGTGTGCCCGCCGCTCCCGGGATCCGGCCGACGACGTTCCTGGTCAGCCAGCGCTCCAGCGCCAGGTCCTGCGGGTGGCCGGCCACCCGCACGGCGCTGCCGACGTCGGTCACCAGGCTCATGTCGATGCGGTACGGCCCGGGCCGCGCCTCCCCCCGGAACAGGCGGTCGGTTTCCGTCATCAGCCATCCCGGCAGGCCGCCGAGACGTGGACCGAGCGCCAGCGGCCCCGACAGGATCGCCGTGACGTACGGCCGGTCGCCGGGCCGCACCTCCAGGTCGTCCACCTTGCACAGCAGGCGGTCGTCACTCTCCCTGACGACCTGCCGGTCGAGCAGGTGCAGGCGGGCGTGCAGCACCCGCGCGTGCTCGTTCACGGTTCCCTCGCCTCCCGGGTCGTCACTGGCCCGCCTTCGTCGCGATCATCAGGGGGATGGCCGCGAGCGCCACGACGAGCAGCAGCACCATGTAGAAACTGCCCAGCACGTTGCTGAATCTGCCGTTGACCTTCGCCCCCATGTAGTCGGGATCATTGGCGATCATGAGAACCGGCAGGTAGGTGAGCGGCAGGGCCGCGGCCGAGAAGACCAGCGAATACTCGGTCACCTTGATCGGGTCGATGGTGGTGAGGATCAGCGCGGTCGCGACGATCACCGAGGCGAGCACGGTCACGTGGAACCGGGCGGCGCGGCCGGGCACCACATACTTGCCCCACTGCCAGCCGAAATACTGGCTCAGCGAGTAGCCCGACGACAGGGCGGTCTCCAGCGTCGCTCCGAACGTGGCCGCGAAGACCCCGAGGATCACCACACCGAGCCCGACCTTGCCCAGTCCCTCGGCGACCGGCAGCACCATCTGCCCGAGCGAGCCGGGCTCGGCCTCGACCGGCATGAAGACGGTCGCCGCGCACGCCGCGATCGCCAGCGACAGCACGCCGCCGAGGGGGAAGCCGACGAACACGTTCGCCCGCGCGGTCACCAGGTCCTTGCGCGTCCACTTCTCCTCGACGCCGCCCGAGGAGAAGAAGAACACCTCGTACGGCGTCATCGCCCCGCCGAGCAGCGCGATCGCGTAGTAGAGGTAGGTCGGCACCCCCTCGTCCTGCGGCGGCCGGACGAGCTGCGTGGTCAGCTCGCCCCAGTCGGGCCCGAGCTGCCACAGCGCGACGATGAACACGACGAGCGCGAGCCCGGCGAGCCCGAAGACGCGTTCCATGGTCTCGAACTTCACCCGCCACATGACCAGCCAGGCGACCAGGGCCACCGGCGGCACCCACAGCAGGTAGTTGATCCCGGTCACCAGCTCCAGCGCGAGCGCGGAGCCGCCGATCTCGGCCGCGAGCGTGAGCACGTTGATGAAGAACGACGCGCCGAGGTTGACCAGCCCGGCACGCGGACCCATGCGCTCGCGGACGAGGTCGAAGACCGGCCGCTGCGACACCGCCGCGATCCTGCCGGACATCTCGGCGAAGACGCAGATCCCGACGATGCCGACGATCACCACCCACGCGAGGGACATCCCGAACCTCGACCCCACGACGGCGTTGGCGACGAGGTCGCCGATGTCCACGAAGCCGCCGAAGGCCGTCAGGATGCCGAGCGTGACCGCGAGGAGTCTCTTCATCTGTGCTTCTCCGCGAAGTCGCTCAGCTCGCTCGCGAGCCCGTCCAGCTCCCGTACGGCCGCCTCCGGGTCCTTGACCCCGTCGCGACGCCACTGGATGAGCAGGTCCGCCACCTCGCTCTCGGCCTTCTCGGTCAGGCGCAGCACCTCGTCCCTGACGCGGTCCGAGGAGTCCGAGGGCGGTTGCACGCCGCCGAACTGGTCGTTCACGCTGCTCAGGTCCCGCACCGCCTCGGTCAGCACCACCTCGGCGTACGGCCCGGTCATCCGGTCCCGGTGCGCCACGACGGAACGCGCGAACCGCACGGCCGAGACGGCCGACTCGGCCGTCTTCCCGGCCTTGAGCGCGTAGTCGTGGTCGTCCCACGCGGGGCTGACGCAGGCGGACAGCAGGAGTGCCGTCAGGAGGGCGAGCGGCGCCAGCCGAGCAAGCGGGATCATGTGCGCCGCCGCAGCAGGAGGTAGGCGAGGACGAGGAGCGGCACGAGCAACTCCGCCCAGGCGATCAGCAGCACGAGTCCTTCATCCGTCACAGCCGATTCATCTTCCCGGACGGCAGGCCTTTGAACGGAGTGGAATGCGGGCGGCGGCGCCGGCGTTGCTATCGAGGGCCCCGGAGCCGTCGGCGCGTGCCGGCGATCGGGATCAACTAAACTGGTATGGCCGCGTCTTGCGGCTGCTGTGCGTCTCGCTTCGGTCCCGGGACGCGGACGACACCCCGACGAACCAGAGCGAGACTTCCCTATGCCTATGAACACCCGCGACGACCTGCGGAACATCGCGATCATCGCGCACGTCGACCACGGCAAGACCACGCTGGTCGACGCCATGCTCTGGCAGTCCGGCGCGTTCCGGGCCAACCAGGACGTGGACGAGCGCGTCATGGACTCCAACGACCTGGAGCGCGAGAAGGGCATCACCATTCTCGCCAAGAACACCGCCGTCCGGCACGGCGGCATGACGCTGAACATCATCGACACCCCCGGCCACGCCGACTTCGGCGGCGAGGTCGAGCGCGGGCTGTCGATGGTCGACGGCGTCGTGCTCCTGGTGGACGCCTCCGAGGGCCCGCTGCCGCAGACCCGCTTCGTGCTGCGCAAGGCGCTGTCGGCGAAGATGCCGGTCATCCTGTGCATCAACAAGGTCGACCGCCCGGACGCCCGGATCGCCGAGGTCGTCGACGAGGTGTACGAGCTGTTCATCGACCTGGACGCCACCGAGGAGCAGATCGACTTCCCGATCGTGTACGCCTCGGCCAAGGCGGGCCGGGCGTCGCTGGCGCGTCCCGCCGACGGCGGCATGCCCGACTCGCCCGACCTCGAGCCGCTGTTCGAGACGATCAAGAAGACGATCCCGGCGCCGGTGTACGACCCCTCCGCGCCGCTCCAGGCGCACGTCACCAACCTCGACGCCTCCAGCTACCTGGGCCGGATCGCGCTGTGCCGGGTCCACCACGGCACCATCCGCAAGGGCCAGCAGGTCGCCTGGTGCCGCACCGACGGCACCGTCCAGCGCGTCAAGATCTCCGAGCTGCTGATGACCGAGGCGCTGGAGCGCAAGCCCGCCGAGGAGGCCGGGCCGGGCGACATCATCGCCATCGCCGGCATCCCGGAGATCATGATCGGCGAGACGCTGGCCGACCCTGACGACCCGCGCCCGCTGCCGCTGATCACGGTCGACGAGCCGGCGATCTCCATGACGATCGGCACCAACACCAGCCCGCTGGTGGGCAAGGTCAAGGGCGCCAAGGTCACCGCCCGCCTGGTGAAGGACCGCCTCGACAAGGAACTGGTCGGCAACGTCTCGCTGCGCGTGCTGCCCACCGAGACTCCGGACGCGTGGGAGGTCCAGGGCCGCGGCGAGCTCGCCCTGGCCATCCTGGTGGAGCAGATGCGCCGCGAGGGCTACGAGCTGACCGTCGGCAAGCCGCAGGTCGTGACCAGGACGATCGACGGGAAGCTGCACGAGCCGGTCGAGCGCCTCACCGTCGACTGCCCGGAGGAGTACCTGGGCGCGGTCACCCAGCTCCTGGCCGTACGCAAGGGCCGCATGGAGCACATGACGAACCACGGCACCGGCTGGATCCGGATGGAGTTCGTGGTGCCGTCGCGCGGCCTGATCGGCTTCCGCACCGAGTTCCTCACCGAGACCCGCGGCACCGGCCTGGTCCACCACGTCTTCGACGGCTACGAGCCGTGGTTCGGCGAGCTGCGCACCCGCAACACCGGTTCGCTGGTCGCCGACCGGTCGGGCCAGGTCACCGCGTTCGCCATGATGAACCTGCAGGAGCGCGGCACCCTGTTCGTCTCCCCCAGCACCGAGGTGTACGAGGGCATGATCGTCGGCGAGAACTCGCGCTCGGACGACATGGACGTGAACATCACCAAGGAGAAGAAGCTCACGAACATGCGCTCCTCCACCAGCGAGGAGACCGAGAAGCTGATCCCGCCGCGCGTGCTGTCGCTGGAGCAGGCCCTGGAGTTCATCCGCGACGACGAGTGTGTGGAGATCACCCCGCAGACCGTGCGCATCCGGAAGGTCGTCCTGGACTCCGCCCTCCGGGGCCGCGCCGCCGCCCGCGCCAAGCGCGCCAACTGACCTCGTCACCCGGCCGCCCGGCCGCGACGCCAAGAACGGGTAAACGGCGGGCACAGACGGCGTCGTTCGTCCTCCTCGGCCCGGCTCACCGTGCTCTGCTGTCGGATGCGTCAAGCGTCTGAGGAGGACAGCGTTATGCCTCGCCCACCCCGTTTCGCCCTGGGTCTCTCGCTGGGACTCGCCGTGGCCGGTGGCCTCGCCCTGGGACTCGCCGCCACGGCCGTCCCCGGGGCGTCCGCCGCTCCCGCGACACCGTCACGCACCGGTGGGACGGCGGCCGCCGTCGTCAGGGACGCCTCCGGGCGCGTCCTGGGCAGCGTCCGGTTCGAGCGGTACGACCTGGAGAAGACCAGGGTCAGCGTCAGCGTGCGCGGGCTCGCCCCCGGGTTCCACGGCTTCCACATCCACGCGGCGGGCGTGTGCGACCCGCGTGCCGTCGACCGGGCCACGGGCACGCCGTTCTCCAGCGCCGGAAGCCACCTCGGCCCGGGCACGCACGGCGCCGGGGCCGGGGACATGCCTCCGCTGCTGGCCGCGGACGACGGAACCGCCTCCGCCTCCTTCGTGACCGACCGGTTCACGCTGGAGGATCTCGCGGACGCCAACGGAAGCGCGGTCGTGGTGCACGCCGGGCCGGACAACTTCGCCCACATCCCGAAGAGGTACTTCCACCGCCCCGACTCGATGGGGGCCACCGGCCCGGACCTGACCACCCGCAGGACCGGCGACGCCGGCGCGCGCGTCGGCTGCGGTGTCGTCAGGCCGCGCGCCTGACCGGCATGCCCGACCCGCGTGCCCGGGGTGGACGGACAGCGGGGACGCTCCCGGCGCCGAGCCGTCAGCGGTTCGTGTACGTCTTCCCCGGTGCGGGGCTGCCGAGCAGTTCGGAGACGGTGACGTACGTGAAGCCCTTGCGGTCGAGCTCGTCGAGCAGGTGGGGCAGCGCCTGCACGGTGGTGGGGTGGATGTCGTGCATGAGCACGATGTCGCCCGGCTTGGCCGCGGCGCTGCGCTGGGCGATCACGGTGGGATTGCGGTTGAGCCAGTCGAGGGTGTCGACCGCCCACAGGATCTGCGCGAGGCCCTCCTGCTTCGACTCCTCCTCCACCGACTTGTTCGTCGCGCCGTACGGCGGGCGCATGAGCCGCATCCGGACACCGGTGACCGTCCGTACGGCCTCCTGGGTCCGCTCCAGCTCACGCCGAAGGGCCTCGGGCGGGAGGCCGGACAGCGAGGCGTGGTCCCAGGAGTGGTTGCCGAGCTCGTGCCCCTCGGAGGCCATGCGGCGGACGAAGTCCCGGGTCTCCCCCGTGATCATCTGGCCGAGCATGAAGAACGTGGCCCGGGCGTGATGGGCGGCGAGCAGGTCGAGCACGTGCCCGGTGTACTCGGCGGGCCCGTCGTCGAAGGTCAGCGCCACGCACCGGTGCTGCCGGCAGTCGACCTGCCGGGGCGGCGGCACCGCGGGCAGGCGTGCCCCGGGCGCTCCCCGCTGCGCCCCGGCGAGCCGCCAGCGCAGCAGGTCGGCGTCGAACCGCCGCACGGGCCCGAAACGGAAGTGCGGCGCCACGGCCCGCACCGCCTTGCGCTCGGCTCCCCGCAGCGAAGGCCCGGACCGGCTCTGGGCGCATCCGGCGACCAGCGCCAACGACAGCAGCACGAATCCGATCCGCATACGACCCCCCGGAGCAGGCGGGGGGCGACGAACGTCACGGATAGCCGCCGGCGGCTCCCCCCCGCAGAACCCTGTCCAGCTCCTCCCACCAGGGCGGCACGTCCGCTTTCAGTTCGGCGTGTCTGCGAGCCACCCGGACGGCGCACCCTGCGGGATCCGTACCCAGGTGCCGGCACTTCACGGCACCCTCGCGCCAACGGTAAAACCCGTCACGGAAGGTCACGACGAGGCCTATCCACACCGAGAGGGTAGCCTCGTCGCCGATCTCGTACGCGTCGGCCACCCCGAGCGCGGCGAGTTCCGCGCGAAGTTTTTCCACCGCGACCCGCGACTCGCTCACCGGGCACCGCCCCCCTGCCCACCAGACACGTACAAAAAGGGATGTACCCAAGCTTGGGGCGGCGCCTTCCGATTCATTCTGTAATCATCGACCACTCAGCGTCACCGCGCAGCCCTTACTCGTGAGTCATGTGGCCCCAGGCGCGGCCGGATGGCCGCGATCTAGGGCGAGGGCTCCCTGGGTTCGGTGACGACCATCACGAACCGCAGCGGCGCGTCGCCCTCGTTGGCGTACCGGTGCGGGCGGTCGGCGCTGAACACGACCGCGTCGCCGGTCCCGACGACGTGGCTCCGGCCGTACACGCCGAGGGTGAGCCGCCCCTCCAGCACGGTGAGCATCTCGCGGGTGCCCGCGGGGTGCGCGTCGCCGTCGTGATGCTCGCCCGGCGCGAGGCGCCAGTCCCAGAGTTCGAGGATCGCGGGCGCGTCGGTCCCGACGAGCAGGCGGGCCGATCCTCCCCCGGGCTGCTCGAACGTCACGACCTCCGACTCGGGCACGATCCGGACGACCGGCGTGTCGGCGACCTCCACCAGCCGGGCGAGGGTGACGCCGAGCGCGTCGGCGATGCGCGTGAGCGTGTTGACGCTGGGGTTGGTGCGGCCCTGCTCGATCTGCACGAGCATGCCGCGGCTCACGTTCGACCTGGCCGCGAGTTCGTCGAGGGTCATCCCCCGGTGGGCGCGCTGGCCGCGCACGTTCGCGGCGATGGCCGCGGTGATCGTCCCGGGTTCCGGCATGCGTCCATTATATTGGTCTACTATTGCAGTCCATTGCACTATTCATGAAGTTTTCTTGGGGGTTGGTCGTGACGGCGATCACGCTCGCGACCGCATGCGCGGTGATCTTCGGTACGGCCGACTTCTTCGGGGGCCTCGCCACCAGACGATCGAAGGTGCTGGCCGTCGTCGTGCTCTCGCAACTGGGCGGCATGCTGCTGGTCGTCGCCCTCCTCCCGATCCTGCCGGGGCACGCCAGTACGGCGGCGCTGCTCTGGGGGACGGCGTCGGGCGTCGCCGGGGCCTTCGGCATCGTGCTGTTCTACCGCGGCCTGGCCACCGGCATGATGTCCGTGGTCGCCCCCACCACCGCCACGACCGCGATGGCGGTCCCGGTGGTCTTCGGCCTGCTCACCGGCGACCGTCCGTCGCCCCTGGCCCTGGGCGGGGTCGCGCTCGGCCTGTTCGCCGTCCTGCTGGTCAGCCGGGAGCCGGGCGGCGGGGCGAGCCGTCCGAGGCTCGGCCCAGTCGTCGCCGCGCTGGTGTCGGGAGCGGGCTTCGGCGGGTTCTTCGTGCTGCTCAAGCTGGCCCCGGCCGACTCGGGGGCCTGGCCGCTGCTGGGGGCGAGGCTCGCGTCGATCACGCTCGTCGCCCTGCTCGCCCTCGCCACGCGCAGGGGCCTGCGCCCGGCGCCGGGCTCCCTGCGGGTGACGGTCGTGGCCGGCGTGCTCGACATGGCCGCCAACGTGCTGTATCTCTTCGCGGCGCAGCGGGGGATGCTCACCCTGGTGGCGGTCCTGGTGTCGCTCTATCCGGCGAGCACGCTGCTGCTGGCGAGGTACGTGCTGGGCGAACGGCTGAGTCCCGTGCAGATCACCGGCGTCGGCTTCGCGCTCGGCGCGATCGCCCTCATCGCCGCCGCCTGACCAGCCCCGCTGAGAAGGCCGGGCTCAGGCGGCGCGGCCCGGCTCGGAGAAGCCGGGCTCAGGCGGCACGGCCCGGCTCGGAGAGGCCGGGCTCAGGCTGCGCAGGCGGGTTCGGGCACCCGGACGACGCCCTCCTCGCGGGCGTAGCCCTCGAGCATTCCCCGCAGCTGCCGGCGGCCCCGGTGCAGGCGGGACATGACGGTGCCGATCGGGGTGCCCATCCGGTCGGCGATCTCCTTGTACGCGAACCCCTCCACGTCGGCCAGGTAGACCGCCACCCGGAACTCCTCCGGCAGGGCGCGCAGGGCGTTCATCACGACGCTGTCGGGGATCAGGTCGAGCGCCTCGGTCTCGGCGGAGCGCAGGCCGGTCGACATGTGCGACTCCGCCGCGGCGAGCTGCCAGTCCTCGATCTCCTCGGCGGCCGACAGCTTGGGCGACCGCTGCCTCTTGCGGTAGTCGTTGATGAAATTGTTGGTCAGGATCCTGTGCAGCCACGCCTTGAGGTTCGTGCCCTCGCGGAACTGGTGGTAGGAGGTGTACGCCTTGGCGACCGTCTCCTGGACCAGGTCCTCCGCGTCGGCGGGGTTGCGCGTCAGGCGCATGGCGGAGGCGTAGAGCTGGCTCGTCACCGGCACGACCTCACGCTCGAACCATGTCTGCCGCTGCTCGTCGGTCGAGATCATCTCTTCCCCCTACGGAACTTATCCCCCGTTACCCGTCCGGCCCGAACACATGCGAGGACGACCGTTCATTGTTCTGCCAAGGACATCGTGCCGGTCGGGGCCTAAGCACGCCGTTAGCTCGTCCGGAGTGGTCATCCTCATCCCTCAGCCCCATCATTCAGCGCCATCGCTTCCGGGGGCCGGTCCCACGCGGCCAGGTCACGCGCAGGCCGAACAAGTCTCATTAGCGTAACACTGAAGCCTCAATCCGGCGTAAAATGTGGCGGAGTTCACTGGCTAAAGTGGCGCCATGAACCACCTGGACCGGCATGACGCCGCGACGCGGGCGTGGGTGGCCGAGGCCATCCAGGCCGTCGAGGCCGACGCCAACCGAAGCTGCGACACTCATCTTCACGCCTTCCCGCTCCCTTCGCACTGGGGTGTCGACCTCTACCTGAAAGACGAGTCGGTACACCCGACCGGTTCACTCAAGCACCGTCTCGCCCGGTCCCTCTTCCTGTACGGCCTCGCCAACGGCTGGATCGGCCCCTCCACGACGATCATCGAGGCGTCCAGCGGGTCCACCGCCGTGAGCGAGGCGTACTTCGCCCGCCTGCTCGGCCTGCCGTTCATCGCGGTGATCCCGACGGGCACGTCCCCGGAGAAGCGGGAGATCATCGAGTTCTACGGCGGCAAGTGCCACCTCGTGGACGACCCGAGGGCCATCTACGACGAGTCGCACCGCCTCGCCGCCGAGACCGGCGGCCACTACATGGACCAGTTCACCTACGCGGAACGGGCGACGGACTGGCGGGGCAACAACAACATCGCCGAGAGCGTCTTCCAGCAGATGGCCCTGGAGCGGCACCCCGAGCCCGCCTGGATCGTGGTCGGCGCGGGAACCGGCGGGACCTCGGCGACGATCGGCCGCTACATCCGCTACCGCCGCCATCAGACCCGGCTGTGCGTGGCGGACCCGGAGGGCTCGGCGTTCTACCCGTCCTGGATCTCCGGCGAGGAGCGCGGCGGCGCCGGATCGCGGATCGAGGGGATCGGCCGGCCGAGGGTCGAGCCGTCGTTCCTGCCGACGGTCATCGACAGGATGTGCCAGGTCCCGGACGCGCTGTCGATCGCGGCCATGCACTGGGTCAGGGAGGTCACCCGCCGGGAGGTCGGCGGCTCGACCGGCACCAACATCGCGGCGGCCGTACAGATCATCCGGGAGATGCGCGAGCGGGGCGAGCGGGGCAGCGTGGTCACCCTGATCTGCGACGGCGCGGAGCGCTACCGCGACACCTACGGCAGCCCCCGCTGGCTCGCCGACCAGGGCATCGACATCGGGCCCCACCTCGGCGACCTGCGCGCGTTCCTCGCGAGCTGACCCGAGCCCCGATCGAGCTGAGCTGCGCCGGCCCGAGCTGAGCCGGCCTGGCCGGGGCGACCCGGCTCCCGGCCGTGGCTCCTATCGGACGACGCGCAGCCAGATGGTCGTCGCGGCCGGCGTCTCGGTCAGGCTGAGGCGTTCCAGCCGGACCCGGGCGCCGCCCGCGTGCTCGAACAGCCGGACCCCGTCCCCGAGCAGGACGGGCGCCACGAACACGAGGATCTCGTCGAGAACCCCGGCCTCGACGCACTGCCGGGCGACCTCGGCGCCGAGGATGTTGACGTACTTGTCACCCGCCGCGGCCTTGGCGGCGGCGACGCCCTCCATCAGGTCGCCGACGAAGGTGACACCCGGCACCGGCGTCGCCGGGGCGAGGTGGGTGAGCACGAACTGCGGCCCCTCCCACCCGCCGCCGAAGGGCTTGCCCTCCTTGTCGGTGCCCCGATGCGGGTCGTCGCCTCCGAACGTGCGATTGCCGACGAGCAGCGCGCCGATGTCGCGGATCAGCCGATCCACCAGCGGGTTCGGCCCGATGTGCTCGGTCAGCCAGGACATGTCGCCGCCGGGCCCCGTGATGTAGCCGTCCACCGACATCGTGGCCGAGTACAGCATCTTCGCCATGACCTACCTCCACAGGATGGATCCTCGTCGAGGCAAGATAGCGAGCGGCCCTGACAAACAACCGGCCCTGACAAACAACCGGCCCTGACGAACACCGGCGGGTCCGGGGCGGGCCGCCGGGCCCGCCCCGCCCGCCGCTACTCGCCGATGAGGGCGTCCACGAAGACCTCGGGGTCGAACGGCGCGAGGTCGTCCGGGCCCTCGCCGAGGCCGACGAGCTTCACCGGCACGCCCAGCTCGCGCTGGACCGAGATCACGATGCCGCCCTTGGCGGTGCCGTCCAGCTTGGTCAGGGCGATGCCGGTCACGTTGACCACCTCGGCGAAGACCTGCGCCTGGCGCATGCCGTTCTGGCCGGTGGTCGCGTCGAGGACGAGCAGCACCTCGTCCACCGTCGCCTTCTTCTCGATCACCCGCTTGACCTTGCCCAGCTCGTCCATGAGCCCGGTCTTGGTGTGCAGCCGCCCCGCGGTGTCGATGATCACGGTGTCGGCCTTGTCCTCGATGCCCTTGGCCACGGCGTCGAACGCCACGGACGCCGGGTCGCCGCCCTCGGGGCCGCGTACGACGCCCGCGCCGACCCGGTCACCCCACGTCTGGAGCTGGTCGGTGGCGGCGGCCCGGAAGGTGTCGGCGGCGCCGAGCACGACCTTCCCGCCGTCGCCGACCAGCACCCGGGCGAGCTTGCCCGAGGTGGTGGTCTTGCCGGTGCCGTTGACGCCGACGACGAGCACGACGGCGGGCCGCTCCCCGTGCGGCCGGGTGTGGAGGGTGCGGTCGAGGTCCGGCGCGATCTGCGTGAGCAGTTCCTCGCGCAGCAGCCTGCGCACCTCGTCGGGGGTGCGGCTGCCGAGCACCTTCACCTTCGTCCGCAGTTCCTCCACCATCGCGCGGGTGGGCGCGACGCCGACGTCGGCGGTGATCAGGGTCTCCTCGATCTCGTCCCAGACGTCGTCGTCGAGCCGGTCCCGCGACAGCAGTTCGAGCAGTCCCCTGCCGAGGACGTTCTGCGAGCGGGCCAGGCGGCTGCGCAGCCGGACCATCCGTCCCGCCGACGGCGGCGGGACCTCGATCTCCGGAGCCTTGATCAGCTCCTCGATTGGAGGAGGCAGCGTGGTCGTCGTGCCGCCGTCCTCCTCGCCCAGTCCCGCCTTGAGCGGCTCCTCCACTACGGGAGCCTTCGGCTCGGGCGGGGCCGGCGGCGCGGGCGGCAGGTCCTTCGCCTTCGGCCGGAACAGCAGCCACAGGCCACCCACCGCCAGTATGGCGACGATGGCCACGATCACGATGATGCCGAGGTAACCGTCCACACCATGCAGTTTCCCAGACAACCGGCAGTGCTCGGTCGCGCGGACCTGCCCGCCGCGCGCCTCCGGCACGCCACGGCCGTCACCGGATCGGGGTGCCCGAGGACCGGGCGGGCTAGACCTTCTCCCGCAGGCGCTGACTCACGACCTGGGTGACGCCGTCGCCGCGCATCGACACGCCGTACAGCGCGTCGGCGATCTCCATGGTGCGCTTCTGGTGCGTGATCACGATGAGCTGTGAGGTCTGTCTCAGTTCCTCGAAGAGAGTCAGCAGCCGCTGGGTGTTGGTGTCGTCCAGGGCCGCCTCGACCTCGTCCATGACGTAGAACGGCGACGGACGGGCCTTGAAGATCGAGATGAGGAACGCCACCGCCGTCAGCGACCGCTCGCCGCCGGACAGCAGCGACAGCCGCTTGACCTTCTTGCCCGGCGGCCGGGCCTCGACCTCGACTCCGGTGGTCAGCATGTCGGAGGGGTCGGTCAGCAGCAGGCGGCCCTCCCCGCCGGGGAAGACCCGGCCGAAGATCTGCTCGAACTCGCGTGCCACGTCCTCGTACGCCGCCGCGAAGACCTGCTCGACCCGGTCGTCGACCTCCTTGACCACGAGCAGCAGGTCGCGCCGGGTCTTCTTGAGGTCCTCCAGCTGGGAGGTCAGGAAGGCGTGCCGTTCCTCCAGCGCGGCGAACTCCTCCAGCGCCAGCGGGTTGACCTTGCCGAGCTGGGTCATCTGCCGCTCGGCCGTCCTGGCCCGTTTCTCCTGCTCCTCCCGCACGTACGGCATGGGCGGCTCGCCCGGCACCGGCGCCGTGGGGCCGTACTCGGCGATGAGGGGTTCCAGCTCGATGCCGTACTCCTCCAGGGCCCGCTGCTCCATCTGCTCCAGGCGCAGCCGCCGCTCCGTCCTCGCCATCTCGCTGCCGTGGACCCGGTTGACGAGGGCGTCCAGCTCCGAGCCGAGCTCGCGGACGCGCAGGCGCACCTGCTTCAGCTCGGCGTCGATCTGCCCGCGCGCCCGCTCGGCCTCGTCGCGCTCCTCGGCGGCCCGCGCGAGCGAGCCCTCCAATGCGGTCAGCGCGGTGCGGGCGCCCTCGGCGACCGCGGCGGCGATCTCGGCCTGCCTGCGCCGGCGTTCCCGGTCCGCCGCGGCCCGCGCGCGGTCCTGCCGCTCCCGCTGGGCCGCGCGGAGCAGGCCGTCGGCGCGGCCCGCGATGCCCCGCGCCCGCTCCTCCGCCGTACGGACGGTCAGCCGGGCCTCCATCTCGGCCTGGCGGGTGACGCCGCAGACCGCGGCCAGCTCGTCACGGGTGTCGGTGGTCGGCTCGGCCTCCAGCTCGGCGGCGTACTCCGCTTCGGCGAGCTGTTCCTCCAGCTCCACCACCACGGCCTGGGCCTGTTCGCGGGCCTCCTGCGCGTCACGCACCGACCCGCCCAGCCGGGCCGCCTCGTCCTGGGCGGCCTTGACGGCGGCCTCCAGCCGGGCGAGCTGCTTGGCCGCGGCGGCGGCCCTCTGGTCGGCCTCCCGCTGCCTGCCGCGCAGCCGGTCGAGCACCGCCTGCGCCGCGTTCAGCCCGTTCTGGGCGTCGTTGACGCCGCTCTGAGCCGCGCTCACGCCGCTCTGCGCCTCGGCCACCCGCGTCTGGGCCTCCTCCAGCGCGAGCTGGAACTCCCGCTCGGCGGCCACGGCCTCCGCGAGCGCCTCGGCGTGCCGCTCGGCCCCGGCTATGGCGGTGGCCAGGTCGGCGGCGGCCTCGTCGAGGGCGGTCCGCATCTGCAGGAGCGAGGACCCCCCGCCGGAGCCGCCGTGCGCCGCGTGGACCCCGAGCAGGTCGCCCGACGTGGTGACGGCCCGCAGCTCCGGATGGGAGTCCACGACCTTGCGCGCGGCCGGCAGGTCGGGCACCACGACCACGTCGGACAGCAGCGCCTCCACCGCCGGGCGCAGCTCGTCCGGCACGGCCACCAGGTCGGCCGCCCACTCCGCGCCCGCGACGGGCGGCTCCGGCCGGTCGCAGGATTCGTGCCGGTCCGCCGCGACGAGCAGGGCGGCGCGGCCGGCGCCGGCCTCGCGCAGATGCTCGACGGCCGCCACGGCGGCGGTGAGCGAGGCGACGGCCACGCCGTCCACGGCCAGCACGGCCGCGACGGCGGCCTCCGCCCCCGGCCGTACGGCCAGCAGCGTGGCGACGGGGCCGAGCACCCCGGGCAGGCCCGCCCCGAGCAGCGCGGCGGCCCCGTCGGCGCCTCCGGCGAGGCTCATCTCCAGGGCCTCGCACCGGGCCTGCAGGGCGGCGACGGCGCGCTGCGACTCGGAGTCGGCGGCGCGGGCGGCGCCGACGGCGGCCTTCGCGGCGGCCAGCGCGGCGCCGGGCGCGGCCAGGGCGGCCCGCTCCCGTTCCACCACGGCCCCGGCCCGCTCGGCGACGGCCCTGGCCTCCTCCACCGCGGCGCGGGCGAGGTCGACGCCCTCCTGCGCGGTCTCCAGCTCCGCTACGAGCTCGGGGTCGGCCGCGGGCTCGTCGAGCACACCCGTGTCCAGCTCGTCCTGGGCCTGCTCGGCGCGGCGGGTGGCGTCCTCGACGGCCCTGGTGAGCCGGCCGATCTCGTCCCCGGCGGCCCTGGCGCGGCTCCTGGCCGACTCGACCTGGCCGCGCAGGCGGGCGAGCGCCTCCCTGCGGTCGGCCGCGGCGCGGGCGGCGACCGAGAGGCGCCGCTCCTCGGCGGCCAGCGCCTCCTCGGCCTCGGCACGCACCTCGACGGCGGCGGCGAGCCGCTCGCGCGCCTCGTCCAGCTCGTCGGCCAGCACCCGCTCCTGCTCGCGCACCTCGGCGGCCTCGCGCTCCAGGTCCTCCGGATCGCGCCCGCGCCGTTCGACGGACGCGGCGTCGGCGGCGTGCCGCCTGCGCTCGGCCGCCAGGCTCTCCACGCCGCGCAGCCGCTCCCGCAGGCCAGAGAGGTGGTAGAAGGTCTCCTGGGCCGCCTTCAGCCGCGGCTGGGCCTCGTTCGCGGCGGTCTCCAGCTCGGCCTCCCGGCGCTGGCCCTCGGCCAGCTCGGCCTCCACCCGGGCCCGCCTCGCCTGTACGGCCGCCTCGTCGGCCTCCTCGCGCTGCAGGGTGTCGCGAAGGGTCACGACGTCGTCGGCGAGCAGGCGCAGCCGCGCGTCACGCAGGTCGGCCTGGATGACGGCCGCCTTCCTGGCGATCTCGGCCTGCCGGCCGAGCGGTTTGAGCTGGCGGCGCAGCTCGGCCACGAGGTCCTGGACGCGGGTGAGGTTGGCCTGCATCGCGTCGAGCTTGCGGAGCGCCTTCTCCTTGCGCTTGCGGTGCTTGAGCACGCCCGCGGCCTCTTCGATGAACGCCCTGCGCTCCTCGGGGCCGGCGTGCAGCACCTGGTCGAGCTGGCCCTGGCCGACGATGACGTGCATCTCCCGGCCGATGCCGGAGTCGGACAGCAGCTCCTGGATGTCGAGCAGGCGGCAGGTGTCGCCGTTGATGGCGTACTCACTCTGGCCCGACCGGAACATCAGCCGGCTGATCGTGACCTCGGTGTAGTCGATCGGCAGCGCGCCGTCACCGTTGTCGATCGTCAGGGTGACCTCGGCGCGGCCGAGGGGCGGGCGGCTGGAGGTGCCCGCGAAGATGACGTCCTCCATCTTGCCGCCGCGCAGCGACTTGGCGCTGTGCTCGCCCATCACCCAGGCGAGGGCGTCGACGACGTTGGACTTGCCGGATCCGTTGGGGCCGACCACCGCCGTGATGCCGGGCTCGAAACGGAGGGCGGTGGCCGAGGCGAACGACTTGAAACCGCGTAAGGTGAGCGTCTTCAGGTACACGTCCGCCCCCCTCGGTCTCGCCCGTCGGCTGGGGGGAAAGACTACAGGTCCCGGGGCCGGAGTACGCGGAATAGACGCCGCTTGACATCCGGCCGGCCGGGGTGGCAATTCCCGTGGAACAGTTCCGGAAATGGCAAGGGACGCCTTTGCGGGGCGTCCCTACAATCCTTTTCCTGTTCCGGCCGGTCCCTCAGGTGAGAGCCGGCTCGCGATCCTGCAGCCGGACCAGGGCCTCATCACGAGTTTGCGCCGCGAGCGCGTCGTTCTGGGCCTGGAGCCGGTTGAGTTCTGCCTCGAGGTCGCGGATGCGCTGCTGGAGGCGACGCATTTCCGAGATCATTCGAGGATCAGGACCGCCGACGTGGCCGAGTAGAGCCTTCGCCATAGTAAAGGGTCCTCCACGCTGAGTGACCAGACTGGTTCGCGCACTTCATGCCGCGGGAGGGGTGCGCGTGGTTCCTCTCAAGAGTCGCACCGGCATTGGAGACGGTCAAGTTGAACGCTCCGCACGATGAAGCCGGTGGGCACTCTCGCTAGGTAAATATACCGGATTTACGGGGTTTGAGGGAAGCCCTACCTCTCGACAAACCCGGCGATACTCCGCTTCGCTTCGCTCCAGCGCTCGACCACCCCCTCGACGTGGCCGGGCGTGTCACCGCCGCGTAACAGGTCCAGGAGCTTGTCACACGACTCCCTGGGACCCTCGGCGACGACCTCGACCCTTCCGTCGGCCAGGTTCGCGGCCCACCCGACCAGCCCGAGTTCCAGCGCGCGGGCGCGGGTCCACCAGCGGAACCCCACGCCCTGCACCCGTCCCCGGACCCAAGCCGTCAACCGAATCACGAATACAAGTATCCAGATCGCCTCCGGCGGCGATCGCCGGGGGTGGGGCCACGGGCGGGCTAGGGCCGGGCTAGGGGCGCGCGTTCCTCGGGCGGGGCTGGCACTTCGGGCAGCTGTAGGAGGACCGGTTCATGAACGCCTCCCGCCTGACCGGCGTGCCGCACCGGCGGCAGGGCTCGTCGCGCCTGCCGTACACCGCGAGCGACCGGTCGAAGTAGCCGCTCTCGCCGTTCACGTTGACGTACAGGCTGTCGAAGGACGTGCCGCCCTGGCCGAGGGCCTCGGTCATGACGGCGCGGACCGCCGCGAGCAGCTCGAAGATCTTCGGCCGGGTCAGCGCCTCGGTCGGGCGCGCCCAGTGCAGCCGCGCCCGCCACAACGCCTCGTCCGCGTAGATGTTGCCGACCCCGCTGATCAGCGACTGGTCGAGCAGCGCCCGTTTGATCCCGGTACGGCGCAGCCGCAGCCGGACGGCGAACTCGGCGTCGTCGAAGGCGTCCTCCAGCGGGTCGGCGGCGATGTGCGCCACCGGCTCGGGCACCGCCCGGCCCCGCCCCGCGGTCATCGGGGCGACCAGCAGGTGCCCGAAGGTGCGCTGGTCGACGAAGCGTAACTCCGGCCCGCCGTCGGCGAAGCCCATGCGGACCCGCAGGTGCTTCTCGATCGGCGCGGTCGGGTCCACGACGAGAAGCTGGCCGCTCATGCCCAGGTGGGCGAGCAGCGACTCCCCCGCCTCCTCCGTATCCGCGGGACCGTCCAGCAGGGGCAGCCACAGGTACTTGCCCCTGCGCTCGGCCGAGGCGAGGGTGCGGCCCTTGAGCTGGGCGGCCAGATCGCCGGTGTTGCGGCGGACCGCCCGGGGGTTGAGCACCTCGGCCGCGGCGACCGTACGGCCGGCGACCCAGCGTTCCAGGCCCCTGCGTACGACCTCGACCTCGGGCAGTTCGGGCATGTTCCCTCCCCGGGCGGGGTCAGGCGCGGACTGGGCCGGCGCCCTCGCGGGCGTCGCGCATCGCGCGGATCGCGGTCCAGGCCGCCTCGGCCGCCTGCTGCTCGGCCTCCTTCTTGCTGCGCCCGGCGCCCTTGCCGTACTCCTTGCCGCCCACGCGCACGACGGCCGAGAAGGACTTGGCGTGGTCGGGCCCGCTCTCGTCGACGTGGTACTCCGGCACGCCGAGCATCTCGGCGGCGGTGAGCTCCTGCAGGGACGTCTTCCAGTCGAGCCCGGCGCCGAGCGACGCCGACCGCGTGATGAGGGGGTCGAACAGCAGGTGGACGACGCGGAACGCCTCGTCCAGGCCCTTGTCGACGTACACGGTGCCGATCAGGGCCTCCAGCGTGTCGGCCAGGATGGAGGACTTGTCCCGTCCGCCGGTGCCCTCCTCGCCGCGGCCGAGCCGCAGGTACTTGCCGAGGTCGAGCGTCCTGGCGACGTCCGCGAGCGCCCGCATGTTGACCACAGCGGCGCGCAGCTTCGCGAGCTGGCCCTCCGGCAGGTCCGGGTGGTTGCGGTACAGCGTGTCCGTCACCACCAGGCCGAGCACCGAGTCACCCAGGAACTCCAGGCGCTCGTTGGTCGGCAGCCCGCCGTTCTCGTACGCGTACGAGCGGTGCGTCAGCGCCCGCTCCAGGATTCCGGTGCTGAGCCGGACGTCCAGCAACTGGTGAAGCTCGTCTCTGGCGATCTCGACGGGCACGGGTTTCGCCGATGGTGCGGCCATGGATTCCTCCCAACTCCTGCGCGGGACAGGGCCGTGCGCGGGAGGCAGGTGGATCCGCCGATGGCCCGAAGGCGTGGTGGACGCCGGTCCGCCGGGAGCCGATGGCCCCGGCGTCCACCACGGCCGCGGGCGTGCATGCCGGTGCGTGTCTACCGTCCTACCGCCGCACGTTCCTCAAAGAACGGTAACGCCGGCCGGGTCCTGTTGACGATCCGGCCGGCGTCCCGATTACTGTGCGCGGCCCGGAGACTGGTCTCCGGGCCGCGCTCGCGGCAGCTTGCGCGCGATCAGGCCGACGGCTCGACGACCTGACGGCGGTTGTAGGTGCCGCAGGTCGGGCACGCCACGTGCGGGCGCTTGGGCGAGCGGCACTGCGGGCAGCTCACGAGTGCGACTGCCGCCGCCTTCCACTGGGACCTGCGGGCGCGGGTGTTGCTCCGCGACATTCTCCGCTTGGGGACGGCCACGTCAACCCTCCTGATCGTCTTCCTGTTCCACAACCAAACCCTGCAGCGCCGCCCAGCGGGGGTCGGCCGTCTCGTGCCGGTGGTCCGGGCCGGCCTCCGCCAGCCTGACTCCGCACTCCGCGCAGAGACCGGGGCAGTCTTCACCGCACACCGGGCTCAGCGGCAGTGCGAGCACCACCGCGTCACGGAATACCGGCTCGAGATCGAGCAGTTCGCCGTCGAGGAGCAGATCGTCCTCTCCGGCGTCCTCCGCCGAGTAGAAGTAGAGCTCCTGGAAGTCGACCTCGATCTCCGAGGTCAACGGGTCCAGGCAACGCGAGCACTCCCCCGTGAGGGGAGCCTGCGCCGTGCCCGTCACGAGCACGCCCTCCATCACCGCCTCGAGCCGGATGTCCAGCTCGACGTCGGCGTCCTTGGGAACGCCGATCATTCCGACCGCGAGGTCCACCGGCGCCGGGAGGGTCGGGGCGAGGGTGCGCATCGATCCCGGTCGGCGTCCCAGATCGTGGGTGGAAATCACCCAGGGGGCACGGGGATCGAGGCTGCGCAGACTCATCCTGCTCTCGTTAGGCATGGCGAATCACCGCCGTCGTGCAAGGCTGAAAGGCAAGAATACCAGCCCCGTTCAGCCTCTGAGCCGCTCGATGAGCAGCTGGTGGACGAGGTCCGGGACCAGGCCCGACACGTCGCCGCCGTACCGGGCGATCTCCTTGAGCCTGCTCGACGACAGGAACGAGTACTCCGGGTTGGTGGACATGAACAGCGTCTCCACCCCCGACATCCGATAGTTGAGCTGGGCCATCTGCAGCTCGTAGTCGAAGTCGCTGACCGCCCGCAGGCCCTTCACGATGGCCGGGATGCCCTGCTGCCTGCAGAAGTCCACCAGCAGACCGTGGAACTTCTCAACCCGGATGTTGCCGTACTCCTTCGTCACCGCCTGGAGCATCTCGATGCGCTCGTCGACGGTGAACAGGCTGCGCTTCTCGATGTTGATCAACACGGCCACGACGACCTCGTCGTACAGCCGTGACGTCCGGCCGATGATGTCCAGATGTCCGTTGGTGACGGGATCGAACGACCCCGGGCAGACGACGCGACGCAACGCGCACCCCCATAGATTCACGGGTTCCCGGCGGCGCGACCGTACCAAACGGCCGCTTCGCCGTACCGGCGGACCCTGTCCTCGGTGAATCCCTCCGGCCACACCAGGTCCTTACCCCTGGACTCCCGCTCGACGGCCACCAGCGCGCCCTCCGCCAGCCAGCCGTTGTCGCGCAGCGCCGCGAGCACCCGCGAGACGGCCTCGTCCGAGACCGCGTAGGGCGGGTCGGCGAAGACGAAGTCGTACGGCTCCTCGCACGGGCGGCCGACCACCCGCTCGACCTTCTCGGCCCGCAGGAACGCCCCCGGCAGCCCGAGCGACGCGATGTTCTCCCTGATCGTCCGCGCGGCCCTGGCGTCCGACTCGACCAGCAGCGCGTGGGCGGCCCCCCGGCTCAGCGCCTCCAGGCCCACGGCGCCCGACCCGGCGTACAGGTCGAGCGCCCGGGTCCCGTCCAGCGGCCCGAGCGTGGAGCCGACCGTCGCGAACACCCCCTCCCGGGTGCGGTCGCTCGTCGGCCTGGTCGATCTCCCCGGCGGGACGGCCAGCCTGCGGCCCCCCGCCGTCCCTGCGATCACCCGCGTCACGTCCTCATTGTCCCGCCCGCGACGGCCGCCGCGGCACGCCGGTGACGGGCCGGGCGTAGATCAGCCCGGTCAAGAGTGGGCAAGCGGCGGCGAGGAAAGGGTAAGAGCCGTATCCCTGGCCCTGTCCCATGCGCATCATGAGTTCTGCGGCCTTCACGGTGACCCAGCGGGAGGCTGGCCGGCGTGATCGTGAGCCCTTCCGCACGTCGGCGCCTCCGGCACCTGACCCGGAGGCGGGCCCGGCCGGGGACGGCATTCGGGGGGAGGCCGTCCCCTGAGCCGGGCTCTGGGTCGTCACACGGGCGTCGTGTTCGCACGGCGCCCGTTCCAATTCCCCCGGCTTCCCCGGGCTTTCCCCGGCTCCCGTCGCCCCACGCCGCCGGACTCCCGATCGGGCCGGTCAGGCCTTCTCCAGGAACTCGGCGCGTTCGTCGGAGACCAGGGCGTCGATCTCGGCGCGCAGCGCCGGGTGGCCCGACAGCCCGGGGTCGGCGGACAGCAGCGAGGTCGCCTCGGCGCGGGCGGCCTCGATGACGTCCTCGTCCCGCAGCAACTGCAGCAGCTTGAGCGACGACCTGCGCCCGGACTGGGCGGCGCCGAGCACGTCGCCCTCCCGGCGCTGCTCCAGGTCGACCCGGGACAGCTCGAAGCCGTCGAGGGTCGTCGCCACCGCGTCGAGCCTGCGCCGCGCCGCGGTGCCCTCCGGCGCCTCGCTCACCAGCAGGCACAGCCCGGGCAGGCCGCCCCGCCCGACCCGGCCGCGCAGCTGGTGCAGCTGGGAGACGCCGAAGCGGTCGGCGTCCATGATGACCATGACCGACGAGTTGGGGACGTCGACGCCGACCTCGATGACCGTGGTCGCCACCAGGACGTCGATCTCCCCCCGGGCGAAGGCGCGCATCACCGCGTCCTTGTCCTCGGGCGCCAGCTTGCCGTGCAGCGCCTCGATCCGCAGACCGGCAAGAGGCCCCTCCGCGAGCGTCCGCGCGACGTCGAGCACCGCCAGGGGCGGCCGGCGCTCGTCGTCGGCCTTCGCCAGGTCGCCCTCGTCGCCCTCCTGGTCGCCGATCCGCGGGCACACCACGTACGCCTGACGGCCGAGGCCGGTCTCCTCGCGGACCCGCTGCCACGCCCGGTCGAGGTAGTGCGGCTTCTCGGCGGCGGGCACCACGTGCGTGGTGATCGGGGCGCGGCCGGAGGGAAGCTGGGACAGCGTGGAGACCTCCAGGTCGCCGAACACGGTCATCGCGACGGTGCGCGGGATCGGCGTCGCCGTCATGACCAGCACGTGGGGCCGCCCGCCGCCGCCCTTCTCGCGCAGCGCGTCGCGTTGCTCGACGCCGAACCTGTGCTGCTCGTCGACCACGACCAGCCCGAGGTCGAAGAACTGGACGTGCTCCTGGAGCACGGCATGGGTGCCGATCACGATGCCGGCCGTGCCTGAGGCCGCGTCGAGCAGCGCGCTCCTGCGCGCCGCCGCGCCCATGGACCCGGTGAGCAGCGCGACCGCCGTGCCGCCGAGCATGCCGCCGCCCGCGAGATCGCCCAGCATGGCCACGATCGACCGGTGGTGCTGCTGGGCGAGCACCTCGGTGGGGGCGAGCAGCACGGCCTGGCCGCCGGAGTCGACCACCTGGAGCATCGCGCGCAGCGCGACCACGGTCTTGCCCGCGCCGACCTCGCCCTGCAGGAGCCGGTGCATGGGGTGTGCGCGGGCGAGGTCGGCCGCGATCTCCTCGCCGACCCGCCGCTGCCCCTCGGTGAGCTCGAACGGCAGCCGCTTGTCGAACTCCCCGAGCAGCCCGCCGTCGCGCGGGGCGCGTGGTGTGGCGGCCCACGCGGAGGCCTCGATCCGCCGCCACACCAGGACGGCCTGCAGCACGAACGCCTCGTCGAACTTCAACCGGTCGTGGGCCCGCGCGACGTCCCCCTGGCCGCGCGGCCGGTGGACCAGGCGCAGCGCGTCCTCGATCGGCAGCAGGCCCAGCCGCTCCCGCAGCTCGCCGGGGACGGGGTCGTCCAGGCTGAGCACGTCGAGCACGGTCTGCACAGCCCGGCGGATCTTCCAGCTCGGCAACCCCTGGGCCGAGGGATAGATCGGCACCAGCGCGGAGGCGAACTCCTCGGCCGTCTCCGCCGTCTCGTCGAACGACTCGTACTCGGGATGGGTGAGCGAGACGCGCCGGGACTTCCCGGCGACGAAGACGTTGACCTTCCCCGAGAACATCGCCTCGGTGCCCGGCGGGAGCCGCTGCTCGGCGACGTAGGCACCCTTGCCGAAGAAGGCCAGGTGCAGCCGCTCCCTGCCGTCCGTCACCACCATGTCGAGCCAGGTGCCCTGCCGGTTCTTCATCGGCCGGCGGACCGCGGACGACACCTTGGCGACCACGGTCACGTGCTCGTCGTGCTCCAGCGACGCGATCGACGTCAGCTCACCCCGCTGGGCGTAGCGCCGCGGATAGTGGCGCAGCAGTTCGCCGACCGTGCTGATGCCCAGCGCGCTCTCCAGCGGGGCGGCGGACCTGCCGACCGCCTTCTTGAGCGGCTCGTCGAAGCTCGTCACGACACTCATTACTACCCGTACGCGCCGACAATCGGGCTCACTCGGCGCCGATCAGGAGGGGATACCCGCCCTGCCCGCCCTCGTACACGACGATCTCCAGGTCGGGCCGCGTCCGCTCCAGGTGGTCCTCGACGGCCCGCGGGACCTCGGGCGGGGCGCCCACGCCGACGACCAGCGTGACCATCTCGGTGCCGCCCGACACCAGGCGCCGGGCGACCTCGACGGCGGTCTCCGCCAGGTCCGCGCCGATCAGCGCGACCTCGCCGTCCACCACGCCGAGGACCTCGCCGGGACGGCACAGGCCGGCACTGGTCACCGCCGCCCGGTCGGCCACCCACACGTGCCCGTGGCGGGTGTGCCCGGCCGCGTCGGTCATCCCCACGACGTCGTCGTCGAACCGGCGGAGGGGATCGTGCACGGCCAGCGCGGCGAGGCCCTGCACGGAAGCCCGGGTGGGCAAGACGCTGACGGTCGTGCCCTCCTCCCTGGCGATCTCGGCGGCGGCCACGGCCACGTCGTACACGGCGGCGTCGTTGGGCAGCACCGCGACCTCGGCGCCGGCCCCGCGGATCGCCCCCACCAGCGCGGCGACCGGCGGCACCGACCCCGGCTCGCGCCGTACGACCACCGCTCCCGCCTCCGCGAACAGGCCCGCCAGGCCGTCTCCGGCGGCGACCGCGACCACTCCCCTGGCCGGGCCCGGCTCGTGCGGCCGTCCCCCGAGCCAGGTGACCTTGATCCGGTGCGGGCGCCCGGCCCGCAGCCCGGCCTCGACGGCCGCGCCCGCGTCGTCCACGTGGACGTGGACGTTCCACAGGTCCTCCCCGCCGACGATCACGAGGCTGTCCCCGAGCGCGTCCAGCTCCGCTCTCAGCCGGCCCACCTCGTCCGCGCCCGCGTCCAGGAGGTACATGACCTCGTAACCGGGGCCGTCCCCGTGCCGCCGCCCCGCCTCCTCCGGCACGATCCCTCCGCGCGCCTCCGGCACGACTTCAACGCCCGCCTCGGGCACGACCCCGACGCGCGCCTCCGGCGCGACCCGACCGGCCGGGGCAGGCACCTCGTGCCGCTCGCTGTACGCCTCGGTCACCACCTCGGCCAGGCTCTCCAGGACGATCACCAGCCCGGCCGCGCCCGCGTCGACCACCCCGTTGCGGGACAGCACGTCGAGCTGCCCGGTCGTGCGGCGCAGCGCCCGCCGTGCCTCGTCGGCCGCCAGGCGGGCCACCCCGGCCAGGTCGTCCGGCGCGTCCCGTACGGCCCGCGCGGCGGCGGACAGCACGGTGAGCAGGGTGCCCTCCACCGGCCTGGCCACCGCCGCCCTGGCCGACTCGGCCGCTCTCACGAGGCCGGCGCGCAGGCCGGCGCCGTCGCCCCGGGCCGGGCCGAGCGTGTCGGCCAGCCCCTTGAGCGCCTGGCTGACGATCACGCCGGAGTTGCCCCGCGCGCCGAGCAGCGCTCCGCGTGCCAGCGCCGCCCAGGTGGCGCCGACGTCCGCGTCCGGGGGCAACGCGTCCAGCGCGTCGGCCGCGGAAAGGAGCGTGAGGTGCAGGTTCGTCCCGGTGTCCCCGTCCGGCACGGGAAAGACGTTGAGCGCGTCGATCTCCGCCCTGGCCCGGCCGAGCGACGTGGCGCAGTGCCGGGACCAGCGCCGTACGGCGGGGGGATCGAGCTCCTTGAGCATCCGCCGTCCTTCCTTCCGCGCGCCCCGGCCCCGCGATGCGCTACCGTTGGCGGGTACGAGACTATCCCCGTTCGCCGGGCTCCCGTTTGGCGTGGACCGGCGCACATCGGATATCCTCGTGTGGCCAGCCGGTTGTCCCGGCATTGCTCGGATGAGCCGCTGCACCGGCGCCGGGCCGATCGACTGATTCAAAGGAGCGATTACCGTGGCTTCCGTCTGCGACGTCTGCGCCAAGAAGCCGATTTTCGGCAACAACATCTCCCACTCGCACCGCCGCACCCGCCGCCGCTGGAACCCCAACATCCAGACCGTGCGCGCGGTGGTCAACGGGACGCCGAAGCGGATGAACGTCTGCACCTCCTGCATCAAGGCGGGCAAGGTCACCCGCTGACCGTGTGACTCCGCGAGAGCCCGCCACCGGTTCGGTGGCGGGCTCTCGCACTCCCCGGACCGGTGACGGGCACGTGCCGACCGCGCACGACTCCCGCGGAGCCGGATTCCGGCCCATGATCGTTCGAGTCGGCCGGGCCCGCGCACGCCGGATCATGCGGGTTCGATCCGTGACGCCGACGCCGTTCCGGACATCGGCGAGCCAGGAAGGGTTCGGGCTGTTGAGCGAATACACGCTGCGCGTGATCGGGCGAGTGGAGTCGCCCCTCACCGACCGAGCGGCGGCACCCCTGCAAGCCGACGAAGGCGCCCCCGGCGCCTGGCTGGTCTTCGACGAGCGGTACGCGCCCGCCCTGGAGGGCCTGTCGCCGGGCACCGACGTGCTCCTGCTCACCTGGCTCGACCGTGCCGACCGCGACACGCTCACCGTCCACCCGCGCGGCGACGCCACGCGTCCGCGCGCCGGCGTCTTCACCACCCGCAGTCCCGACCGGCCCAACCCGATCGGCCTGCACGAGGTCCGCATTCTCGCGATCGCCGGAACGCGCGTCCAGGTCGGCAACCTCGAAGCTCTCGACGGGACCCCGATCCTCGACGTCAAGCCTCTCCTCACGCCGGACCGGTGACGCGACGGACCTCCGCCGGCCGCGCCACGGTACGGGCGCGGCCGGCGTGATCCCGCTCAGACGTCCGCGCGCGTTCGCCAGCCGTGGTCGACCGGGCCGATGCCCGCGCCCAGCGGGAACCCGTGCGCGATCGCGCCCGTGACGTACTCCTTGGCCCGCCGTACGGCGCCGGGGACGTCCTCGCCGAGGGCGAGGTAGGACGCGATGGCGGAGGCGAGCGTGCAGCCGGTGCCGTGGGTGTGCCGGTTGTCGAGCCGCTCGGCGGTGAAGCGGTGCTCGGCCGATCCGTCGGTCAGCAGGTCGACGGGCTCGCCGGGCAGGTGCCCTCCCTTGACGAGCGCCCACTTCGGGCCGAGCGCCAGCACCGCCTCGGCGGCGCGGGGCAGGTCGGCCTCGTCTTCGACCTTGACGTTCGTGAGCTGCTCGACCTCCCACAGGTTGGGGGTGACCACGGTCGCCGTGGGCAGCAGCGTCCTCCTGACCGTCTCCACGGCCTCCGGCCGGAGCAGGCTGTCGCCGTGCTTGGACACGCCGACGGGGTCCACCACGACGGGAACGGCGACGCCCGCGAGGACCTCGGCGACGGTCTCCACCAGCGCCGGCGAGGCCAGCATGCCCGTCTTGATCGCCTGCGCTCCGATGTCGCCGAGGACCGAGTCGAGCTGCGCCCGCACCGCCTCCGGGGGCAGCTCCCAGTAGCCCTGCACGCCCAGCGAGTTCTGCGCCGTCACCGCGGCGATCACGCTCATGCCGTGCACGCCGAGGGCCAGCATGGTCTTCAGGTCGGCCTGGATGCCGGCGCCGCCGCCGGAGTCGGAGCCCGCGATCGTCAGAACACGTGGTGGGGTGGTCATGGCCCCCATCCAACCAGGTCCCCCTTGACGCGAGCCGCGCCCCTTCGCGGGTCACCCGGGCCCGGCCCCGGGCTCCGGCGCTGACCTCACCGCACGCCGTGACGCGCGGCGAGCCGCCCACGACGCACACCGCACGCCGCGACCATGCCCACGGGTCGCTCTGCGGCGGGGTCAGCGGTGGTGGCGGCGGGACGAGCGCTCGCGGCGGCGCGTCACTCCTCGGTGACCGCCGCCGGGGCACGGGACCTGGGCACGAGCGTCAGCGGTGACGGTGGCGGGACGAGCCGCTGGTGACGGCGCAGCTCCCTTCGGCGAGTGAGCATTCGGCCGGAGTGCGGGAGGTGCCCTCCGCGTCGAAGGCGACCCCGATCTCGCCGCCCTCGGCGAGCGACTCGCCGGTGACGACCAGGGTGTCCCCCTGCTGCTCCCAGCCGGAGGCGCCCTGCACCGCCGTCACCCGCCCGCCGACCGGCAGCCGGAGCGTCCAGGAGGACAGCGCCGGGCCCTCGTTGCGTACGGCGAGCCTGGCGGTATAGGCCGCGCCGCGCCTGCCCGCCGCCGAGTAGGTCACGCGGACGGCGCCGTCGCCCCGCGCGGCGGCGGGGGCGGCCGCGTCGGTGTGCGGGGCTTCCCCGCCCGAGTTCGCCGAGCCCGCCTCGTCCGGCTCCGAGGTGTCCAGGGCGACGGGGCCGCCCGGGTCCGTGCCACCCGTCGTGCCGCCCGCTCCGGGGGCGTCGGCCGTCGCGGGAGCGCCGACGTCGGCGGGCGTGGATCCGGCGCCGGTCCGCGCGCCGCTCCGGTTCCGGGCGGGTGACGTGGCACGCGGCTTCGGGGAGGTGGAGGACGAGGTCCGCGCCTTCTCCCGGCCACGACCCGGATCGGCGCCCGGGACGGGGCCGGAATCGGGCTGGGAGCCGGGACGGGGGGACGCGCCGGGACCGGTGTCGCCCTGTGCCGGGTCCTCGCCGGTCCGGCCGTCCGCGGCTCCGTCTCCCACTGTGCTTCCCGCCGCGCCTCCCGCCGCGTCGCCTGTCTGCGGGGCGGAGCCGGTCTCCTGCGGAGCCCCCGCGCCGAGAGAGGGGGCGCTGTTCGCGGCACAGTCCACGGTGGACACGCAGGCCTGCCGGGGCGGGTCGACGGTCAGCGTGCTCCGCCCGGCCATCAGCCGCGCCCCGCCCGTCGTCACGCCGACGGCCAGCAGCACCGACAGGCCGGACACCAGCGCCATCCGCCGCAGGCGCTTCGGCGGCTCCGGCCGGTCGTTCCAGCCGGAGCCGAGGAAGCCGCGAGGGGCGTCGTCGTGGGAGGCGAGGCTCTCGGGAGACAGCGCGGCGAAGGTCCTGGTGCCCGGTCCCGGTTCCGGGTCGCCGGGGTCACCCACGTCCGGCGTCCCCTCCCCGGCCGGGGGGAGGTGACCTTCTCCGGTGTTTCGTCCTGCCGCGTGACGGCCCATGGCGGTCCTCTCTGTCGCCGACCGCCATACTTAATAACAGATCTAATACACGTATGTCACAAATTTCACATCATTCACGGAAGTGGTCCCATCCCCCCACCGTCCTGACCTGCCCGTCCACGCGGACGCCCTGACCCTGCTCGACCTCGCCGATGACCGTCCACTCCGGCGGCAGCCGTACGGCGGGAGGGAAGGTCGCGGCGAGCGCGTGGTCGTCGCCGCCGGTCAGCACCCACTCCAGCGGGTCGGCCCCCAGTTCGCCGGCCGCCGCGGCCAGGACCTCCGCCACGGGCAGGGCGGCGGCGTCCAGGGCGACGGCCACTCCCGAGGCCTCCGCGACGTGCCCGAGGTCCTGCAGCAGGCCGTCGCTCACGTCGAGCATGGCCGTCGCGCCGAGCAGCGCGGCCCGGGGCCCGCAGGCGTACGGCGGCCGGGGGCGCCGGTGCGCCTCCGGAAGCTCCCGCAACTCCGGCGACCCGGCGCCCGCCCCCGCGGTGAGCAGGGCGAGACCCGCCGCCGCGTGACCGAGGCGTCCCGCCACCGCGACCACGTCCCCGGGCCGCGCGCCCGACCGGGTGACCGGCGGCCGTCCGCCGAGGTCCCCCAGCGCGGTCACCCCGAGCACGACGATCTCCGAACGCGTGACGTCGCCCCCCGCCACGGTCGCGCCGACGAGGTCGCACTCGTCGCGGAAGCCGTCGGTCAGCGCGTCCAGCCAGTCGGCGGCGGCGTCCGGGGGCAGGCCGAGCCCGACCACCAGCGCGGTGGGATCGGCCCCCATGGCGGCGATGTCGGCGAGGTTCTGCGCCGCCGCCTTGCGGCCGATGTCGTAGCCGCCCGACCAGTCGCGGCGGAAGTGCCGTCCCTCGACCAGAAGGTCCGTGCTCACCACCACCCGGCCGTCGGGCGCGCGCAGGATCGCGGCGTCGTCACCGGGGCCCAGCAGTACGGCCGCGCCCTGGGTAAGCCGTCCCGATATTCGCTGAATTACTCCGAATTCGCCCAGTTCTCCGACTGTGATAGCACACCCCTTGTGCATCCGAGGTACGGTTACGCTCCGGCACTGATCTCTACCCGGAGGGCGTCATGGTGCAGGCCTACATCCTTATCCAGACCGAGGTGGGCAGGGCGGCCAACGTGGCCGAGGAGATCTCGTCCATCCCTGGGGTGACGCAGGCCGAGGATGTCACCGGCCCCTACGACGTGATCGTCCGCGCCCGGGCCAACAACGTGGACGAACTCGGCAAGCTCGTGGTGGCCCAGATCCAGGCGGTGCAGGGCATCACTCGTACACTGACGTGTCCGATCGTCCACATCTGACCGCGAACCGACCGGGGGGACGATGCGCGTGGCGAGGCGGCCCGCAGCGGCGGGCACGGCCGCGGCGGGGGTGACGCTGGTCCTGATCGCGGCCTGCTCGTCCACCGTCCACGTGGAGCCGCCCACGCCCGCCGGCGAGGCCGCGGCAGCCTGCCGCAGGCTCGGCGCGGCCCTGCCGGAGACGCTCGACGGGCTCGGCCGGGCCGGCTCCGAGCCGCCCTCGCCGTACGTCGCCGTCTGGGGCGACGGCCAGATCGCCCTGCGCTGCGGTGTGCCCCGGCCGGCCGCGATGGAGCCGACGGCCGAGGTCGTCGACGTCAACGGCGTCGGCTGGTTCCAGGATCCCCGGCTGCCGACGCTGTTCACCTCGGTCAACCGGGTGGCGTACGTCGAGGTCACCATCGCCAAGAACCACCAACCGGCCGCGGTGCTCGTCGATCTCGCCGGGCCGGTCAAGCGGAACGTCCCCGACTAGCCGGCGCGAGCCGTCGGGACGGCATGGTCAGCGCAGCCCGGCGGGGCGGCGCAGGGCGAGCTGGATCAGGCGGTCCACCAGGTCGGCGTACGGCAGCCCGGTGGCGGCCCACAGCTGCGGCGCGACCGACAGCGAGGTGAAGCCCGGCATGGTGTTGATCTCGTTGACGATCAGCTCCCCGGACGGCGTGTAGAAGAAGTCGACCCTCGACAGTCCCTCGCAGCCGAGCGCCTCGTACGCGCGCACCGCCATGGCCCGGATCGTCTCGGCCACCTCGGCGGGGATGTCGGCCGGGGCCCGCAGCTCCATCTGGCCGGGGTGATACTTGGCCTCGAAGTCGAAGAACTCGCGCTCGCCCCGCACCAGCACCTCGCCGGGGACGCTGGCCTCGGGAGCTGCGCCGTCCGGCGACTCCAGCACCGCGCACTCGATCTCCCGGCCGACGACGGCGGCCTCGACCAGCACCTTCGGGTCGTGCTCGCGGGCCCGCTCGATCGCCTGCTCCAGCGACTCGGGATCGTGCGCCTTCGAGATGCCCTGCGACGACCCGGCCCTGGACGGCTTGACGAACACCGGCCAGCCCAGTTCCTCGATCTCCTTCAGCACCCGGCCGCGGTCGAGGCGCCAGTCGCGGTCCCGTACGACCACGAACGGGCCGACCGGCAGGCCGGCGGCGCGCAGGACGAGCTTCATGTACGCCTTGTCCATCCCGACCGCGCTGGCCAGCACGCCCGAGCCGACGTAACGGACCCCGGCCATCTCCAGCAGGCCCTGGATGGTCCCGTCCTCGCCGAACGGGCCGTGCATGACCGGGAAGACGACGTCCACCTGCCCGAGCGGGAGCGGGATCTCGCCGGGCTCCAGGGCCACGAGCGCGCCCGAATCCGCGGGCAGCGCGAGCGCCGTGCCCGAGTCGTCCACGACGGGGAGGCGGCCCGACTCGATCGCGTACGTCTGACTGCCGGAGGCCAGCACCCAGCGCCCGTCCTGGGCGATGCCGATGGGGACGACCTCGTACTTCGTCCGGTCGATGGCCTGCAGCACGCTGCCCGCGCCCATCAGCGAGACGGCGTGCTCGGAGTTGCGCCCGCCGAAGACGACTGCCACGCGCACGCGTGACGGGGACTCGCGATCCTCATTCATGATGCCCGAATCTACCGTGTTCGAGGGGCATAACGGCTTGTCAGCCGCGCGCGGCGGAGAGCCGGACGGCTGGTCAGACGCCGTAGCGCTCCGGTTTCGGCGTGCGGGACATGAGCAGCACGGCGGCCTCTCCGGGGGTCATGCCGTCGTGGACGACCCCCACGACCACCTCGGTGATCGGCATCTCCACGTCGTGCTTCCTGGCCAGTTCGAGCACCGACTCACACGACTTGACGCCCTCGGCGGTCTGCTTCGTGGCCGCGACGACCTCGGCCATCGTCATCCCGCGGCCCAGGTTCTCGCCGAAGGTCCGGTTGCGCGACAGCGGCGAGGTGCAGGTCGCGACGAGGTCGCCCATGCCGGCGAGACCCGCGAAGGTGTGCTGGTCGGCGCCGAGCGCCGCGCCCAGCCGGGCGATCTCGGCGAGCCCCCGGGTCATGAGCGTGGCGCGCACGTTGTCGCCCAGGCCCATGCCGGCCGCGACACCGACGGCCAGCGCGATGACGTTCTTGACCGCGCCGCCGAGTTCGACGCCGACCACGTCCGGGTTCGTGTACGTCCGGAACCACGGCAGGTGGCACGCCTCCTGCAGCCGGGCCGCCACCTCCTCGTCGGTGCAGGCGACGACGGCCGCGGCGGGCTGCCGCCGGGCCAGTTCGGGGACCAGGTTGGGCCCGGAGACCACGGCCACCCGGCTCTCCGGCACCTCCGCCACCTCGCAGACGACCTCGCTCATCCGCTTGCAGGTGCCGAGTTCGACGCCCTTCATCAGGCTGACCAGCACGGCCCCGGGCGGGATGTGGTGCTTCCACACCTGGAGGTTGCCGCGCAGCGTCTGGGACGGGATGGCGAGGACCACGAAGTCCGCGCCGTCCATTGCCTCGGCGGGGTCGGTCGTCGCGCGCAGGGTGTCGGGCAGCCGCGTCCCCGGCAGGTACTCCGGATTCTCCCGGGTCTCGTTGATCGCGTCGACGATCTGCGCCCGCCTGCCCCAGAGGGTCGGAGTGGTGCCCGCCTCGGCGAGGATCATCGCGAACGTGGTGCCCCACGAGCCCGTACCAAACACAGCCGCCCTGGTCACTGGACGCACCACTCCTCTTGCCTCGCGCGCTCACCCCTCACCGTACGCTCCGGTCAGCCGTTGGAGTCGTTCTTCGGGTCATAGGGGACCTCTGGCGCCTTCTCATCCCGAATCTCGGCGAGCAGGGCGGTGATGGCCGCCATGATGTCCGCGGTCGCGTCGCGCAGGACCGAGCCGCGCAGGGGCTGCCCGGCGTACCGGGACAGGTCGACCGGCGGCCCGGCGAGCACGTGGAAGGTCGTGCGAGGCAGGAGGCGAGGCTTCTTCTCGCCGTACGGCAGCAGCTCCTGGGCGCCCCAGTGGGCGATCGGGATGACCGGCACGCCGCTCGTGAGGGCCAGCCGGGCGACGCCGGTCTTGCCCGCCATCGGCCACATCTCGGGATCGCGGCTGATCGTGCCCTCGGGATAGAACATGATGCAGGCGCCGTTGCGCAGCCGCTCTTCGGCGATCTTGAGCGACCGCGTGGCCTCGGTGCTGTTGCGCTCGACCGGGATGGCCTGGAGCTGCCTGACGGCGCGGCCGAGGACGGGCAGCCGGAAGAGGCCGGCCTTGGCCAGGATCGTCGGCCACCGCCCGTTGTTGTAGAGATAGTGGGCGAGCAGCACGGGGTCGGACCACGACAGGTGGTTGGCCGCGATGATCAGCCCTCCCGTGCGCGGGATGTTCTCCCCGCCGCGCCACTTCCGCCGTACGAACAGCCGGGAGATCGGCTTGACGACGACGACCGCGAGCGCCTCCCACCGGCGGGGCGGCCGCCCGGCCCGCCGGCTCACCACCCCTTGGGGACGACCGGAACCGGGGTCGGCGGCGCGGGGTGCGGGAGTGCTCGGGTCGGGTGCGGGGTCGCTGGGGTGGCTCACAAGGTCTCCAAAATCACCAGAATCCGGGACAAGTCTCCCGGTTGGCCATGCGCGATGTCGAGGCGGGATGCTACAACCATGCCCCTGGTGCGATGGTCAATTGTGGTTCCGGTGAAGACCCTGATCCGGGCCAAGACCCGGCTCGCCGCCGCGGCGGGGCCGTACCGGGCCGACCTGGCGGTGGCGGTGGCCCTCGACACCGTGGCGGCGGCGCTGCGCTGCCGCCTCGTGGCGCGGGTGGTGGTCGTGACGGCCGACCCGCTGCCCGCGCGGCGGCTGGCCGCCCTGGGCGCCCACGTGGTGGCCGATCCCGACCGGGGACTGAACACGGCCCTGCGGACCGGCGCGGAGGAGGCCGTGCGGCTCGCGCCGGGCGACGCGGTCGGCGCCCTGCAGGCCGACCTGCCCGCGCTGCGGCCCGCGGAGCTGGAGACGGTGCTCGGGGCCGCGCCGGAGTTCGACCAGGCGTTCGTCCCCGACGCCGCCGAGGTCGGCACCACGTTCTACGGCGTACGGCCCGGCGTGCCCTTCCGGCCGGGGTTCGGCGGCGAGTCGCGGGCCCGGCACCTCTCGCGGGGGGCCAAGGAGCTGGCCCCGCCCGGGATCGCGTCGGTGCGCCGGGACGTCGACACGGTCGAGGACCTGCGCGAGGCCCTCGCCCTCGGAGTCGGCCCCGCGACCGCCGAGGTCGCCGCCCGGATCCTCGGCGGCGCATCGCGCTGACGCGCCGGCGGCCGGACCGTGGTGGCAGGGAAAGGCGGTCACGCCGAGCCCCCGCTCCGGCATGACCGCCCGCGACTCCGTCGTGCCCGCTAGTGGGTCGCCTCCGCGTTCTCGCGGGCGTGCCTGGGCAGGAGGAACGCCACCGCGAACGTCACGACGAGCATCCCGGCGACGACCCAGAGGGTGACCTTCATGGCCTGGTCGAAACTCGCGGCGGTGGGCAGGTCGCCGAGCAGGTCGAAGAAGATCGTGCCGAGCAGGGCCACGCCGAAGGCGTTGCCCAGCTGCTGGACCGCGGTCATCGTGCCGGAGGCCGAGCCGGTCTCGTGCTCCTCCACCCCGGCCAGGACGATGTCGAAGAACGGCGACATCAGCATGCCCATGCCGACCCCGCTCACCAGCAGGGCGGGGACGAGCTGCCAGGCGGTCACCTGCGTCCCGGTGACGGTCAGCGTGAGCAGGACGCCGAGGACCCCCAGCGTCATGACCAGCGTGCCGAGGTGCAGCAGCCGGCGCCCGAGCTTCTGCAGCGGCTGGGCGACCCCGAAGCCGACGATCATGCCGGCGGACCACGGGACCATCACCAGGCCGGCCTTCAGCGCGGAGTAGTGCAGCCCGATCTGGCAGTAGAGGTTGAACGCCAGCATGAACCCGGCCATGCCGGAGAAGAACACCAGCCCGGTGAACAGGCCGCCGGTGAACGCGCGCTTGCGGAACAGGCTGGGCACGATCAGCGGGTCGCCGCCCGCACGGCTCCTGCGGGACTGGAACCATCCGAAGGCGGCGAAGACCACAACCGAGGCGGCGAGCATGACGAAAGCCCAAGCCGGCCAGTCGTGCTCACGCCCCTGCACGAGGGGGTAGATCACCAGGAAGCCGCCCAGGGAGGCGAGGACGACGCCGCCCAGGTCGAGCCGCAGCGGGTGCGGCGACCGCGACTCGGGCAGGAAGCGCAGACCGGCGGACAGCGCGGCGAGGCCGAGCGGCAGGTTGACCAGGAAGATCATGCGCCAGCCGGTGCCCCAGTAGTCGGCCTCCACGAGCCAGCCGGCCAGGATCGGGCCGCCCACGGCGGACAGGCCCATCATCGGCCCGAACATGCCGAACGCCTTGCCCATCTCGGCCGGCGGGAACATCTCCTTGATCATGCCGAGCCCCTGGGGCAGCATGACCGCGCCGAACAGGCCCTGCACCACCCGGGCGCCGATGAGCATCTCGGGCGACTGCGCGACGGCGCACAGCAGGGAGCCCGCGGTGAAGCCGGCGGCCCCGATCAGGAACATCCGCTTGCGCCCGAAGATGTCGCCCAGCCGGCCGCCGGTGATCAGGCCCACGGCCATGGCCAGCGTGTAGGCGGCGCCCAGCCACTGGATGACGGACTCCGATCCGCCCAGGTCGGCGCGCATGCTCGGCGCCGCGATGTTGGTGACCATCGCGTCGAGCAGATCCATGATCTCGGCCGCGAGGATCACGAAGAGAGCGGCCCAGCGCCACCGGTACGCGGGCGCCTCATCCACCGGCGCCTCGGACGCCGCGGTGCTGACGGTGTTCGCCATCACCCCTCCTTGAGTTTCTGAACAGTGTTCACCAACAACTGAGCGCTGTTCTATCATTGAACGGCGTTCAGTTCAAAGTCCGCTGTTCTCAAGATATATCTCGTTCGCCGAGCACACAAGATATATCTCGTGTGGAGAGCGGTGTTCGCTGAGCGGAAGCGGTGTTCACTACCATGGGCGTGAGAGTGGGAGGTTCTCGTTGACGCAGCCGGACATGCCGACGCCGCCGTGGGAACGCCCGCCGAAGCGACGCAGGCCGCCCAGGGCGCCCCTGAGCCGGGAGCGCATCGTGGACGCCGCGTACGCGGTCCTCGACCGGGAGGGCTACGACGGGCTGAGCATGCGCCAGGTGGCCGCCGAGCTGCACGTCGCCGTCTCGGCGCTGTACGTCCACGTGCGCGACAAGGACGAGTTGCTGCAGCTGATGTACAACCGGCTCTTCGACGGCTACGAGCTGCCCGAGCCCGATCCCGAGCAGTGGCGGGAGCAGCTCAGGAACTTCGCCCGTCAGGGAAGGCAGCGCCTGCTCAGCCACCGGGACATGGCGAAGATCTCGATGGCCCACGTCCCCTTCACCCCGGAGCTGCTCCCCCACGTCGAACGGATGCTGGCGATGTTCACCGCCGCCGGGCTGCCGCGGAAGGTCGTCGCCATCGCGGGCGACCTGCTGTCGACGTACATGGACGGGTTCGTGCTGGAGGAGAGCCTCTGGCGGGACCGCTATCCGGAGAACGGCGGTGCGGCTCCCGAGAAGATGCGCGAGGAGATCCAGAGCTACTTCTCCTCGCTGCCGCCGGACCGGTTCCCGAACCTGGTGGAGCTGGCCGACGTCATGGTGGACGAGTCGAACGACTACCGGTTCGAGCTCGGCGTCGAGATCATCCTGCGCGGCATCGCCTCCTACATCGGCGAGCCGGACCCCGGGGACGACCAGCCGGAACCGGGCTGAGCCTCAGCCCACCCGGCGGATGCCCGGCGCCAGCAGGATCGGCAGATGGGCGAGCGCGTACGCGCCGCAGGCCGTCCAGAACGCCACGCGCACCCCGGCGAGCTGCCCGAGAGTGCCCGCCAGCAGGCCGCCGAGCGGCGTCGGGCCCCACATGAGGAACCGCATGGTGGCGCTCAGGCGGCCGAGCAGGTGCGGAGGGCAGATCGACTGACGGTAGGTCCCCTGCGCCACGGAGAAGACGGTCGTCGCGACCCCACTGGCCGCGAGGGCCGCCGGGAAGATCAGCAGGCGCGCGCCTCCCCCGGTGAAGGCGAGCGGAGGGATGAACAGCGTGGCCGCCAGCGCCGACGCGTACATGGCCCGGCCCGTGCCCATCCGGGCGACGGCTCTCGGGCCGAGCCAGGCGCCGAACACCCCGCCGGCCGCGCCCGCCGACAGCAGCGTGCCGTACGCGCCTGGGGACACGCCGACCTCACGGACGAGGTACAGCGGCACGGTGGCCGACCACAGGCCGAACGACGTCATCGTCAGCGCCCCGACCATGGCGACGCGGCGCAGGACGGGCTGCCCGAGGACGAACCGGAGCCCTTCGGCGATCTCGGACCGCAACCCGCCGCGCGCCGCCTCGCCCTGCTCCTCCGCCCGCCCCTCGCCCTGCCTTTCGCCCTGCCCTGTGCCCTGCCTTTCGCCCTGCTCTGTGCCCCGCCCCTCGCCCGGGCTCCCGGCCCGCCCTCGCCCCTCGTCCGTCCGTACGCGGACGAGCAGCAGCGCGGAGACGGCGTAGCTGAGGGCGTCGGCGACGACCGCCATGGGCGCGGTGAGCGCCTGGACCAGCCAGCCGCCGATCGCGGGGCCCGACAGTTCGGCGACCGAGACGTTCGCGGCCAGCACGCCGTGCCCGCGGGCGAGGCCCCGCGGGCCCACGATCGCGGGCAGGTAGCTCTGGTGCGCCACGTCGAAGAAGACCGTGCACAACCCGGTCAGCAGGGCCACCGCGTACATCTGCGGAAGTCCGAGCGCGCCGGCCACCGCGGCGGCGGGAATCGACAGCAGCGCCGCCGCGCGGACCACGTCGGCCGCGACCAGCACCGGACGGCGCGGCATCCGGTCGACCCAGGCTCCGGCGGGCAGCCCGACGAGCAGGAAGGCCAGCATCTCCGCGGCGGTGAGCAGGCCCACCTGGAACGGGCTCGCGTGCAGGGTGATCGCCGCCGTGAGCGGCAGGGCGACCAGGGAGACCTGGCTGCCGACCTTGCTGATCGCGTCGGCGCCGGCGTAGCGCCGGAAGTCCCGGGCACGCCACAGGCTCCGGCTCGCCGTCGTGGTCACGCCGGACGATGCTGGCACCCGCACGATCAGGACGTCAACGGAGTTTCACGGCGGTCCGGGACGCGGCGATAGGCTGACGACGTGCGGGTGACGGTGCAGGCGACGGTGCGGAGCTTCGATCCGGAGAGCCGGTCGGGCGTGGTCCTCCTCGACGACGGCGCCCGCGTCCCCTTCGACCGCGAGGCGTTCGACGCCGGGCCGCTGCGACACCTGCGTCCCGGCCAGCGGGTCGCCCTCCTCATGGCGGACGGCCGGGTCTCCTACCTCACGCTGTCGACCTTCCCCCTGCCCGGAGAAGGGGACCTCATGGTTGACACCGGGCGGGTTTGACCGGACGCCCTGGCCAGGGGTGTACTGAAAGGGCAGGCACCTCGTTCGGTGAGGCGTCTGCGCGGACACAGGCCACTGACCCTCCTCGTCGAGAGACGTCCCGGGTCAGGACAGGTCTCCCCGGCTTAAGGGGTGACCCCAAGTGGCTTCCCCGCTCGCGGGGATCACGCCGCGCAGTGCCGAAGCTCTTACGTGAGGGGTGCGTGCGCGACGCGGTACGGCGAGGGGCGCGGTCGTCGCCCCATGACCGTGAGGAGGTGGTCGGGATGAGTTCCGGCAGTCCACATCCGTTCCGTCCCGTCACCCTTCCCGCGCCCGGCGGGCTCCGCCGGAGGTGATCCGGCTCGTCGCGCGGGCCGAGACCGCGCAGGCGCGTCCGGCCCCGCCGCCCGGCGTGTGACGGGTGCCCATCCGTGCCCGGATTCCCGGCGCGTGACAGGAGGTCCGTCATGACCATCACGATTTCTGTCCCGTTCGCGCTGCCGCCGACCCTGGTCAGGGCGGCTCGCGCCCTGTTCCCCGTCCTGATGCCGCTGGCGCTCGCGCTGGTGGGCACCGCCGACGCGGGAGTCGGCCTCGTCGTGGGGCTGGAGATCGGGCTCGCGATCCTGCGGCATCTGCTGGGACCCTGACCGCCGTACGGCAGACCTGCGCGAGGCGTGCCGATAGGGAGTGTGCGACACCCATAACCGGCGGCTCGCCCGTCGAAGTACGACTCCATTCGCCTGGGATCCACAGGCCCATCATGTCCGCCCGTCGGGAGGCCAGGTCCTTGCTGTCGCCTACTGCCGTCCTTGGGTGAACTTGCTCAACGCGTCGTCGACGATCCCGTGCAGGGCTCTCGCACAGGCCGAGACCCTGCCGTTGGGCGGGTAGTAGACGCTCGCGACGGGCGGCTGATCGCAGTAGTCCTTGCCGTGCTGGCTGCAACACCGCTCCGTGGCCGCCACGCTTCTGGGATCGTGAAAGGCCTGGTCGAACGGCATAACGATCCGAATCTCCATGGGCTCCATGCGGCGAAGCGTAGAAGCAGAGCGGCTGTCCGTCGAGGCCGTCCTGTGGACGGCGTGCAGGCCTTTCAGAGATGAATCGCGACCTGCGGGACCCGACGGCACCGAGGATGATGACGAGATCTGAGTGAAGGGGTCTCGATCGCCGAGGCCAGCGCCAGCGTCGCGTCGATCTGGGAATCCATCGCGACCGCCGACGGGTCCTCCGCACGGCCGGCGGGGTCGGCCCGGTAGAGGGTGGCGGAGCCGCCGGTGCCGACGTCGCCAGCCCAACGAGCCAGCCCCGGACCAGTCGCAACACCGGGTCGCGGTACTAGCCTGCGGTGGTGACCGGAACCGAACTGGACGAGTTGATCGTGGCTGACAGCGCGGCGCTGCGCGCGTGGCTGCTGGGCAACCACACTGCCTCTCCTGGCGTGTGGCTCGCCCTGACCAGGAAGGGCGGCTCCGTCACCACGCTGACCTGGCAGCAGGCGGTCGATGAGGCACTGTGCTTCGGCTGGATCGACGGGCAGGCCCGCAAGCGCGACGAGGAGAGTTCCTGGAGACGGTTCACCCCGCGCCGGTCCCGCAGCGTCTGGTCGCAGCGCAACGTCGCCAACGTGGCCCGGTTGGAGGCGGCCGGCCTGATGCTGCCCGCTGGCCGTGCCGCGGTGGAAGCCGCGAAGGCCGACGGGCGGTGGACGGCCGCCTATGCACCGCCGTCGGAAGCGGAGGTCCCGGCCGACCTGCGAGCCGCGATCGCCGCCGACCCAGCGGCGCAGGCGATGTTCGAGGTGCTCACCAAGACCAACCGCTTCGCTCTCATCAGCCGGGTCAATGCCGTCAAGCGGGCCGAGACGCGCACCCGGAAGATCGCCGAGTACGTGGCGATGCTGGCCCGGCACGAGACGATCCACCCTCAGCGAGCCAGGCCGACGCACCCGCCGACGTCGTTACCGGATGTCTGCCAGAACAGACGAATCCACGTTGTTCACCAAGACTGTGCTCTCGAAACTCCGTCTGGTCCGCTTCAAGAAGCGCGAAGATCTCCGCTGGTGCACGGTCCGAGAAGTGCGACAGCTGCAGGTCGCGTCGGCGTACCTGCGCTTCGCTGAACCGTGGGCATCGCAGGAAGATGACGGAAAGGCGATCGGCAGTACCTTCCCGCGATCGAATCATGCTCGTCGAGCATTCTCAGCACGTGGGCTGAGCGCCCGTGCCGGCGTCAGCTGTATCGCTCGACGAGCGCGTTGCCGATCGAGGCCAGGTGGTCTCGCACACCCGGAGGGCCGGTCACTTCGAGCCATTCGACCAGCCCGGCGACTTCGCCGGCGAGGGTGTAGTCGTCATGGCCGCGGATCACGACGTCGATGCGTCCGTCGGTCGTGGTGCCTCCGACTTCGAGTCGGTCGCCGAACCCGATCCGGAGAATGCCTACGGCGTGGGGCGCGCAGACGGCCTGGACCTCCAGAGGTGTTCGTCTGCGGTCGATCTCGTCGGCGATCTCGCGCCAGCTCTCGGCGAGGTCGAAGTCCTCGGGCCGGTGCACGGGATCGCCGGTCGGGTCGGCGGATGTCACGCGGTCGATGCGGAAGGTCCGTCGGCCGGTCTCGGTGTGGGAGACGAGATACCACGCCGGGCCTTTGGCGACGATGCCCAGCGGATGGACGGTCCTCTCGGTTTCGGCGCCTTTGCTATCGACATAGCCGAGCCGCACCTGGACGCCGCGGATCACCGCGTCCTGGAGGTCGTCGAGGAAGCGAGGTGGTCGGTGCTCGACCCGGCTCGACCCCCATCGTCGCGGGTCCATGACCAAGGATGATGCTGCTGCTTCGGCTTGGGCGCGGAAGGGTTCTGGCAGGGCGTGGACGAGTTTGCGCAGGGCTGCTTTCACGGCCGGAGTCGCGGCCGAGGCCGGGCCGGCGACCAGGAACAGGGCGCGGGCCTCACCTGCGGTCAACCCGGACAGGTCGGTACGGGCGCCGCCCACCAGGCGCCAGCCGCCGCCCCGTCCTTGCGTGGAGTACACGGGCACCCCGGCCATGGCCAGGGCGTCGAGGTCGCGGCGGGCGGTGCGCTCGGAGACCTCCAGCTCCCGGGCGACCTCTGCCGCTGTCACCTGCTCACGCCGTTGCAGCATGAGGAGGACGGCCACCAGCCGGTCGGTTCGCACGCCCATAAAACTCCCACACAAACCGGTCATGAGGTGACCGGTTTCGGCGTCAGGATGGCGCCATGACCTCAACCGATTTCCCCAAGCCCACCCTCATTCCGGTCAACGGTGTGGAACTCGAAGTCTTCGAAGCGGGCCGAGAGAACGCGGGAAGGCCCATCGTGCTCTGCCACGGCTGGCCGGACCACGCCTTCACCTGGCGCCACCAGATGCCCGCCCTCGCCGCGGCCGGCTACCACGTCATCGCCCCGAACCAGCGCGGCTACGGCAACTCCTCCCGCCCGGCCGAGGTGACGGACTACGACATCGAACACCTGTCGGGTGACCTCGTCGCGCTCCTGGACCACTACGGATACCAAGACGCCACCTTCATCGGCCACGACTGGGGCGCGTTCGTCGTCTGGGGCCTGACCCTGCTGCACCCCACACGTGTGAACAAGGTGATCAACCTGAGCTTGCCCTACCAGGAGCGCGGGGAAAAGCCGTGGATCGAGTTCATGGAAGACATGCTCGGCGGCGACTTCTACTTCGTCCACTTCAACCGGCAGCCGGGCGTCGCCGACGCCGTATTCGAAGACAACACCGCCCAGTTCCTCCGCAACCTGTACCGGAAGAACCAGCCGCCGCCGGAGCCTCAGCCGGGCATGGCACTGATCAACCTCGCCAGAGCGCAAACACCCCTCGGCGAACCCATCATGAGCGACAGCGAACTGGCCGTCCTCGTCTCCGCCTTCGAAACATCCGGATTCACCGGCGGCATCAACTGGTACAGGAACCTCGACCGCAACTGGCGCCTCCTGGCGGACGTGGACTCGATCATCCACCAGCCCGCCCTCGTGATCTACGGCGACCGGGACCCGGTCGCGAGGTCGGAAAACCTGGCAGAGTTCGTGCCCAACGTGGAAGTGGTCTGCCTGGACTGCGGCCACTGGATCCAGCAGGAAAAACCCGAAGAAACAAACCAGGCCATTCTCAACTGGCTGGACAAGCGGGATGACGCCTAACGTCTCGTGATCCCAGCCTGCGATAAACGCCTGGCCACTGAGGATTCTGGGCTTACTACCGGCAAGGCAGCTACCACCAGCCGCCAGCTGTGACTGATCCACAGGTCAGGGCGCTGGTGCTCAGGTCTCCGCAAGGGTCTGAAGGAACAGTTGGCCGCACGGGTCGCTCCAGTCGTGGATGGTCATGCCGACGCCGAACAGGACGCCCCGGCCAGACAGGCTCGTCAGGATGTCGTTGGCCTCAGCCATGTTGCGGGCGAACCGGTCGAACTTTGTCACGGTGAACACGCTGCTGTCCCAGACGGGATAACGGCGGCAAATACGCCATGAGCGCCAAAGGGCTCGGCAAGACCGCATGTGCTTCCAGTGACCTCGCCTTCGTTTTCACTCTCGGACCGACGCTGGTCCGCATCGCCTATTACGGCACCAAGGCCACCACGATCCATCAGCTCTGGCCGGGCATCGCGACCGAGAGACCCAAGATCGCCTTCGGCACCCTTCGGTACGTCGGAGACGGAAATCCGGGCCCCAGCATCAGCGGCGTCGTGATTTTCACCCCGGAGGGTGGCCGGCCGATGAAACTCGGGTACGACTGGATGGCTGGATTCAACCGAATCACTGAGGCATGTAACGCCGACTGGCTCACCGGTGGTGATCCGCGCAACGCCCCAACCGGGAGCCTCGTTGCTGTCTTACCCTGCCGCGATTCCCCTGTCGAACCGCACCCTTGCCCGTCTGGCCGAGCTCATCTGCTCCCACCGCGCCGAACACCGCAGCCGGTGGCGGCGCCTGAACCCCGGGCAACAGGCGTTACTGGTGCTGGCCCACCTGCGCAACGGCGACGCTTACACCCGCCTGGCCGCCGGCTTCTCCATCGGCACCACTACCGCCTGGCGGTACGTGCGCGAGTCGGTCGACCTGCTCGCCGCCCTGGCCGACGATGTCCACGCCGCCGCGACCCGGGCTTTCCGGCTGGCCCACACCATCCTCGACGGCACGCTCATCCCGATCGACCGCGTCGCCGACCAGAAGCCGTACTACTCCGGCAAGCACAAGCGCCATGGGATGAACGTCCAGGTCCTCGCCGATCCCGCAGGCCGCCTGGTCTGGGCCTCTCCTGCTCTTCCCGGCGCGGTGCACGACCTGAGCGCAGCCTGGATCGTGGGTCTGATCGACGCACTGACGGCCAACGGCGTGCTGACCTTCGCCGACAAGGGCTACCAAGGCGCAGGTGGCACGGTCCGCACCCCGTTCAAGCGCCACTGGCACCGGCCGCGGCTGTCACGCGGGCAGAAGGACGTCAACCGTGCCCACGCCCGCATCCGAGCCCTCGGCGAACGCGCCATCGCGACTCTGAAGACGTGGAAGGTCCTGGCCAAGCTCCGCTGCTGTCCTCGCCGGGCCACCGCGATCGTGCAGGCCGTCCTCGTCCTGCACGCCGTCGAAGCCGACCCCTACTCAGGATTGAAAGGGCTCAATGGACCAGCTGAGATTGCGATATCCGAGTTGACCTGCCAGTCGTCATTGAGCGCCTTGCGGGACTCCGCCCGGCCGACCCGCGTGCCGCCCATCATGGCGTCTGCTGGTCGCGGCGGGTCTGCTTCTTC
>NZ_VANP01000016.1:0-167868 GCF_005864065.1 Microbispora triticiradicis | reverse complement strand
GCGGGCTGCGGCTCGGGTTCGGGCTGCGGGGCCGGCTCGGGCGCGGCCGGCGCCGGCTCGGCGGCGGCCGGAGCGGCGCCCGCCTCGGAGTCGATCAGCGCGAGCTCGGCGCCGACCTCGACCGTCTCGTCCTCAGCCACAATGATCTTGGTCAGGTAGCCGGCGGACGGCGAAGGGATCTCGGTGTCGACCTTGTCCGTCGACACCTCGAGCAGCGGCTCGTCGGCCTCGACGCGCTCGCCTTCCTTCTTCAGCCAGCGGGTGACGGTGCCCTCGGTAACGCTCTCGCCGAGCTGGGGCATGGTTACGGAGACCGGCATGGTTTCTTCTCTCGCGTTCGCTAGGAGGGCTTCAGTTGTGGACGTGCAGCGGCTTGCCGGCCAGGGCCAGCATCGCCTCGCCGAGGGCCTCGGACTGGGTCGGGTGCGGGTGGATCAGCTGGGCGACGTCGGTGGCCGTGGCCTCCCAGTTGAAGATCAGCTGGGCTTCCGCGATCAGCTCGCCCACCCGGCTGCCGACCATGTGGACGCCGAGCACCCGGCCGTCGCGCTCGGCGACGACCTTGACCTCGCCCTGAGTCTGCAGGATCTTGCTCCGGCCGTTCCCCGCGAGGTTGTAGTTCAGCTCGACGACGTCGTGGCCGCGCTCGCGGGCGACCGACGTGGCGACGCCGACCGACGCGACCTCGGGCTCGGAGTAGGTGATGCGCGGGACGCCGTCGTAGTCGATCGGGACCGGGTTGAGCCCGGCGATGTGCTCGGCCACCAGGATGCCCTCGGCGAAGCCGACGTGGGCGAGCTGCAGCGTGGGGATCAGGTCGCCCACGGCGTACACGCCCGGCACGCTGGTCTGGCAGAACTCGTCGACGAGCACGTAGCCGCGCTCCGTCGAGACGCCGTTCTCCTCGTAGCCGAGACCGGCCGAGACCGGGCCGCGGCCGACCGCGACGAGCATGATCTCGGCGTCGAGGGTCTTGCCGTTCTCCAGCGAGACGACGACCCCCGTGCCGGTGGTCTTGACGCTCTCGAACCGGGCGCCCAGCTCGTACTTGATGCCCCGGCGGCGGAAGGCGCGCTCCAGCAGCTTGGAGCTCGACTCGTCCTCCAGCGGCAGCAGGTGCGGCAGCGCCTCGACGATCGTGACCTCGGCCCCGAACGAGCGCCACACGCTGGCGAACTCGACGCCGATGACGCCGCCGCCCAGGATGACCACCGAGGACGGCACCCGGTCCAGGACCAGCGCGTGGTCGCTGCTGATCACCTTCTCGCCGTCGATGTCGAGGCCGGGCAGCGACTTCGGCACCGAGCCGGTCGCCAGCACGACGTTGCGGCCCTCGAAGACCTGGTCGCCGACCGCCACGCGGTTGGGGCCGGCCAGGCGGCCCTCGCCCTCGACCACGGTGATCTTCTTGCTCTTGATGAGCCCGGCGAGGCCCTTGTAGAGGCCCCCGATCACCTTGTCCTTGTACGCGTGGACGCCGGGGACGTCGATGCCCTCCAGCCGGGTGCGCACACCGAACGACTCGCCCTCACGGGCCTGGTCGGCCAGCTCGGCCGCGTGCAGCAGCGCCTTCGTGGGAATGCAGCCGCGGTGCAGGCAGGTGCCCCCGACCTTGTCCTTCTCGATGAGGACGACGTTCATGCCGAGCTCGGCCGCCCGCAGGGCACAGGCGTAACCACCGCTACCGCCACCTAGGACGACGATGTCGTAGGGGCCGCTGCCATCAGCCACTGGAATGCTCCTTGGTCGTATTCACTCCGCCGGATGAGTCCGGCGGCATCTTCTCACTAGTCCCAGGCGATCATGGCCCCGGCCCGCGGGCACGCCGCCACACGCCGTCTTCTGTCGGTCCGGCCTGGTGTCAGGCCGTCTTCCTGTTAAACAGCCCGCTCGGACGTGCCGTTCCCGGCGTACCGCTCCGCGATCGCGACGAGCGTGCGGGTCAGCGCGCCGGTGCCGCCCTTGGGGGTGTAGCCGTGCGGCTCGCCCTTGTTGAACGCGGGCCCGGCCATGTCCACGTGCGCCCACGGGACGCTCTGCGGCACGAACTCCCGCAGGAAGATGCCCGCGGCGAGCATGCTGCCCCAGCGCTCGGGCTGGAGGTTGGCGATGTCGGCGACCGCGGAGTCGAGCCCCTTGCGCAGCTCGGCGGGCAACGGCATGCCCCAGGCGCCCTCGCCCTGCTCGCCGGCGATGCGGACGACCTCCTCGCGCAGCGCGTCGTCGTTGGCCATCACCCCGGACGTACGCCAGCCCAGCGCGACGATCTGGGCGCCGGTGAGGGTGGCGACGTCGATGATCACGTCGGGCGCGTCCTCGATGGCGCGGGCGATGCCGTCGATCAGCACCAGGCGGCCCTCGGCGTCGGTGTCGAGCACCTCGACGGTCTTGCCGCTGTAGGTGTGCAGGACGTCGGAGGGGCGCTGGGCGCTGCCGGAGGGCATGTTCTCGGCCAGGCAGAGGTAGCCGACCGCGTTGACGGGCAGGCCCAGCCGGGCGATCGCGAGGAGCGCGCCGAACACGGCGCCCGCGCCGCCCATGTCGGACTTCATCCAGTCCATCGCGGCGCTGGGCTTGAGGGACAGGCCGCCGGAGTCGAACGTGATGCCCTTGCCGACGAAGGCCACCTTGCGGGAGGCCTCGGGGTGGCTGTAGGCGAGACGGACCAGGCGGGGCGGGTTGACCGAGCCCTGGCCGACGCCGACGATGCCGCCGAACCCCTCCTCCTTGAGCCGGACCTCGTCCCAGACCTCGACGGAGAGGCCGGCCTCGCCGCCCTTCTCCTGCGCGATCTCGGCGAAGCGCGCGGGCCACAGGTCGGACGGCGGCGTGTTCACCAGGTCGCGGACGAGGGTGACCGACTCGGCGACCGTCGCCGAGCGCTCGGCGGCCTCCTCGGCCCCGGCCGCGCCGGACAGGACGACGATCTCGCCGACGGGCGGCTTGCGGTCGCCGCCGGTGCGGTATCGCGTGAAGTCGTAGGCGCCCAGCAGGCCGCCCAGCGCCACGGCCGCCGCCTCCGCGGCCGTGCGGGCGGGCAGGGCGAGCGCCGCGGACGGCGTGCCGGCGAGCGACCGTACGGCCGCTCCGGCCGCCCGGCGCAGGGTTTCCTGGTCGTAGTCGCCTTCGGGCGCCTCGCCGAGGCCGACGGCGACGGCGACGGGCGCGGGCAGCGCGCCGAAGGTCGGAATCTTCACGACCTCCTCGGCCTTGCCCGTGAACCCCATCGTCGTGAGGATCTCGGTCAGCCGCCCGTTCAGGGCCTGGTCGAGGCCTTCGCCGCCCGGGGCCGTGCGTGGGCCGTCGGGGGTCGTGTGGATGCCGACTATGAGGGCGCCGGTCTCGGTCGAGACCGCGTCAGACGCGTTGATACGCACTGTGGTCACGTGAGCCGATGCTAGCTGGGCTTACTCGGCTACGCATAAACGAGGGTTCATCCCATCTATGGGCGCGCTCGATGGTGCTGATGGAAACAGCACCAAACGGCAGATAATGCTAATGTGGTTAGCACCATGTTGCTCATGCTCGATCTCAACGACCCGCGTCCCCTGCACGAGCAGGTGAGCGCGGCCATCAAGCGCGCCATCACCACCGGGGACGTCGCGCCGGGCGACCGGCTGCCACCGGCCCGGGACCTGGCCGCCGCGCTGGGAGTCAACGCCAACACGGTCCTGCGGTCGCTGCGCGAACTGCGTGACGAGGGCCTGCTGGAGTTCCGCCGGGGGCGCGGCGTGTCCGTGCTCCGGCGGCCCGACGGGCGTGCGGCGCTCCGCGAACGCGTGCGTGACCTGCTCGACGAGGCCGCCCAATACGGGGTCGGTCCCGAGGACGTCCTCGGCATCGTCAAGGAACTCATGAAGGAATCGCCATGACCCACCCGCACCGGACCTCCGACACGGGCGTGCGCGCCCGCTTCCTCCTGGCCACCGCGGCCTGGACCGTCCTGGTCGCCGCCGTGCTCGTGGCGGTGCCGCTGGCGTTCGCCGGCCGGCTCCCCGATCCCGTCGCGAGTCACTGGGGGCCGTCCGGACAGCCCGACCGGTCCATGCCGCCGGCCGCGCTGACGCTCTTCGCCCTGGTGTGGGCCGTCGTCGCGGGGACGAGTCTCGTCGGGCTGGCGCGGACGCGGGGGGAGATCCGCAGGGCGACGCGCGTGTGGTTCGCCGCCGGGCTGGGCTGGACCGGCGCCTTCCTGATCGGCGTCCAGGCCGTGACGGTCGCCGCCAACCTCGGCCGGGACGACTGGAGCCGGGCGGCCTCGCCGAGCTGGGAGATCGTGGTGGTCGTCGGCGTCGCGTTCGCGGTCGGGGCGCTGGGCCGGTTCGCCGGGCGGCTCGGCCCGGACGACGCGCCGCCGGAGCGGGAGCGGCCGGGTCCGCTGATCGACCTCGACACCCGGAAGCGGCCGGTATGGGTGTCCACCGCGACGGCGCCCTGGGCGGTGGGACTGGGGGTCGTGGCGTTCGCCGCGGCGCTGTCGTTCGCCGCGGCCGCCTTGTGGGGCCTCGCCCCCGCGGGCTGGTCCACCGCCCTGCCGCTCGCCCTGGCGGCCGTGATCGGGCTGGCGGTGTCGTCGGTCTCGGTACGGATCGCGCCCGAGGGGCTGACCATGGCGTTCGGCCCGCTGCGGTGGCCCTCGCGCACCGTGCGGCTGGACCGGATCGAGCGGGCCTGGGTGGAGTGGAGGTCGCCTGTGCAGGTGGGCGGATGGGGTGTCCGCGGCCTGCCCGGCCGGGCCACCGTCATGATCCGCGGAGGTGACTGCCTGGTCGTGCGCTACACCTCCGGCGGGCAACTCGCCGTCAGCGTGGACGACGCCGAGACCGGCGCCGCCCTGCTCAACGCCCTCGCCGCCCGCAGGACCGCCTGACCATCGCCGCGCCGCCCGACCGCCTCGCCGTGCCTGCCGCGCGGCGGGACCGGGGTCCGCCTACCGCCCGTCCTCGTTCGAAAGGTGATGACCGTGGTCCGCCGTAACGCCGATGTCTGCCTCTTTCTCCTCGTCGCGTTCGGGGCCTCGTGGCTGATCGCGCTGCCCGTCTGGCTGGGGGCCGTACGGCTCGCCACGCCGGCCTTCGCGCTGGTCGGAGGATTGATGATGCTGACGCCCTCCCTCGGCGTACTGGCCGTGTGCGCCCTGCGGCGGCGCGGCACGCCGCTGAAGGAGTGGGCGCGGGCGACGGGGCTCACGCTCGGACCGGACCGGGGGAGGACCGCCGCACTCCTGGCGACGGCCCTGCTCGGCGTGCCGCTTCTCGTGGCCGTCGCACTCCTGATCAGTGCTGCCGTCGGCGTGGTGAGCCTCGATTTCGCCGGGCTCAGCCTCTTCCGCGCGCAACTCGGGGCGGTCCTGGGGCAGGTTCCCATGGACCCGCGGATCCTGTATGTCGTGCAGGCCGTACAGGCCGTGCTGATCGCCCCGTTCCTGAACGCGATTCCCGCGCTCGGAGAGGAGTGGGGCTGGCGGGGCTGGCTGCTGCCGCGCCTGCTCGGCGATCCCGCCGTCACGCCCCCGGCCGCCGCCGATCACGAAAACGCTGAGGTCGCGCACGCCGGGAACGTCAACGCGGAGGTCGCGCACGCTGGGAACGCTGACGCGGAGGTCGTCGGTGCTGGGGGCGTGAACGCCGGGGGCGCGGGTACCGGGGGCGGGAACATTGGGGCTACGGGGGAGCGGCGCGGGCGCCGGGTATGGCTCGCGCTGGCGCTGTCCGGGGTGATCTGGGGCCTCTGGCACGCACCCCTGACGCTGAAGGGGTACAACTACCCGGCACTCGGCGCCTGGGCGGCGGTGCTGTTCGTCGGCTTCTGCGTCGTCTTCGGGGCGCTGCTCGGCTGGATGCGGCTGCGCTCGCGCAGCGTGTGGCCCGCGGTCATCGCACACGGCTCGCTGAACGCGGTGACGGGGCTGGCGCTGCTCCTCGGTGACGCGGACGCCCCGCCGAACCCGGCGCTCGCCGGTGTCACCGGGGTCGTCGGCTGGGCGCTGCTCGCGGTCGTCGTGTTCGTCGCCTTCCGGCTGCGTCCCGTAGTGTCCGCGCCGCGCTGACCCGCCCGGTCGCCGAGGCCGCCGGGGGTCCGGCGGCCGAGCCCGTCGCGGGCTGCCGGGCCCCCTGCCGGCGAGCCCCTGTCGAATCGGCACGTGCCGGACGATGTCAGACGAGGACGGCGGCGGCCAGCAGCGTCGCCGTCGTGGCCGTCTCCACCAGGGCGCCGAGCACGTCGCCCGTGATGCCGCCCAGTCGCCGTACGGCCCGGCGGCGCAGCAGGGCGGCGGACACCAGCCCGGCGGCCATCGCCAGGAGCAGACCGGCGGTGACGCTCAGACGCGAATCGCCCGAGAGGCGGTACAGCAGCCCGGCGGGCCGGACTCCCACGTCGGCGGCCGCCACCGCGACGCGCTCGGCAGCGATGGACGGGCCGGAGTGGTCGCTGGGAGAACCCTGCGCGAATCCGATCAGGGCCGAGACCGCGTCCAGGTGCGGCAGGCTGATCGCGACGAGAGCGAGGAGGCTCACGACGGCAGCGGTGACGACGGTCGTCGCGACGGCCGCGCCCCGCCCCACGGTGCCCGCGACCAGAGCGCCGAGGCCGCCTGGCCGGGCGGCGGGCACCCCCGGGCGGCAGGCCCAGGTGACGGCCAGCCTGCCGGTCGCGGCGGCCGTCACCAGCATGGCCCAGGCGAACGGGCCGGCCCGCTGGAGGGTCGCGACCTGGAGGAACAGGGTGATCAGGATGGTGACGACTCCGAACGGCCCGATGTCGGAGCGCTTCATCACGTCGAGCGCCCCCTGGGCCGGCTTTCCGCTGCCGAGCCCGTCGGCGAGGTCCGCGAGGCCGTCGAGATGCAGGGCCCGGGTCAGCCACGCGAGCGTCCCGACCGCGAGGACGGCGGCGATCAGCGACGAGCCGGACGCCGCCCAGGCGGCCACGAACACGGCGGAGCCCGCCACGCCGAGGGCCATCCCGACGAACGGCGCCAGGGACATGGCGCGGCCCACCACGGAGCGGTCGGCCCGTACGGGCGGCACCGGGAAGATCGTGAGGGTTCCCACGGCGAACCACCAGGCCGCACCGGGACTCACACGGGGGTCAGAGGGCACGGGGGACGATCGTAGTGGCCCCCGCTCCCCGGCCCTCCGGCTCGCGGGTCCTGGCCTTCTGCGGGTGAGGGCGGTGGCGCTGTGGCGATCAGATCGGCAGGGGGACGACCCGGCCGGCGACCACGAGGGCGACCTCCTCGGACTCCCGGGCGAGGGCCTGGTTGAGGCGGCCGAGCGCGTCGCGGAACAGCCTGCCGGCGGCGGTGGCCGGAATCACCCCCAGGCCGGTCTCGTCGCTCACCGCCACCACCCGGGCGCGGGTGCCTCGCCAGGCGTCCACCAGCGCCGCACACCGCGCTTCCACCCGGTCGAGGGCGAGGCGGCGAAGGTCTTCCGGGCGGGCGTCGTCCGGCCAGGCGCCGCACTCGTCGAACACGGCGGCGAGCCAGGTGCCGATCCCGTCGACCAGGAACGTCCCCCGGCCGCCGGACAGCACCGCCGCGAGATCGGTGGTCTCCAGGGTGCGCCAGTGTGCCGGGCGCCGGTTCCGGTGAGCCCGTACGCGGGCCAGCCAGTCCGGGTCGTCGCCCCCGGAGGGCCCGGTGGCGACATAGGTCACCTCGGGCTCGGCGGCCAGGCGGAGTTCGGCCTCCTCGGACTTGCCCGACCGGGAACCGCCGAGCAGCAGCGTGCGGCGGGGCCGCCCGCCCCGTTGTGCGGCGCGGACGCCATTCGTCATCGTGACGTCCGGGGCCGGAGATCCGGCCGCGGGGTCACCCGCGCAGTTCTGGTCGCCGGCGCCGGCGGATCCGGCCGTGGTGGGAGAAGGTCCGTCCACGGTGTGCCGGACTCCGGTGACGTGGGCAGGACCGCCGGTGATCGGTGTGCTCGCCGTGTCGACGACGGCTCCGTCGGGGACGGTCTCCGCTCCCCAGAAGCCGAGCCTGCGGGCGAGTTCGCCCTCCGAGGGGATGCGGTGGCAGAGGTGCACCGCGACGATCCGGGTGCTCGGCGTCACCCGCCCCCGCCGGCGCAGGTCGCCCAGCCGTTCCGGCCGGTCCGGCAGATCGATGAGCACCACGTCGAAGGGCGCGTCGGGAGGCGAGCCCGGCTCGCCGCGGCCGGACGGCGGGCCCACGGCGTACAGCAGCCTGCCGCCGTCGGGCGTCGTGACCTCGCAGCCGTCCGAGGTGCGGAGTTCCCGGTATCCCTCGACCCCCGCGTGCGGCCCCGCTGGAGCGTTCGGCCTGGTCGCGGCGGCCGCCTCCGGCGCCTGCCCCGGCGCGGCCGGAGCGAGCCGTACGCGGTCGTCGACCAGGACGGACGCGGGCCGCCGGTGGCCGGGATCGAGGCGTCCGCAGGACGCGCAGGCGCAGCCGGGGACAGGCCAGCCCTGGAGCCCGCCGGTGCCCTCCACCCGGACCTTCATGTCGCCCCCCTTCCGCGCTCCGCCGAGATCGGGTAGCCAGGATAGGGTCCGGCTGCACGGCCGTCGCGTCGCGGCGGCCCGGCGTGCGTCCCGGGCGCGGGGACGGCGAGGAAGCGAAGGAGCGGGTGCGGATGATTTGGCGGTGGCGTTACGAGGACGCGAACGGCGGCGAGGTCACGGACCGCCCGCTGCCCCGGGAGATCTTCTCCAGCCAGTCGGACGCGGAGTCGTGGCTGGGGGAGAGCTGGCGCGAACTCCTGGAGGCCGGCGTCGAGCAGGTGTCGCTGCTGGAGGACGAGCGGGTCGAATACTCGGGGATGTCCCTGCGCGCCGAGTGAGGCGCGCGGCGCTCGCCGCCCGGACCCCGTGAACGCGGGAGCCGGGCGGCGCGCCGACGTGATCGGGCTGAGCCTCAGGGACGGCTGGACGGGCTGACGGTCTTGGCCGGGTCACGCTCGACGACGGGCTCCAGCACGTCGTCGATCTTCTTGAGCACCTCGGCGTCGAGCTTCACACCGGTGGCCTTGACGTTGTCGCGCACCTGCTCCGGCTTGGTCGCCCCGACGATGGCCGACGACACGTTGGGGTTCTGCAGCACCCACGCCACGGCGAGCTGGGCCATCGACAGGCCGAGGTCGGCCGCGATCGGCTTGAGGTCCTGCACCCGCCGCAGCACGTCGTCACGCATCAGCCGGTTGATGAAACCCGAGCCGGTGGAGTCGGTGGCTCGCGACCCGGCCGGCGGCGGCTGGCCGGGCAGGTACTTGCCGGTCAGCACGCCCTGCGCGATGGGCGACCAGACGATCTGGCCGAGGCCCTCCTTCTCGCACAGCGGCACGACCTCGGACTCGATGACCCGCCACAGCATCGAGTACTGCGGCTGGTTCGACACCAGCCGGTCGAACCCCATCTCGTCGGCGATCTTCAGTGCCCGCGCGATCTGGTCGGCCGACCACTCGCTGACGCCGACGTAGAGGACCTTGCCCTGCCGCACGAGGTCGTCGAACGCGCGCAGGGTCTCCTCCAGCGGCGTCTCGACGTCGAAGCGGTGCGCCTGGTAGAGGTCCACGTAGTCGGTCTGCAGGCGGCGGAGCGAGCCGTTGATCGACTCCGTGATGTGCTTGCGGGACAGGCCCCGGTCGTTCTTCCCCTCACCCGTCGGCCAGTAGACCTTCGTGAAGATCTCCAGCGACTCGCGGCGCACGCCTTTCAGCGCGCGGCCGAGCACCTCCTCCGCCCGGGTCCCGGCGTAGACGTCGGCGGTGTCGAAGGTCGTGATCCCCTCGTCGAGGGCCGCGCGGACGCACTCGACGGCGGCGTCCTCCTCCACCTGGGAACCGTGGGTGATCCAGTTTCCGTAGCTGATCTCACTGACCATGAGGCCGCTGCGGCCAAGATGACGGTATTCCATGTCCTTGACATTAGGTCATGAGTCACGGCACCCCGGTGATCGGATCGCGGTAAGGTGCCCGGCGTGCGCCGGTTGATCTCTTCTCGTCCCGTACGGCTGGCACTGCTGGCCGCGCTGGTCGCGGGGGCCGCCGCCGGGCTGGTCCTGGCCGCGCGGCGACGCCGGGCCGCCACGCCTGTACGGCCGTTTCGGGCCACCACCTCGCCGTCCCAGGGGGAGAGCGGGGACGCGGAGGCCCGGCGCGGCCCGGAGCCGGTGCTGGGGTGGGCCACCGAGGAGGACCTGGAGCGGTACCGGCGGCCGGAGGGCGGCGCTCCCGTCGCCCGCCTTCTGGGGGGCCTCCCGCCGATCAAGGGGATCGTGCCGCCGCGCGGGACGAGGGCGCGCCGCTGGACGGCGGCGGCGGTCGTGTCGATCGGCCTGCTGGCCCTCGGCGCGCAGGTGCTGGAGAACGCCGTGTTCGCTCCGGACGCCTGGACGTCCTACGAACCGTGCCCGGCGGACGCCTGCGAGCCGGGGCAGGGCCCCGGCATCCTCTACTCGGTGGCCGACTGCACGGCGGACGAGTGCGGAGGCGAGGTACCCGCATACCCGGAGGACGGGGAGCCCGTGACGGCGGAGCCGGACACGTCTCCCGGCCCCCAGTGCGTGCTCCATCCGGTTTCCCGGGCGCCGGTCGTACGGCCGGTCTCCCGCCGTGTGACCGCCGGGGTCAACCGGCAGTGGCGGCGGATCGAACGCTGGCTCAGGGCGCACGCGCCGCGGACGTACGCCTCCCTGAACGGCCCGGCGGCCCCGCGACTGGTGGCCAGGGCGGAGGAACGGCTCGGGACCCGGCTGCCCGACTCCCTGCGGGCGTCGCTGCTGCGCCACGACGGTTCCCGTGGCGGCGCGAGCTTCCGGTTCCCGACGTCCGACCCGATGATGAGCACGCGGGAGATGGTCTCCGCCTGGCCGGAGGCGTGTGGGATGGGCGGCGTCCCCGTCGCCCGCGCCGTGGACCTCGGCGGCTACCTGGTGTCCGACGCCGCCACCGGCGGGGTCGGCGCGGCGTCGCCGGAGTTGCCGTACTACCAGGCCCGCTGGTCCTCCTACTACGCGCTGCTGCGGGCCACTGCCGACGCGCTCACCCGTGACGCCGCGTCCGGCGGTTTCCGGCCGGTGGTGCGTCGCGGCGTGCTGGACTGGACGTCCGCCTGATCCACCCGCGGGTGGCACCAAGCGGGCGTCGCCGTCCGGTAATCACCGTCCGGGGATCACCGTCCGGGGATCACCGTGCCGGGATCAGCGTGCGGGCGTCACTTCTTCAGCTCGACCGGGATGCCGCCGGGCAGGACGGTGGGCTTGGGGAAGCGCAGGCGCCGCATCTGCGACGACCGCATCGCCGCGTAGAAGCCGATGCCCTTGAGGCTCTCGCCCGGGAACTTCTCCGCCGCCTCCTTCTTCACGCGTCCGGCGACGTAGAACGAGCCGGCCAGCACCAGCACCATCACGACCGGCAGGGACAGCGTGTAGACCAGGAGGACCGCCGAGCGGACCTGGATCGGGAACGGCACCATCGACAGCAGCATGATGACGAAGACGACGGGCAGGAAGTACTGCCCGGGCAGGCGCCGCGAGTCGACCCAGTCACGGGCGAACTTGCGCACCGGGCCACGGTCGCGTACGGGGAGCGCCCGCTCGTCTCCGCGCAGCATGGCCTCACGCTGCCGCGCCCGCAGCGCCTTGTCGCGCTCACGGGCCAGGCGATAGGCCTCCTTGCGGTTGGAGGGCGCGGTCACCGGGGAGCGGCGGCGGCCCTGCGCCTCGCTCCGTTTGGGAGTGGGACGGCCCTTGCCCGGGGTGCCGTGGGGCTTAGGATCCTCTACAGGGACGGGGGAGTCCTCCGCAGAGGTCTGGGTGCGACGTCGGAACACGTCGCCCAGCCTACCGGGAGTGCAACTTAGTGACGCCCTCGCGCGTTATGCGTAGGGTGAACCCAGGCGGTTCCGCCGCCTGGGCAAGGGGCTTTAGACGGCTGGGGTCACCCACGCAGGACCTTGGAGAAGGGGACGGCCGACGCGCATGAGCGTGATGAAGAGACTTTCCATGATCTTCAAGTCCAAGGCCAACAAGGCCTTGGACAAGATGGAGGATCCGCGGGAGACGCTGGACTATTCCTATCAGCGGCAGCTTGAACTGCTGCAGAAGGTCCGCCGTGGCGTGGCCGACGTGGCCACCAGCCGCAAGCGGGTGGAGTTGCAGATCAACCAGCTCGAGAGCCAGACCTCGAAGCTGGAGAACCAGAGCAGGCAGGCGCTGTCGGCCGGGCGCGAGGACCTCGCTCGCGAGGCGCTGACCCGCCGCAACGGTCTGAACGCCCAGATCGCCGACCTGCGGCTCCAGTACAGCAACCTCCAGGGCGAGGAGGAGAAGCTCACTCTTGCCAGCCAGCGGCTCCAGGCCAAGGTCGACTCCTTCCGTACGAAGAAGGAGACCATCAAGGCCACCTACACGGCGGCCGAGGCCCAGACGCGGATCAACGAGGCGTTCTCCGGCATCTCGGAGGAGATGGGCGACGTCGGCCTGGCCATCCAGCGGGCCGAGGACAAGACCGCGCAGATGCAGGCCCGTGCCGGCGCGATCGACGAGCTGCTGGCCAGTGGAGCGCTGGACGACTTCACCGGGCAGCGCGACGACATCCAGGCGGAACTCGACCGCATGGGCGGCGGCCAGGACGTGGAGCTCGAACTGGCCAGGATGAAGGCCGAGCTCGGTCAGGGCCCGGCGCCGCAGAGCGCCATCGAGGCGGGGCAGCAGGGCCAGGCGGCCCCGGCCGCCCAGCAGCACACGCAGCAGCTCCGTAAGCCGGGGGAGGGGTTGTGATAGTCCGGATCATGGGCGAGGGGCAGGTGGAGATCGCCCCCGCCGACATCGACGTGCTGAACGAGCTCGACGGCGAGCTTGAGGCCGCCATCGAGACGGACGACGAGACGCAGTTCCGTGCCAAGCTGCACGCGCTGCTCGACAAGGTCCGCGACGTGGGCAGGCCGCTGGCGGACGACTCCCTGGAGCCGTCCGAGCTGATCCTGCCGCCGGCCGACGCCTCGATCGAGGAGGTGCGGGAGATGCTCGGGGACACCGGGCTCATCCCCGGCTGATGACTTCCACGCGGTTCGCCCCTGATCGCGGCCTCAGCGTGCGGATGACCGTGACGATGTTCCTGCTCGGGCTGCTCTACGTGGCGTTCATGGCCGTCCTGGTCGCGGTGGGCGTCCGGGCGGTCATGGTCCTCGTGATCGCCGCGGGCCTCCTGCTGGTGCAGTACTTCCTCTCCGACAAGATCGCGCTGTTCGCGATGAACGGACGGGAGGTCTCCCCGCAGGAGGCTCCTGAGCTGCACGGGATCGTCGACCGGCTGAGCGCGCTGGCGGGGATGCCCAAGCCGCGGGTGGCGATCGCGGACTCAGACATGCCGAACGCGTTCGCCACGGGGCGCGACCAGAAGCACGCGGTGGTCTGCGTGACCACCGGCATCCTGCGCCGGCTCGACGCGCAGGAGCTGGAAGGGGTGCTGGCGCACGAGCTGTCGCACGTCGCCCATCGGGACGTCGCGGTGATGACGATCGCCTCCTTCCTCGGGATCGTGGCCGGGCTGATGACCCGCTTCTCGCTGTACGCCGGGCTGGGCAACCGCAGGGACAACAACGGCCCGCCGATCGGGCTGATCATCTTCGCGGTCTCCGGCCTGGTCTACGCCGTCAGCTTCCTGCTGACGCGGGCGCTGTCCCGGTACCGGGAGCTGGCCGCCGACCGCGCGGGAGCGCTGCTCACGCAGCGGCCGAGCGCCCTGGCCAGCGCCCTCACCAAGATCAGTGGGGATATCGCCCGGATCCCGACCCGGGACCTGCGCGAGGCCCAGCCGTTCAACGCCTTCTACTTCGCGCCCGCCCTGTCGGGCCAGAGCGTCGCCTCGCTGCTGTCGACCCATCCGCCGCTGGAGCGCCGGCTGGAGCAGCTCGCCAAGATCTCCGCGGCCCTGGGCCGCTGATGACGGGCCGGCTGATGGTTGCGACGGCTGATGATCGGGACGGGGCTGATGGCCGGGGGCCGCTGATGGGCCGGGAGCGCTGATGGGCTGGTTCGACGCCCTGCTCGGCCGGTCCAAGGCCGCGAGACCGAACCTGGACGCGTTGTTCGCCCTGCCGTCCGCCGCCGTCACCCTGCGCGCCGCCACCGGGTTCGCCCCGGCGGGCACCGGCTCGGTCTGCTTCCGGGCGGCCGAGGGAGGCGCGTTCGCCCGGCTCCAGCAGGAGATCGAGGCCCTGATGGGCGAGACGCAGGTGTCGCAGGACTCGTACGGGTACACCTGGGTGTCCGTGCGCAACCCCGACGTGGCCGGGCTCGTGACCGACCTGCACGCCGCGAACTCGTCGCTGGAGTCAGCCGGGTTCGGGCCCTCGCTGCTGTGCACGCTGGTGACGTTCGCCGATTCCTCGCAGCGGAAGCTGGCGATCGTCTATCTCTACAAGCGCGGCACGTTCTACCCGTTCGCTCCCGCCGGGGAGCCGCGCCGCGACAACGCGCTGGAACTGCAGGTGCGGGGCGTCCTCGACCAGGAACTCAAGATCGAGCCCGATCTCGCGAGCTGGTTCCCCGTCTGGGGCGCGCCGGGCCTGTGAGTGTCGTCGGCCACCGGAGGCAGCATGAGTGACTGGACCCACCTGAGACACACCGAGGCGGCGGCCCGGGAGATCGGCCTGATGGCCGACGCCGTACGAGGACGGGACGGCGGCACGCCGGTCCCGACCTGCCCCGGATGGGACCTCCGGGCACTGGCCGAGCACACCGGGGCGGTCCACCGGTGGGCGGCCGCGATGGTCCGCGACGCCGCGGCGCACCGCTATCCCCGCGAGGAGATGGACCACGGGTATCCCACCGACTTCACCGGCTTCGCCGACTGGCTGCGGGCCGGAGCCGTGCTGCTGACCGAGGCCATGAAGAGCCGCGACCCGGAGACGGAGGTCTGGGGCTGGGCGGGGGAGCGGAGCGCGGCGTTCTGGTCCCGGCGGCAGTTGCACGAGACCGTCGTCCACCGCGCCGACGCGGAGATCGCCCTCGGCATCGCGCCCGAAGTCGACGAGGACGTCGCGGCGGACGGGGTGGCGGAGTTCTTCGACGTGCTTCCGTACGCCCGGTGGCGGCCCCTGCTCGCCGAGCTGAAGGGCGACGGGGAGTCGATCTCCTGGCGGGCCGGTACGGGCCGGTCCTGGCTCGTCCGGCTCACGTCCGCCGGATTCGCGTACGAGAGGTCGGACGTAGCCGGCGACGTGACCGTGCGCGCGGAGACGACCGGGGATCTGATGCTGACCCTGTGGGGGCGGCGCGAACCCGCCGCGGTCGAGGGAGACGCCGCACTGATGCACTGGTGGCGCGAACGCGCCCAGATCTGAGCGAGAGGCGCCCCCGAAGTGGCTTCGGGGGCGCCTCTCGCGTCTCGTTACGGCAGGGCGAGCATGCGGTCGAGGGCGACCTTGGCCCAGTGGGTGGTGTCCGGGTCGACCGTGATCTGGTTGACGACCTCGCCCGCGGCCAGCGACTCCAGCGCCCAGACCAGGTGCGGCAGGTCGATGCGGTTCATCGTGGCGCAGTAGCACACGGTCCGGTCCAGGAACGTGATGGTCTTGTCGGGGAACCGGTCCGCCAGGCGGCGCACCAGGTTCAGCTCCGTGCCGACGGCCCAGGAGGACCCGGCGGGAGCCTCTTCCAGCTTCTTGATGATGTACTCGGTCGAGCCGACGAAGTCCGCCTTGTTGACGACCTCGTGGCGGCACTCGGGGTGGACGAGCACGTTGACCCCCGGGATGCGGGCCCGCACCTCGTCCACGCACTCCGCGGAGAAGCGGCCGTGGACCGAGCAGTGGCCCTTCCACAGGATCATCTTCGCGTTCTCGAGCTGTTCCCGGGTGAGGCCGCCGTTCGGGCGGTGCGGGTTGTAGACCACGCAGTCGTCGAGCGACAGGCCCATCTCCAGCACGGCCGTGTTGCGCCCAAGGTGCTGGTCGGGCAGGAACAGGACCTTCTCGCCCTGCTCGAAGGCCCAGTCGAGGGCACGCCGGGCGTTGGAGGAGGTGCAGACGGCGCCGCCGTTGCGCCCGCAGAACGCCTTGATGTCCGCGCTGGAGTTCATGTACGTGATCGGCACGACGCGGTCGGCGATCCCGGCGTCTTCCAGGGCGTCCCAGCAGTCCTCCACCTGGGAGAAGGTGGCCATGTCGGCCATCGAGCAGCCGGCGGCCAGGTCGGGGAGGACGACCTTCTGCGTGTCGCCGGTCAGGATGTCGGCCGACTCGGCCATGAAGTGGACGCCGCAGAAGACGACGTACTCGGCCTCCGGCCGGGCCGCGGCCTCGCGGGCGAGCTTGAACGAGTCGCCCGTCACGTCGGCGAACTGGATGACCTCGTCACGCTGGTAGTGGTGACCGAGCACGAACAGCCGGTCGCCCAGCCTCTCCTTGGCCGCGCGGGCACGCTCCACCAGCGCCGGGTCGGACGCGGGAGGCAGCTCGCCCGGGCAGTCGACGCCGCGCTCGCTGTGCGCGTCGGTGCCCTGGCCGAGGATGAAGAGCGGAAGGCCGGTCTCGGTGATCGTCACGACCACACCCCCTAGGGGACTTATCGTCTAACTGACGACTAATCATTACACATCGTTTCGCCCTGTTCGTCCGTGGGGTTGCGGGTACACCCGTGGAATGTGTAGGGACCGGCGGGTGTTGGTAGCGTCTAGGTAGGACGTCAGAACCATTCGACCGCTCCGGGTGGGCGGTTGGCGCAGACGCGGGAGTCAGCACATGACGGTTGAGAGCAGCGAGACCACGCAGCAGGGCCTGATCCTGACTGACGCGGCCGCCGGGAAGGTCAAGAGCCTGCTCGAGCAGCAGGGCGAGGAGGGGCTGCAGCTCCGGGTGGCCGTCCAGCCGGGTGGCTGCTCGGGTCTTCGCTACCAGCTCTTCTTCGACGACCGTTCCATGGACGGCGACGTGGTCTCCACCTTCGGCGGCGTGAACGTCGTCACCGACCGGATGAGCGCGCCGTACCTCGTCGGCGCCACGGTCGACTTCGTGGACACGATCGAGAAGCAGGGGTTCACGATCGACAACCCCAACGCGACGGGCTCGTGCGCCTGCGGCGACTCGTTCAACTGACGGCGCCGCCGCGCCCGGCGGCCGGGAACTGAGCGCCCCGCACGGACATCGTCTGTGCGGGGCGTCGTCGTGCCCGAGACGGTACGCTCGACAGGTTCGGCGGGAGCACCGTCCCCGCCCCCTGTCTTCCTGACTGTCTCCCTGATGCTGACAACGAGGAGAATGGCCCCGTGCGCATCGCCGTCACCGGCTCCATCGCCACCGACAACCTGATGACGTTCCCCGGCCGCTTCGGCGACCAGCTGATCGCCGAGCAGCTCGACCGGGTGTCCCTGTCGTTCCTCGTGGACGACCTGCAGATCCGCCGCGGCGGCTGCGCGGGCAACATCGCCTTCGGGATGGGCTGCCTGGGGCTCACCCCCATCCTCGTCGGCGCGGTCGGCACCGACTTCGCCGACTACCGCTCCTGGCTGGAGCGGCACGGCGTCGACTGCGACTCGCTCCACGTCTCCGAGCTGCGCCACACCGCGCGCTTCCTGTGCACCACGGACGAGGACCACAACCAGATCGCGTCGTTCTACACCGGCGCCATGGCGGAAGCCCGGGAGATCGAGCTGGGACCGATCGCCGAGCGTGTGGGCGGGCTCGACCTGGTCCTCATCAGCCCCAACGACCCGGAGGCGATGCTGCGGCACACCGACGAGGCGCGCACCCGCGGCATCCCGTTCGCGGCGGACGTGTCGCAGCAGCTCGCCCGGATGCCCGGCGAGGAGATCCGCAGGCTCGTCGACGGCGCGGCCTACCTGTTCAGCAACGACTACGAGCTCGGGCTCATCGCCCAGAAGACCGGCTGGTCGGACGAGGAGATCCTCGACCGGGTCGGCGTACGGGTGACCACCCTCGGCCCCAAGGGCGCCAGGATCGACCGCAAGGGCGAGCCCTCGATCCACGTCCCGCCGGCTCCCGAGCTCGGCAAGGCCGACCCCACCGGGGTGGGCGACGCCTTCCGCGCCGGGTTCCTCGCGGGCCTCGCCTGGGGGCTGTCGCTCGAACGCTGCGGCCAGATCGGCAACCTCATCGCCACCCACGTGCTGGAGCGGGTCGGCGGCCAGGAGTACGAGCTGCGCCAGGGCGTCTTCGTCGAGCGCTTCGCCTCGGCGTACGGCCAGGAGGCCGCCGACGAGGTGGCCGCCCACGCCCGCTGCCACTACGCCTGACGCTCCGCCTCTCCACACCGTCGTGACCCGTGGTTCGCCCCGGCAGTGCCCGCGGCGAACCACGAGGTCGCTAGTAGTTGCGGCGGACGTGGATGGACCAGCCGCCCTGGGGGAGTTCGTGGCTGGCCACGTGCTCGTGTGACTTCAGCCGGCACCAGGCCGGTACGTCGGTGAAGGCGGCGGGGTCGTCGGCCAGCACGGCCACCACGGCGCCCATGGGCACCTGGTTGATCCGCTCGGCGAGCATGATGATCGGGATCGGGCACTTGCGGCCCAGCGCGTCGACCGTCAGCGCGGGGACCTCCGCGGGCCGGGGCGGTGCCTCCGGCTCCTCTGCCCGGGTGTCCCGGCCGTCCGGCCGTCTGCGCCACATCACCGCACCCCCAAGCTCGACCGGATCCGCCGCACTATCCCCGGCAGCACCGCGAGGAACCGATCGACGTCGTCCTCGGACACGCCACGGGGCAGCGATACCCGGACATTCCCATGTGTAAGCACGCCCATCGCTTCGAGGACGTGCGATGGACGAAGCGTACTCGCCGTGCAGGAACTTCCTGACGAGACGGCGAAACCGGCCTTGTCGAGCTCGGTCAGCAGCGCCTCGCCCTCGACGTACAGGCAGGAGAAGGTCACGATGTGCGGCAGGCGCAGGTCCGGGTCGCCGACGACCTCGACGTCGGGCACCAGCCGGGGCACCTCGGCGCGGATCCGGCCGGTCAGGGCCGCCAGCCGCCGCCCCTCGGCCTCCGCCTCCGCCGACCTCGCGCGCAGCGCCGCCGCGGCGGCCACGATCGCGGGCACGTTCTCGAACCCCGGCACGCGCCGCCGTTCCCGTTCGTCCTCGGGCAGCGGCGAACGCCAGCGGACGCCCTTGCGGACCGCCAGCACGCCCACCCCCGCCGGGCCGCCCCACTTGTGGGCGCTCGCGGTCAGCACCGACCAGCCTCCGGGGACCGGCAGACGGCCCGCCGACTGGGCGGCGTCGACCAGCAGCGGCACACCGGCCTCCCGGCACGCTTCCGCCGCGTCCTCGACCGGCTGGAGGGTCCCGACCTCGTGGTTGGCCGTCTGCAGGCACGCGAGGGCGGTTCCGGGGCGCGCGACGGCAGCGGCGAACGCCTCCGCGTCCACCCGGCCGGTACGGCCGACGCCCACGATCTCCACCTCGCCGCCGTCGCGCTCGTGGACCTCCCCGGCGTGCAGGACGCTGGAGTGCTCGACCGCGCTCGCCACCAGGCGGCGCCCGGCCCGGCGGCGGCCGGCCAGCGTGCCGAGGACCCCGAGGTGGACGGCCTGCGTCCCGGAGGAGGTGAACGACACCTCGTCGGCGCGGGCGCCGATCAGTTCGGCTACCTCTGCCCGCGCGCGCTCGAGTAACATCTGGGCGCGGCGCGCCGTGCCGTACAGGCGGGCGGGATCGGCCCATCCGGCGTCGATCGCCGCCAGCAGAGCGTCACGGGCCGCGGGATGGAGAGGTTCGGTCGACGCCGCGTCGAGGTAGGCCACAGTTAGGACATTAACGGGGGCTGCTCAGAGGGGCGGCGCCGGTCCGCGCTAATGTGTCCCCCAGCGTGAACTCAACCAAGTAAAGGGCAGACCGGCGGAAACACCACAGCCGGTCGCACCTTTGGGTCAAATTGGAAAACCCGCCCAAGGGAGGAACTCTTGGGCTTCATCTGTGGGGTAGGCGATCCGTGAGTCCGACCCGCCGTACGACACGGCGACCGTGGGCACGCCGCCGGTTGCCCGGAGCCGCCGCCCTGGCGCTGCTGGTGGCGTCCGGGACGGCGTGTAGCAGCCAGGCGATCGATCAGTGGTCTCGTGGGGGCATGCCGGAAGGCGCCACCAAGCAGGCCGGCATCGTCCAGACGCTCTGGAACGGGAGCTGGATCGCGGCTCTCGCCACCGGCGTGGTCGTCTGGGGCCTGATCCTGTGGGCGTGCGTGTTCCACCGCAAGAAGAAGAACAGCCCCGACGAGCTGCCTCCGCAGGTGCGTTACAACCTGCCGATCGAGATCCTCTACACGGTGGTCCCGGTCATCATGGTGGCGGTCTTCTTCTACTTCACGGCCCGTGACGAGACCGAGATCACGCGGATCACCAAGGCCGCCCCGGTCAAGGTGGCCGTCGAGGGCTACCAGTGGAGCTGGCGCTTCACGACCGACTACCAGGGCCAGAAGGCCGTGGTCGCGGGCGTGCCGGTGGACCTGAGCAAGCAGAGCGTCGAGAACCCCCAGGGTCCGCAGCTCGTGCTGCCGGTCAACACCCAGGTGCAGTTCGACCTGCACTCGCCCGACGTCATCCACTCGTTCTGGGTGCCGGCGTTCCTGTTCAAGCAGGACGTCTTCCCCGGCAATGTGGAGAACCACTTCCAGATCACGACGCTCGACAAGCCGGGCGTCTTCGTCGGCCGATGCGCCGAGCTCTGCGGCACCGACCACAGCAAGATGCTGTTCTCCGTGAAGCTCGTCCCCCAGGCCGAGTTCGACCAGTACATCAAGAGCCAGGCGGGGAGTGCGCAGTGACCGCCATCCAGGAACCGGCCGGCATCGCCGCGCGGCCGAACACCAAGGGCACGGTCATCGCCAAGTGGCTGTCCTCGACCGACCACAAGGTGATCGGGCACCTCTACCTGATCACGTCGTTCGTGTTCTTCCTCATCGGCGGCGTCATGGCGCTGGTGATGCGGGCCGAGCTCGCCCAGCCCGGGCTGCAGTTCGTGTCGTCGGAGCAGTTCAACCAGCTCTTCACGATGCACGGCACGATCATGCTGCTGATGTTCGCGACGCCGCTGTTCGCAGGCTTCGCCAACGAGCTGATGCCGCTGCAGATCGGCGCCCCCGACGTGGCGTTCCCGCGGCTCAACATGGTGAGCTACTGGCTCTACCTCTTCGGCAGCACCATCGCCGTCCTCGGCTTCTTCACCCCGGGCGGGTCCGCCTCCTTCGGCTGGACGGCGTACGCGCCGCTGTCGAACGCGGTGACCTCGCCGGGCCTCGGCAGCGACCTGTGGGTGATGGGCCTGGCGATGTCCGGCCTCGGCACGATCCTCGGCGCGGTGAACTTCATCACCACGATCCTCACCATGCGGGCCCCCGGCATGACGATGTTCCGGATGCCGATCTTCACCTGGAACATCCTGCTGACCAGCATCCTGGTGCTGCTGGCCTTCCCGGTGCTGGCGGCGGCGCTGCTCGCCCTGGAGGCCGACCGCAAGCTCGGCGCGCACATCTTCGACTCGCCCACCGGCGGGGCGATGCTGTGGCAGCACCTGTTCTGGTTCTTCGGCCACCCCGAGGTCTACATCATCGCGCTGCCGTTCTTCGGCATCATCACGGAGATCCTTCCGGTCTTCAGCCGTAAGCCGATCTTCGGGTACATCGGCCTGGTCGGCGCGACCATCGCCATCGCGGGCCTGTCGGTCACCGTGTGGGCGCACCACATGTTCGTCACCGGCCAGGTGCTGCTGCCGTTCTTCTCGTTCATGACGTTCCTCATCGCCGTGCCGACCGGGGTGAAGTTCTTCAACTGGATCGGCACGATGTGGCGGGGACACCTGTCGTTCGAGTCGCCGATGCTGTTCGCCGTCGGCTTCCTGGTGACCTTCCTGTTCGGCGGCCTGACCGGCGTCATCCTGGCCTCGCCGCCGCTCGACTTCCACATCAGCGACACCTACTTCGTCGTCGCCCACTTCCACTACGTGGTCTTCGGCACCGTGGTGTTCGCGATGTTCGCGGGCTTCTACTTCTGGTGGCCCAAGTTCACCGGCAAGATGCTCAACGACAAGCTCGGCAAGGTCCACTTCTGGATGCTGTTCTTCGGCTTCCACCTGACCTTCCTGGTGCAGCACTGGCTGGGCGTCATCGGCTTCCCGCGGCGGTACGCCGACTACTCCCCGGTCGACGGCTTCACCGACCTCAACATGATCTCCTCGGCCGGCGCGCTCCTGCTGGGCGCGTCCACGCTGCCGTTCTTCTACAACGTGTGGCGGACCTGGCGCTTCGCGCCCAAGGTCACCGTGGACGACCCCTGGGGCTTCGGCGGCTCGCTCGAATGGGCGACCTCCTGCCCGCCGCCGCGGCACAACTTCCTGTCGCTGCCGCGGATCAGGTCCGAGCGCCCGGCGTTCGACCTCAAGTACCCGCACATCACGGCCAAGCCCGAGCTCGTGGAGGAGGCCCGATGAAGATCCAGGGCTGGATGTTCCTGCTCTGCGGCGTCTTCTTCGCCGCGGCCGACGTGGTCTACTGGTTCTGGTCCAAGGAGCCGACCGGTACGACCGCCATGGCGATCTCCGTCGGCCTGGCCCTGATGATCGGCTACTACCTGCTGTTCACGGCGCGGCGCATCGGCGACCAGCCCGAGGACAACAAGGAGGCCGAGATCAGCGACGGCGCGGGCGAGATCGGCTTCTACAGCCCGCACAGCTGGTGGCCGCTGTTCGTCTGCCTGTCGGCCGCGCTCACGTTCTTCGGCTTCGCCGTCGGGATGTGGCTGTTCTTCCTCGGCGTGTTCTGCACGCTCATGAGCATGATCGGGTTCGTCTTCCAGTACTACCGGGGCAACTTCTCGCACTGAGCCCCTGACCCGGCGGCGGCCGGTCGGCGATCTCGCCGGCCGGCCGTTCGCGTTCCTCCCGGTCTCCGTGCCGGTGGTTCTTTGCCGACCTTCGGTACGGTGCCTGCCCGCTCGGGACGCGGCCCGGGAATAACTCCCGGAAAGCGACTTGAGGGAGACGGACGTGCGTGCTCGTGCGGGGGCGCTGGCCCTTCTCGTGGTGGTGGCCGGGTGTTCCCTCTCCGAGAGAGGGGGCGAGGAGCGCCGGTCAGGAACGCCGATCAGCGTCACCCCGCTGGACGGCTCCGGGGAGCTGCCGCCGGAACTGCCCATCCTCGTCGGCGCAGCGGGCGGCACCCTCACCCACGTGGTCGTACAGGCCGCTGGGCGGCCCGTGGAGGGCGTGTTCAGCGCCGACAGGTCCCAGTGGCGCAGCGCCCGTCCCATGACCCCTGGCACGTCCTACAGCGTCGAGGCGACGGCCACCGGACCGGACGGCCCGGGGAGCAGGACCGTCCGCTTCTCCACCAAGCCGGCGGCCAAGACGTTCGCCGTCACCACCCTGGTGCCGAACAAGGAGGACACCGGCCTCACGGTCGGCGTCGGAATGCCGATCATCCTGACCTTCGACAAGCCCGTCACCGACCGCGTGTCGGTGGAGCGCAACCTCTTCGTGCAGGCGTCTAAGCCCGTCGACGGCGCGTGGCACTGGCTGGACGCCAAGAACGTCGTCTTCCGCCCCCGGCACTACTGGCCGCCGTACACGAAGGTCCGGGTGACCGCCCGTCTCGCCGGGATCAGGGGCGGCGACGGCATGTACGGCAAGCAGGACTACACGCGCGACTTCAAGATCGGCCGGTCGCAGATCAGCGTGGCCGACACGCAGACACACCATATGAAGATCGAGCTGGACGGCAGGCAGATCAAGGACATGCCGATCAGCGCGGGCAGCGGCGACGTCTTCCGCCACCACACCACCAGCGGCATCCACGTGGCGATGTCCAGGGAAGACGTCACGGTCATGACCTCCCCGGACGCCGGTCCCGGCCAGGCCGGTTACTACGAGACGACCGTGTACAACAGCGTCCGGATCTCCAACACCGGCGAGTACGTCCACGGCGCTCCCTGGTCCGTCGGCGACCAGGGCAACTCCAACGTCAGCCACGGCTGCGTGAACGTCAGCCCGGAGAACGCCAAGTGGTTCAAGAACAACACCCTGGTCGGCGACCCCATCGTGGTGACCGGGACTCCGCGCAGGCTGGACGCGGACAACGGGTGGAGCTACTGGCAGGACGACTGGCCGGCGTGGCTCAAGCGCAGCCGCCTGCGCGCCGCCCTCTCCGACCCGCTCTGAACCGCTCCGACCCGCTCTGAACCGCTCCGACCCGCTCGAGTTCGCCTCTCCTCTGGACCGGCCTTCTGGCCGGACCCCTTCCGACCGGTTCCGCCGGGCGCTCCACCGAGGCAGGGACCCGTGCGGGGGGCGGCCAGGCCGCCTCTCGTAGCCGCGGAAGGCGGCCCAGCAGACGGCCAGGGCCGCCGCGAACGCCGGCAGCCAGGCCAGGCGGGCGGCCACCCAGCCGGGATCACCGGGGACGGTGTGCAGACCGGACAGCGCCCGATCGGCGAGCGGGGTCGCCGCGAAGACCACCGGGAACCACATCGGCGACCACACCAGCTTGCTGAGGTGCTGACCCTCGTCGGACGCGGACTGTCCAACGCCGAGATCGCCGCCGAGCTGTTCATCAGCCCCGCGACCGTCAAGACGTACGTGACGAGGCTGCTGGCCAAGCTCGACGCCCGCGACCGTGTGCGGCTCGTCATCATCGCCTACGAGACGGGCCTCGTGTCACCCCGCGCCTGAGCACGAGAGCGCCCCGATGAGCGAAGCGGGAAACACAGCGGCCCGGCGGGGGAGTGGGTCCCCCTGCCGGGCCGCTGTGTGCCGGTCAGTTCGCGCCGGTCGGGTTGTGCGTCAGTGGAGTTCCTTGCGCTCGCCGGCGCCGACGGCGGCGGGCTCCTCCTCGTGGTGGCCGTTGTGGTGGCCGTCGGTCAGCGGGACGTGGTCGGTGCCGTACGCCTCGCTCATCCTGGTCCGGAGCCGGCCGATCGCGCTGCGGGCGCCCTTGGGCGGGATGCCGTCGCCGTCCGCCGAGCCCGTCAGGACCGGGATCTCCTTCTTGCCGCGGATGTGCTCGGCGATGTCCTCCGCCGGCGGCGTGTGGACCTCGATGTACTGGCCGTTCGGCATCCGCTTGATGACCCCGGACTCGACGCCGTGCGACAGCACCTCGGCGTCCTTGCGCTGGAGGCCGATGCAGGTCCGGTAGGTGATCCAGTACGCGATCGCCGGGCCGATGAAGACGGCGAACCGTCCGAACCAGGTGGTCGTGTAGAGGTCGATGTGGAAGTTCGCCGAGATCTCGTCGTTGGCGCCGAGCAGCCACAGGATTCCGTAGAACGTGATGGCCGAGATGCCGATCGAGGTGCGGTGCGGGTTGTTGCGCGGCCGGTCGCACACGTGGTGCTCGCGCCGGTCGCCCGTGACCCACTGTTCCAGGAACGGATACAGCGCCAGGCCCGTCATGATGATGCCCATCGGCACCAGGGCCGGGATCAGCACGCTGAACGTCACGGTGTGGCCGAGGAAGTTGATCTCCCACGCCGGCATGAGACGGAGCGCGCCCTCCAGGAAGCCCATGTACCAGTCGGGCTGGGAGCCGGCCGAGATGTTTGCCGGGTTGTACGGCCCGAACAGCCAGATCGGGTTGATCTGGGCGAACGTGCCGAGGAGGGCGATGACCCCGAACGTGAACAGGAAGAACGCGCCCGACTTGGCCATGAAGGCCGGGTAGAACGGCGCGCCCACCACGTTCTTCTCGGTCCGCGCCTTGCCCGGCATCTGCGTGTGCTTCTGCACCCACATCAGGATCATGTGGGCCGAGATCAGCGCGAGCAGGATGCCCGGGATCAGCAGGATGTGGATCGTGTAGAACCGCGGGATGACGTCGTGGCCCGGGTACTCCCCGCCGAACAGGAAGAACGAGATGTAGGTGCCGACGATCGGGATCGACTGCGCGACGCCCTGGGTGATCCGCAGACCCGCGCCGGAGAGCAGGTCGTCGGGGAGGGAGTAGCCGGTGAGGCCCTCCAGCAGCGCCAGGGTGAGCAGGCCGACGCCGATGAGCCAGTTGAGCTCACGCGGCTTGCGGTAGGCGCCGGTGAAGAAGATGCGCAGCGCGTGCGCCGTCATGCCGGCGACGAACAGCAGCGCCGCCCAGTGGTGCATCTGCCGGACCAGCAGGCCGCCGCGGACGTCGAAGCTGATGTGCAGGGACGAGGCGTACGCCTCCGACATGCGGACGTCGTACAGCGGGGCGTAGTTCCCCAGGTAGTTGACCTCGCCCATGCTCGGCTTGAACCAGAACGTCAGGAACGTGCCGGTCAGCAGCAGGATGACGAACGAGTAGAGCGCGATCTCCCCCAGAAGGAACGACCAGTGGTCGGGGAAGACCTTGCGCAGGTTGCGCTTGAGGAAGTTCCCCGCGCCCAGCCGGTCGTCGAGGAACGTCGACGGGCCCGTGATGGCCTTCGGAGGAGCGTTCATCACGCCTTCTCTCTTACTTCAGCTTCGGCGTCGCCGCGCTCCCAGAAGCTGGGGCCGACGGGGACCTTGAAGTCGGACTTCGCGACGAGGTACCCCTCCTCGTCGATGCCGAGGGGCAGCTGCGGCAGCGGCCGGGCCGCGGGACCGAAGATGACCTTCGCACCGTCGGCCGCGTCAAAGGTCGACTGGTGGCACGGGCAGAGGATGTGGTGCGTCGTCTGCTCGTACAGCGCGGCGGGGCAGCCCACGTGGGTGCAGATCTTGGAGTAGGCGACGATGCCGTCGACGGTCCAGTTCTTGTTCGTGCCGGACTTGATCTCCTCCGGGCGGAACTTGAGCAGGATCAGCGTCGCCTTGGCCAGCGCGTTCAGGTCCTCCTCGTAGCCCTCGGGGACCACGGAGAGGATGCCGCCCGGCGAGTTGAAGTCGGCGGCGCGGATCGGCTGGCCGGTGCCCTCGACGACAAGCCGGCGCGGCTTGCCGTTCTTCATGGCCTCTCCCCAGACGGTGTGCCGCAGCGAGGTCCCCGGCAGCGGGCCGAGGTCCTTCAGCAGCACCAGCGGGGCGAGGCCGAGCGGCGCCGCGGCCAGCAGCAGCGTGCGGCGCAGCAGCCGGTGCTTGACGAAGCCGCTCTCGTCCGCGCCCTGGAGGAAGGTCTCCTTGACGTACTCGCGCGTGTCCGAGTCGGAGGCCATCAGGTGGCGCTCCTGGACCAGGTTGTACTTCGGCATGATCTGCCGCACCCACACCGTGACGCCGGCGCCCAGCGAGAGCAGGGCCAGCGCCAGGGTGCCGCCGAGCGCGTAGTTCGACGTGGCCGTCTTGTCGATCGTGCCGACCTGGAAGATCACGTACGCGGCGATGAAGGCCGCGCCGGCCAGGAAGGTGATCAGGAAGAGGAACGCGACCATGCGCTCCGCCTTGCGGACCTTGACCGGGTCCTGCGGGATCACGCCTTCGACGCCCGCGGGCTCGTGGATCGGGTCGTGCTCCTCGATGGGCGCGTCGGCGGGCGGCGTGCCGATGACGCGCGTCGGCACCCGGCCGCTCTCGGGATACTCGTTCTGCTCTGTCATGCCTGCGCCCGTCGCTTCTTCGCGGTGATCCAGATGGAGGCCAGGATCAGGAGGCTGAGACCCACGACCCACGCCACGAGGCCCTCGGTGACGGGGCCGATGCGGCCCAGGCCCGACCCGCCCGGGTCGACCTGCGACCTGACGTGGGTGATGTAGGCGATCATGTCACGCTTCTGCTCCGGCGTGATCGTGGAGTCGTTGAACACCGGCATCGCCTGCGGGCCGGTGACCATCGCCTCGTAGATCTGCGTCGGCGTCGCCGGGTTCAGCGGCGGCGCGTACTTGCCGTAGGTGAGCGCGCCGCCCGCGCCGACGAAGTTGTGGCACTGGATGCAGTTGGCCCGGAACAGCTCACCGCCCTTGGCGGGGTCGCCCAGCGCGGGGTTCACCTGCTCCTCGGTCGGCCGCGTCGGGCCGCCGCCCAGGGACTGGACGTACGCCGAGAGCTGGTCGATCGCCTGGTCGGTGGCCCAGTCGGGCCTGGGCTTGCGCGGGGCCTGGGGGCCCGCGTCGGCGGCCGGCATGCGGCCGCTGCTCACCTGGAAGTCCACGGCGGCCGCGCCGACGCCGATGAGCGTCGGGGCCTTGTTGGTGCCCTCGGCGTTCAGGCCGTGACAGCTCGCGCAGTGCGCGACGAAGAGGCTCTTGCCCTCCGCCGCGTCGTCGGCCTTGCCGGACGCGATCGCGGCGTCGGCGGTGCTGCCGTTCGGCGCGGCGAGCGCGTACCCGCCGCCGAGCAGGCCCAGCGCGAGCGCCACGACGGCGACTCGCGCGAGGGGATGGCGCCGTCGGGCGGTGATGGAGTTCACCGAAATCCCCGTTCCGATCATTTGATGATGTAGATGGTCGCGAAAAGGCCGATCCAGACCACGTCGACGAAGTGCCAGTAGTAGGACACGACGATCGCGCTGGTCTGCTGCTCATACGTCAAGCGCTTCGCGGCGTACGTGCGTCCCAGGATGAACAGGAACGCGATCAGACCACCCGTCACGTGCAGACCGTGGAAGCCCGTGGTCAGGAAGAACACCGAGTCGTACGGGGAGTGCGAGAGGACGTGACCCTCACGCGCCAGGTTCCCGTACTCGTAAAGCTGACCGCCCACGAAGAAGGCGCCCATCAAGAAGCTTACGACATACCAGAAGCGCAGCTTCTTGACCTGGCCTCTTTCCACAGCCCACACGCCCAGCTGGCACGTGACACTCGACAGGACCAGAACGGTCGTGTTGAAGGTCGCGAACGGGACTTCGAGGTGCGCCTCGGGCCAGTGCGTGCCCTGTCCGAGGCTGACCGACCGGATGGTGAAGTACATCGCGAACAGCGCCGCGAAGAACATGAGCTCAGAGGACAACCACACGATGGTGCCGACCTGGACCAGGTTCGGCCGGTTGGACCCGTGCGGTCTCGTCGTCGTAGTAATTGCGGATGCTGTCGCCACGCCCAGCATTATTGCGGCTCCCCAGGTCGGGTCGCCCCACGACCCCCCGCTAGGGTCCGTCCGCGCCATCGGAACGGGCATGTCATGGCAGGAGCCCCGGGGCTGCGAGCCTGGCAGCCGCGCCGGTAGCATCACGATGACCATACCCCGCGATTCGACAGTGAGCGTGTAATGAGGGTTCTCGTCTACAGCGACGACGCAGGCACCCGGGAGAAGGTGCGGCTGGCCATCGGGCGGCGCCCGGCCGCTGACGTGCCCCTCGTCGAGATCGTCGAGTGCGCGACCCAGCCGGCCGTGCTCAGGCACCTGGACTCCGGCGAGATCGACGTGGCCGTGCTCGACGGCGAGGCGGTGCCGGCCGGCGGCATGGGAGTCAGCCGCCAGGCCAAGGACGAGGTGCACGACTGCCCGCCGATCCTGCTGCTCATCGCCCGCAGGGACGACCGCTGGCTGGCCAACTGGTCCCGCGCCGACGCGGTGGTCGCGCACCCGCTCGACCCCGTCGTGCTCGCGGAGGCCGTCGCCGACCTCATGCGGCGCCGCCTGAGCGTCACCCGGGCGCACTGAGTCCTGCCCGGAGTTCCACCCCGCACCTTCTCCGACCTGACACCGACATATCGCGGAGCCCACGATGGACACGCGCACCACTTGGCCCTCGACGCTGCACGCCCTGCTCGCGGGTGAGAACCTGACGGCCGACGAGACGGCCTGGGTCATGGGGGAGATCATGTCGGGGGCGGCGACCCCGGCGCAGATCGCCGCCTTCGCCGTCGCGCTCCGGGCGAAGGGCGAGACGGTCGCCGAGGTGACCGGCCTCGTCCGCACCATGTTCGAGCTGGCCACGCCGCTCACGGTCGAGGGCCCGGTGCTCGACATCGTCGGCACCGGAGGCGACCGGGCGCACACGGTGAACGTCTCGACGATGGCGGCGATCGTCGCGGCCGCCGCCGGGGCGAGGGTCGTCAAGCACGGCAACCGCGCCGCCTCCTCGCTGTGCGGGGCGGCCGACGTGCTGGAACGCCTGGGCGTCGCGCTCGACCTCGCGCCGGAGACCACCGCCAGGGTGGCGGTGGAGGCGGGCATCGCCTTCTGCTTCGCGCCCCTCTACCACTCCGCGCTGCGCTTCACCGGCCCGCCGCGCAAGGAGATCGGCGTGCCGACGGTCTTCAACTTCGTCGGGCCGCTGGCAAATCCGGCGCGCCCCGCCGCCCAGGCGATCGGCGTCTTCGACGCCCGGATGCTGCCGGTCATGGCCGGCGTGTTCGCCGAGCGTGGTGTGTCGGCGCTCGTGTTCCGGGGCGACGACGGTCTCGACGAACTGTCGACGGCCGCGCCGTCGACGGTCTTCGTCGTCCGGGAGGGCACCGCGACCCAGACCGTCTTCGACCCGGCCGACCTCGGCATCCCCCGCTCCGAGCCGGGCGACCTGCGCGGCGGCGACGTGGATTTCAACGCGGCGGCGGTGCACGACCTGCTGCGCGGCAAGACCGGGCCCGTACGGGACGCCGTGCTGCTCAACGCGGCGGCCGGCCTGGTCGCCTACGACGGCCCCGGCGACGACCTCGTCGCCGATCTGCGCGCGGCGTACGCCCGGGCGGCGGAGGCGGTCGACTCGGGCAGGGCGGCGCAGACCCTGGAGCGGTGGGTGGAGCTGAGCAGCGCGCTCCGCTCCTCCGGCGCCTGACCAGGCCGGCCCGGCTACCGGCTTCCGGGCCGCCGGCCGCCCGGTTCCGGCCGCCGTCCCGGGATGATCGACTGATCGCTTCCGTGCCGGGGGCTGACCGGTTCCGGCCGCCTCCGCCGCTGGAGGGACCACGCGTCCGCCTGTATGGGGACGTGCCGGGTTCCGCCTGAGCCGTACCGTTCGGGCATGATGCGCCTGTTCGTTGCCCGAGCCCTCCGCCGCTGGGCCACCCTCACCCACGGCAGAATGGCCTCTCTCGTGCCCGTTCGCTCCGCCGGTCTCCGGCCCGGCGGCGCAGGTCACGTCCCCGGGACGGCCGGGAGACGGGGGCGGGAGACGAGCGCGGAGAGCGCGGCCCCCGCCATGGCGGAGGACCACCCCCGCCCGGATGACGCCGCGGCCTGGGAGCGGCTGCGCATCGCCTCGGAACTGCACGACCTGGTCGCGCACGACCTGAGCGTGATGACCCTCGGGGTGGGCGCCGGCCGGGTGATCATGGACAAGGACCCGGAACGGGCACGGCAGACGTTCCGCGACGCCGAGGAGTCCGGCCGCCGGGTCCTCTCCGATCTGCGGCGGATGATCGGCCTGCTCCGCATGGACGGGCTGTCACGAGGGCCCCAGCCGGGGCTGGGCGAGCTGCCGGGCCTGCTGGACGACTTCCGGGCGAGCGGGCTCGCCGTCTCCCTCACGGAGAACGGCACGCGAGGTGGCGGGCCGACGCTGGAGCTGTCGGCGTACCGCATCGTGGAGGAGGCGCTGGGCAACGCCCTGTGGTACGGCACGGCCCGCACGGCGACGGTCACGCTGCGGTGGCTGCCCGCCATCCTGGAGGTCGTCGTCCACGACGACGGGCTGCCCCGCGACAGCCTCGTCGGCACCTGGGAGCGGGCGGCGCTGTTCGGCGGCTCGGTGGCCGAGCACCCGCTGCCTGGCGGCTTCGAGGTCCGCGTCCGCCTCCTGCGCCCCGCCTGAGGCGCGATGGGCGGCCCGGCCGGATCAGTCGGCGTCGCTGAGGCCGATCGAGAAGGCCGCCTCCAGGTCGTGGCGGGAGTAGGTCCGGAAGGCGATGTGGGTCTCGGTGTGCCGCACTCCGGTCACCTTGTTGATGCGGCCCGGCACGACCTCGGCCACCTCGTCGTACCTGGCGACCCTGACCATCGCCAGCAGGTCGAACTCGCCGGTGATCGAATACACCTCGCTGACGCCCTCGACCTCGGCGATGGCCTCGGCGACCTCGGGAATCCGGTCGACATCCGCCTTGATGTGGACGATCGCGGTGACCATTCGGGCCTCTCCTGCTGTGTCGGGGCTTCGCTGTCGCACCCGACACTAGTGCCCTCCTCGGCGCCTTCTATTTCCGGCCGGTGCTCCGATGTCGCCCTGGCTGCGGCGTGCGCCGGACGCGGCATCATGAGGAGCGTGGACTCCTCTCTCGACACCCTGCCGAAGATCGGTGCGCCGGCGACGCGGGCCCTGGGCAACGCCGGTTACACGGCCCTGCGTGACCTTGTGGGGGTGCCGCGTGCCGAGCTGGCCAAGCTGCACGGCATGGGGCCGAAAGCGCTCGACATCATCCAGAGTGCGCTCGAGCAGCACGACCTGAGCCTGGGCTAGCCGTCGCTGGAGTAGCAGCACCCCGTCCCCGGCGTCAGGCCGGAGCCTCCCGCGGCCACAACCGGACCAGGAACCGCTCCCGCGGATCCGCACAGGGATCACCTTCCGTCGTGATCGATCTGAGGTGTGGGTCAGGCCGGTGCGAATCCGAAGATGATGTGGCCCTCCTCGTCGGGTAACCGGCCGAGCAGGGTCGTGCGACCGGCCACTGTGCCCGGCTCCGGGCCGGCGATGTCCAGGGTGGCGGCCGCCCACCATTTCGTCTTCGCGTCCCAGGCGGTCATGAGCAAGGATTTCTCGTCGTACCAGCCGACATTGCCGTACGGCCGATCAGTGTAGAGGCGGTTCGCGGGGTACGCCCCGAGGAGTTCTCCCTGCCGCGAGCCCCAGACACACACCTGGTCGTCATCGCGGCCTCGGGGACAGTGGGTCACCATTCGTTCTTCCGATGGCGAGAATGCGCCCATTCCGTACTGCCCGAGCAGTCCGACCCGTTCGAACGCCCGTTCCTTCCGGCCCTTGACGCTGAAGAACCGGACGTCGAGCGGATCTTCCTGCCCGAAGTTACCGGCTACGCTGCCGTCTGGTCCCCACTGGTAGGGAGCGGTGGCGCCCAGAGCGAGAACCGTGGGCTTCAAGGCGGGCAGGCTGACCATCACGGCGTCCGCCCCGCGCGGATAGTTGTACTTACCTCTCGCGTCGACCGGAGCCTCCGTGAAGAGCAATGTCGTGCTCGTCCTGTTCCATTGCAAATTTGTGGCGAATACGGTGCCCGGTACGTCGATGACCTTTCTCTTCGCGCCTGCTCGGTCCATGACGACCACGTCGGCGCCGGGCACCGTGCGCATGTCGACGCCCGCGATCCACCTGCCGTCGGGGGAGACCGCGACATCCAGGTAGTCGCTCCCGAAGCCCACGGGAGTCGCGAAGCACCGGCGATCGGGCTGCCACAGATATGTCCTCGGATTCGGGCGGTCCCCTTTCGGAGGTTCGAACCCGATCACCGTCGTCGGCCCGGTGAGGTCGTGGAGCAGACTGATGCGGGACTCGGGGAACCGGGTGGCCCTGCCCGGCCGTCCGGTCCGCGAGACCTCGGATCCTCCCCGTTCCCCGGCCGGGCACGCGCCGGTGGTCGAGAGGCGAGCCGTCATCGCCGGGAGGAAGGTGACGGCAAGGACGACGACGAGAGCGGCGGTGACGACGGCCGCACGTCGCGTGAAGCGCGGGCGGGATCGACGGAATCCCGGTTCCGCCCTCGACGGCGGGACCTCGGCACCCTTCGGCGGAGTCTCCGCGGAACCCCGGTACGCGCGGTTCCGCCCCAGAACGAGTGCGCCGCCGTCGTCCCGGGTGCTGAGGTGCGGCTGCGGCAGGCCGCGGCTGCGCATCTCTCGCCGGACGCTCGCGAAGACGGAACGCACGTCGAGGTACGGCCCCGCTCCGGGAATCCCGTTCTCCAGAGCCGAGATCAGGGCCCCGCTGAACGCCGTGTGGCGGTCCCCGGGATTCGCCCGGGCCCTGGCGTAGTCGGAGGTCGCCGTGAGCACGCAGGCGCCTTCGATGGGAGCCTGATGCGCGAGTTCCCGGTCCTCCTCCGAACCGTCGAGGTAGGCGTTCGAGTGCGCGCGGCCGGAATAGCAGCAGTCCAGGATGACGACCTTGCGCCGCGAGCCGGCGCCGCGCACCGCACGGCGGACCTCCTCGTACGGGAGCGCCGTGAAGTGTTCCCGTCTTTTCGTTCCCGGTAGGGCGAGCAGCAAGTTGTCGTTGTCGTCCTCGTCCAGAAAGCCGTGTCCGACGTAGTAGACGACCAGGGTGTCGGTGGCCTGGCTCGCCACCTCGTGGATCTGGCTCAGTACGGCGTTGCGGCTCAATCCGCGCTTTCCATCCAGGACCGCGACATTGCGGTCTGGGATTCCCCAAATCATCTCATCGCAGAAGATGGCCATCAGTCGCCGTAAATTGGTGGGTGCGGCGGGAATCCGCGCGAAATCCACAAATGAGGAGAATCCAATGAGAATCAGACGGGACTGGGCGGGATCAGGTATCGCCACCTCGGGGCCCCTCGAGCGCGCGTACGACCCGTTCCAGCTCTTCCCTCGAACTGCCCTGCAGCTCGACGCGCACTCCCTCTCTCTCGACGGAGACCGTCCACTTCGTCGACCGGCCGTCCCTCCAGGCGGCGATCGAGACGAGTAACGCGCCGAGCGCACCGGCGCCGTCGACGACCGCCAGGATCGCGTCGAGACCGGGTCCGAGCTCGTCAGCCGCCGGAGGATCGCCTTCGCAGGCCGACAGCTTCGCCAGCCGGCTCAGGTCGGGGTCATGCCTGAGGGCCCGGTACAGGGCCCTGGTCTCCGCGCCGGTGTCGGCTTCGACCCGAATGAGTACATTCGCCATAGCCGGGGACCCCCCTTTTCATCTCACACCCCGTTCACACGGCCTCTCCACGCGTGGCTGTCGCCCGGACGAGTAAAACAGAAGAAATGACCCCGCGTCTGCTCTCCGGAAATCCCCGTCGTCGAAATTCATGCATCACCAGATATCGCGGTGAACCAGGACTTGGTCGCTTTTCCAACCGATTGGTGAGCGCTCGGCCGCATCGCGTGCCGGTCGGCGCCGACGGCGGGACCGGTGTACGCGGGTGGGGCGGGGGGTCACCGGAGCGGGCGGCCTTCGCGGCGGTCGCCGCGCAGGTGCAGGTAGGCGCGCTCGATGCGGCCGACCAGCCGCCCCGCGCCGTACGCCGGGAGGCTCCAGACGCCGTCGACCTGGACCAGGCGCACCCCGGGGGAGTCGAGCCACCTCAGCACGCACTCGGTCTCCTCGGCGCTGGCGGCGGGGGTCGGGCCGGGGCCCGGCGTCACCGTCTCGGCCGTGGCGACCAGCGCGTCCACGTACGGCGTGGGGTGGGCGCCCCGCGGCATGACGCCGGCGGCGGCGAGCCTGCCGTACCGGACGACGTGGATGTCCCAACCACCGCCGAAGGCGGGGCTGGCCGCGACCATCTGGGGGATGCCGGTCAGCGAGCGCAGGCGCTGCATGCGCGCCGCGGCCCGGACGTAGGCCGCGAGCCGGTCGCGGTCGACGGCCGCCTCCTCGTACCGCTGCTCGGCCGCCAGGCGCCGCATGCGCGCCTCCATCGCGGAGAAGACGACCTCGGCGTCCTGCTCCATGGCGTGCCTGGCGCGGCCGGCGTGCCGGGAGTAGGTCTCCTCGCTCTCCCGTCCCTCGCAGGGCGCGCCGCAGCGGCCGATCTCCGCGAGCGCGCAGGCGGGCCGCCGCACCCGGGCCGACAGCCGTTCGGTGCACTGGCGCAGCGGCAGCGCCTCGTGCATGGCCGTGCGCGCGTCGTCGGCCGTGCGGCTGCTGCCGAACGGCCCGAGGTAGGCCGCCCCGTCGTCGCGCACCTCCCGGACGACGCTGAGCCGCGGGAACGGCTCGTTCGTCAGCTTCAGCCAGACCACCCGCTCCGGGAAGCGTGACCTCCTGTTGTAGCGGGGCTTGGTCGCCCCGATCATCCGCAGTTCCCGGATCTCCGCCTCCAGCGCGGTCGCGCACACGATGGTCCTGACCCGCTCGGCGATGCCGACCATCTCGCGGATGCGCGACCGCGTCTCGCTCGCGGTGAAGTAGCTGCGCACCCGGTTGCGCAGGTTGGAGCTCTTGCCGATGTACAGCGCCTCGCCCCTGGCGTCCTCGAAGACGTACACGCCCGGCGCGCCGGGCACGCCGTCGGCGAGGTGCCGCTTGCGCTGCTGCTCCTGCGTGGGGGCGCGCACGAAGCCGCGCAGCTCCTCCAGTGTGTGCACGCCGAGCGAGCCGACCCGGGCGATGAGGCCGTGCAGCACGTCGACCGTGGCCTTGGCATCGGCCAGCGCCCGGTGGCAGGGCTCGGTGGAGCTGCGGAAGACCCGTGCGAGGGTGCCGAGCTTGCAGTTGGGGGTCTCGTCGCGGGTGAGCACCCGGCGCGCGAGGTCGGCCGTGTCCACGACGGGGTTGGCCGGGGGCGGGTAGCCGCCCGCCTGGCAGGCCGCCTTCAGGAACGACATGTCGAACGGCGCATTGTGCGCCACCAGCGCCGCCCCCGCGATGAACTCCAGGAAGCTCGGCAGCACCTCGGGAAACTTCGGCGCGGCCATGACCATCGCGTCGGTGATGCCGGTGAGTACGGAGATGAACGGCGGGATCGGTCCGCCGGGGTCGACCAGCGTGGCGAACTCGCCGATCACCTCGCCGCCGCGGACCTTCACCGCCCCGATCTCCGTGATGGCGTGCTCCGCGGCCGATCCGCCGGTGGTCTCCAGGTCGAAGACGACGAACGTCACCTCCCGCAGGGGAGTGCCGAGCTCGTCCAGCGTGCCCTGTACCGCGTCCACGCAAAGACCATAAAGATTCCGACCGACATTTGCCCTCCCGGGCGGTGCGGGAGCGGGCCTCGGGGCGGTCCGGCCGTCCGGTCCGCCTGGCCGGACCGCCCCGGGAGGGGGCTAGCCGGATGGGGCTAGCCGAAGGTCACGACGAGGCGGCCGTCGGAGGCGAAGGACCAGCGCGGGGCGCCCCGGTAGGAGGAGCAGCGGGACCCGTTCGAGCCGGACCAGAACTGGTTCGAGCTGTCGGAGTTGCCGACGATCTTGTCGTTCGATCCGCTGCCGCTGCGGCACGAGGTGTTGTTGCGGAACACCGAGGTGCCCGCGTCGAAGGAGTAGTTGCGTTCGGCGTTGTCGACGCCGACGTTGTCCGAGATCGTCATCGTGCCGGGGTTGCGGTTGTAGGTGAACCCGTGGTGGCCGTTGTGATAGGCGATGTTGCGGCGGATGACGTGGTTGACCCCGATGTCCTCGCCGCCGAGCTTGTAGCCGTTGCGGTCGCCGTTGCCGGCCTGGCTGCCGTCGGTGAGGGTGCCGTTGTTGTAGGCCAGCGAGTCCTCGATGGTGACCGGCCCGATGGCTCCGGTGTCCGTCTTGGTGTAGAGGTCCCAGCCGTCGTCGATGTTGTTGTGGGACACGTCGTAGCGGAAGACGTTGCCGTTGCCGACGGTGAGCTTCGCGGCGAAGCCGTCGGCGTCCTCGCCGTCGGAGTCGGCGTTGTCGTGCGACTCCGAGCTCACCACGAGGTTGTTGGACGGCCACTGGGCGCGGGGGGTGTCGGAGGCGATCCGGCCGAGCTGCAGTCCGGTGTCCCGGTTGAACCGCGTCACCGTGCGCTCGATGATGTTGTTGCTGCCGCCGACGTAGATCCCGTTGTCACCAGCGCGCTGGACGACGATCCCGTAGACGTGCCAGTACGACCCGTTCAGGGCGAGTCCCCGGTTCGACGAGGACTGGCTCTGCGCCGAGAAGTTCAGCACCGGGGTCTCGCCGGGGTAGGCGGACAGCTTCTTGCGGGCGCTCGACGTGCCGTTGTTCCCCCCCCGCGATGGTGACCGTCTGCGAGAGGTTGTACGTCCCGCCGCGCAGGTAGATCGTCCCGCCGGCGGGGACGCGGGTGATCGCCGAAGCGAGCGTCGTCGGGTCCGAGATCGTCCCGGACGCGCCGGCGGAGCCGCTCGGCGACACGTACAGCGCGGAGCCGGACGGCCCCGTGGGCGTGGACGTCGGAGTCGACGTGGGGGTCGAGGTGGGCGTCGACGTCGGGGTCGACGACGGCGTCCATGTGGGGGTGGCCTGGGGGGTGCGCGTGGGGGTCGCGCTCGGGCTGACCTTGATGGTGGTGCAGGTGACGCCGTTCAGGGTGAACGAGGTCGGGTTGGGGTTGGCGCCGGACCAGGTGCCGTTGAAGCCGATCATCACCGAGTCGCCGGTGGCGATGGCGGCGTTGTAGTCCACGTTCGTGGCGGTGACGTTCTGCCCGCTCTGGCTGTAGGTGGCCGACCAGCCGACGTCGACCTTCTGGCCGGGGTCGAGGAAGGCGAACCCGAGGGTCCAGCCGTTGATCGCGCTGCCCGAGTTCTGGATCGTGATGCTCGCGCTGAACCCGTGCCACCACTCGCCGGCGGTGTAGGTCACGGCGCAACCGGTCGCGGCCTGGGCGGGCGCCGTGGCGACCAGCGCCGCCGCGGCGAAGGTGACCGCCGCCGCCCCGGCGGCCAGGCGAGCCACACGGGCCCGGGGGATGGTGGGGCGCATCGAATCTCCTCAGTGACGTGTGACGCCGTGTCGAGGCCCGGGAGATGCCCGCCCCGGCCGGCGACGGCCGGTCGGCCCCCCGCCGCCGCGGAGCCGCGTTCGAAGTGCCCGTACCGTAAGTTTCACCGGGGAGTTAGTCAACGCGTCAAACTTATTCCGCGCAGTGTGCTGCGGGAACGCCTGAAACGAGCGGCCCGTTCTTTCATTTCCCGCCCGCCCGCCCGGGCCGAAGGCGGGCGGCCGCGCGTCAGGCTCCGGGCACGGGGGAGGCGGCGGGGGACGCCCGCCACTCGCGCGCCAGCATCCCGTAGATCAGTTCGTCGCTCCACGCGCCGGCGAAGAACTCGTTCTCGACCAGACGGGCCTCCAGGCGCATGCCGAGCCGTTCCATCAACCGGGCGGACGAGGTGTTGCGCGCGTCGCAGTTGCCGTGGATCCGGTGCAGCCCGAGGCCCTCGAACCCGATGCGGAGAATCTCCCGGGCCGCCTCCGTCGCGAGGCCCCGGCCCTGGCAGGCCGGGTTGAAGACGAAGCCGATCTCGCCCTGGCGGTGCTCCCGGCTGCGCAGGAACAACGTGAGGTCACCGATCACCGGCCCTCCGCCGCTCAGCGCGGCGGCCACGCTGAGCGCGTCGCCGTCCGCGCCGAGACCCGCGCAGGCGATCTTCCGGTCGAGCGCCGCCTTCGTCTCCTCCCGCGTACGGGCGTCCCAGTAGAGGTAACGCGTGACCTCGGGAAGCGAGTGGAAGGCGTGCAGGTCGTCGAGGTCCGCCTCCGTGAAGGGACGCAGGACCAGCCGGGGGGTGACGATCGGGTAGGGCGGGGTGAACACGCCGACGAGCGTACGGACCGGACCGCGGCACGCGCCAGCGGACCGCCGCCCGGCCCGGTGACAGATCATGAACAGGACATGGACACGGTGCGACGGCCGTACCCTTGAAGAAGGACAAGAACAGAGGACTGTCTCGCAGATCTTGCCGCGTGAGGGGCGCCGGACCGGCGCGTCGCGAGGCCTCGCCTCGTGGAGCCCGGTCCCGGATTCTCACACCCGGGGGCGACAGCACCGCGAGGCGCCGCCGGGCGATCCCGGCCGGCGACAGGTCTGCAGGACACGGCCGAGGAGCGACGAGATGAGTTCAGCCGGAGAAGGCCTCTCTCGTCCGTTGCCGGAGCAGGTCCGCTTACACGTGGTGGAGGTCGCGGCGCAGGTGCTGGGCACGATGCCCGCCGCGTCCGTGCCGCCGCCGCTGCGCGGCATCGCCAGGTTCGACCCGCGCAAGCGCGCCCGCCTGGGCAGCGCCCCGATCGCGGCCCAGCTGGAGAACGACAAGGAGTTCCGCGAGCAGGTCGCCGAGGCGCTGGAGGCGGCCTGGCCCGAGCTGGTGGCGAGTCTCGCCGAGGGGACGGTGCCGCCGGCGGCCGAGCCGGTGCTGGTCGCGGCGGCGGCCTATCTGACCCGGCCGCCCGGCTGGCCGGACCTGGTCGAGCAGGCGCGGGCCGACCTGGAGCAGTCGGCCGCGGCGGGTACGCAGCGGGAGCAGGCGGAGACGCGGCTGCGTGAGCAGCTCGCGGCGCAGCGCGCGTCCGCCAAGGAGGAGATCGACCGGGTTCGCGAGCAGCTCAAGGCGGCCCGCGCGGAGAACTCCGACCTGAGACGCAAGCTGCACGACGCGCGTGAGCGGGTCAAGGCGGCCGAGGCCAGGGCGGCCGAGCTGGAGGCCGAGACGGCCGAGGCGCGAGCCAGGTCGGCGAGCGCCAACGGCGCGGCGGAGACCGAGCTGCGCAGGCTCAGGGAGCGCCTGGCGGACACCGAGCGCCAGCTGGAGGCCAACCGCCGCGCCGCCCGCGAGGGCCGCAGCATGGAGGACGCGCGCGTACGGGTGCTGCTGGACGCCCTGCAGGACGCGGCCGCGGGGCTGCGCAAGGAGCTCGGCCTGCCGACCACCATCAACAGACCGGCCGACTACGTGAGCGCGGTCGTGCCGGGCGAGCCCGGCGTGACGGCGGTGCCCGCGCGGGCGCTGGCGAACGACGACCCCCAGCTCCTCGACCAGCTCCTCGCCCTCCCCAACCTGCACCTGATCGTCGACGGCTACAACGTGACCAAGACCGGCTATCCGTCGCTGACCCTCGCCGACCAGCGCGCCCGCCTGCTCACCGGGCTGGGCGGCCTCGCCGTGCAGGCGCGCGTGGAGGTGACGTGCGTCTTCGACGGCGCCGAGCTGAACGGGCCCGTGCAGGTCTCCGCGCCGCGCGGGGTGCGGGTGATGTTCAGCGCGCCCGGCGAGATCGCCGACGACCTGATCCGCACGCTCGTGCGCGCCGAGCCGCCGGGGCGCGGCATCGCGGTCGTCTCCTCCGACCGCGAGGTGGCCGAGTCCGTGCGCCGCATGGGCGCCCGGCCGGTGCCCTCGCTCCTGCTGCTGCGGCGTCTCGGCCGCGGCTGATCCCGTCCGGCACGCTCCGTACGAGAGCCGATCCGGTGAGTGATGACTGCCGCGAATAGCTGCGAATAGGTTGAAGCGTCAAGATCGCCTAGATAGAGTCGCGCCGCAGGTTTCGTTGATCCCGAGGGGGCCCGAGTGCAAGGGCGTGTGCCGGTGGCCGCCGTTTTGGCCGCCGTGGTCCTGCTGACGCCGCTGACGGGCGCGCAGGCCGATCCAAAGCCCACCCTCGCCCAGGCCAAGGCGAAGCTGAACCGGCTGAACTCGCAGGCGGACAAGCTCGTGGACCGCTACAACGCGGCCAGTGAGAAGTGGAAGTCGGCCAGGAAGAAGTACCTGGCGCTGAACGACGACTACAAGAAGCAGAACGCGCGGGTCGAGGCGCTGCGCTCGGGGCTGGTGACGATGGCGGTCAGCAGCTACCAGGTGGGCGGCATCGGGACGTGGGGCGTCTTCTACAACCCCGATCCCGACACCATGCTCAGCGGTCTCGCCACGTACAACCACATCTCCGCCGAGCGCATCGGGCGGCTCCAGCAGTACGAGGGCGCGATCCAGGGCCTCAAGGACCGGCGGGACGAGACGAAGACCGTCTACGCCGAGGCCACCAAGGTCAGGGGCGAGCTCGCCGACGAGAAGAAGAAGGTCGACAAGCTCGTCAACGAGCAGATGAAGCTGCTCCGCTCGCTCGGTACCTACAACCCCGGCAACCCCAACAGCGCGGGCGTCGCCTACAAGGGCCCGGCGTCGGGCAACGCCCTGTCGGCGCTCCAGTTCGCCTACAAGCAGGTCGGCAAGCCGTACCGCTACGGGGGCAGCGGGCCGGACTCCTGGGACTGCTCCGGCCTCGTCCAGGCCTCCTGGGCGGCGGGAGGGGTCAGCCTGCCGCGTACGAGCTACGAGCAGTGGGCGTGGGGCGCGAGCCGCCGCGTGTCGCTCGACGCGCTCCAGGCGGGAGATCTGCTCTTCCACGCGGGCTACGGCCACGTGGGCCTGTACGCGGGTGACGGCAAGGTCGTCCACGCCCCGCAGACCGGCGACGTTGTGAAGATTGTCACACTGGCGGACTACCACGCGATCGGCGCCGTCCGCCCCTGAAGCCCGCGATGTGATCTTTGTTCCGGCTGTGAGCTAAGTGCCTTATTTGGACATTGCGATGGCTGATGTGAGCAGAGTCACACATGGTCTTTTGTGACGTGGGTAAGCTGCGGTTTCTCGCGCGCGGCCGTCGTTATCCGATCTTTATGCGCCGGGATGGCTTTGCCGGGAGCCGCCTGATCTGGGTAGCTTCTGGGCCGCGGTGAGCACGCCTCGCCGCGGCGAGCCCGGTCCGGCCGGCCGGGCCCGCGTCATCCACCGTCGCCGGCGCCGTCCGTCTACTTGCTCCCCCCAGGGGATTTCCGGGCGCCGACGACCTGCCGAGTCCGTGCAGTCAGGAGGCACGGAGCCGGGGAACCATCGACCTTCCTCCCGAAGGTCCGGGGTGAATCGGCGCGTCCACGCGCCGTAGGGCGACTTCCCCGCCCGAACCCGTCAGCTAACCCGGTAGGCGTACGCGGAAGATCCAAGGAGAGATCCTGTCTACCACCCCCGCTAGCCTGTCCCGTCTTGCCCGAATTGCCCTCGGAGGTGCCGCTTTGACGGCATCCGTGGGAGTCGCCGGTGCGCAGCCGGCGTCGGCAGACCCGGTGACGGTCACGGTCATCAAGGTGACCACGCAGACGAACACGAGGTCCGCCACCACCGCGGCGGCCAAGAAGGCCACGAAGAAGTCCACGAAGAAGGCGGCGGCCAAGCGGAAGAAGCTCAGCCGGGCCGCGCTCCAGCTGGCCAAGGCGCAGCGAGCGGTCAGGACCGCGAGGAAGCACATCGGCGACCCCTACCGCTACGGGGCCAGCGGTCCCGGCTCGTTCGACTGCTCGGGCCTGGTCACCTACGCCTGGCGCAAGGCCGGCGTACGGCTGCCGCGCACGACGTGGTCCATCCGCAGCGCCGTGCGGACGAAGGTGTCCTGGGGCCACTTCAAGCCCGGCGACCTCATCTTCACCAGCGGCGGCGGCCACGTCGGCATGTACGTCGGGCACGGCAGGATGATCCACGCCCCGCACAGCGGCACGCGGGTCAGGATCGACAGGCTCGACTCCTACCGCAGGGCGACCTTCGTGGGCGCCGTACGCCCCGGCGCCTGATCCGTCCCCCCGGTGCCGAGCCCGTCGTCGCCGGCACCGCTCCACGGCTCCGTCCCCTCTCACAGGTGGGCGGAGCCGTGGCGTTCCCTCGTTACGATGCTCCCCATGGCCTCGGTCCCGCCGGCGCCGCGCCCGCCCATCCCGTACGGCAGGCCCTCGCGAGCGCCGAGGGCCCGGTGAGAACGCGCGGCGGACGGTCGGCGTCCGTGGCCGTCGTGCTGGCCGCGCTGCTGGCCGGTACGGCCGCCGCCGCGCCGCCCGACCCCCTGTCGCCCCTGCTGTCCCAGGCCCGTGCCGCCGTGCGCGAGCAGCCCGGCATGTGGACGGGGGCCTCCGTCGCCCGCGGCGAGCGCGCCGTCGTCGTCGGCGCGCCGCGAAGGCTGGTCGCCGAGGTCGCCCGGCTGGCCGGCCGGGCCGACCGCACGGTCACGAGGGTCTGGGGAGAGCACGGCGGCGCGGTGATCCTCGTGCCCCGCACGGAGGAGCAGGCGGCCGTCCTGGCCGCCCCCGCGGTGGTCGGCGGCCTGGCGGCCGTCGCGACCGGTGACCGGGTGATCGTGCAGCCCGCCGCGTTCGCCCGCCTGTCCGCGATCGGCCGCCAGGTCGTCGTGACCCACGAGCTCACGCACGTCGCGGCCTCCGGGCCCCGCGCGGTGCCGATGTGGCTCCTGGAGGGCTTCGCCGACTACGTGGGTTACCTCGACAGCGGCCTGCCCGTTCATGTGGTCGCGGCCGAACTCGCCGCGGAGCTGGCCGCCGACCCGCGGGCCGGCGGCGGAGCCGGAGCGGAAGGCGCCCCGCAGGCCGGCACCGAGGCCGGTACTACGCCCGGTACCGATGCCGGTACCGATGCCGGTACCGATGCCGGTACCGATGCCGGTACTGGGGCCGGTACCGGGGCCGGTACTGGGGCCGGTACCGGGGCCGGCGCGGCGGCCGGGGCGCCCCTGGCCCGCCTGCCGGAACCCGCCGACTTCGCCGCCAGGCCCGCCCAGGCGTACGAGGAGGCCTGGCTGGCCTGCCGTTACATCGCCGCCCGCTTCGGCGAGCGGAGGCTGGTCGCTCTCTACCGCGCCGCGCTGCGCGAGGACGCCGACGCCGCGCTGCGGAACGTCCTCGGGCTGACCACCGCCGAGCTGACCCGCCTCTGGCGGTCCTCCGTACGGGCCGAGCTGGCCCGGTCCTGATCACGGCCCTGATTCCGGTCCTGGTTCCGGGGCGGGCGAGCGGCGGAAGGGGCCTGCGAGAATGCGATCTCGGGCGGGCCGCGTGGCCGTGGACCGTCCGCCGCGCCGATACCGGGGGTGAGGATGGCGAACAGGACGTTGATCGTCACGAACGACTTCCCGCCCAGACCGGGAGGCATCCAGGCGTTCGTGCACGGCCTCGCCTCCCGCAGGCCGCCCGGCTCGGTCGTCGTGTACGCGCCGCGGTGGAAGGGGTGTGAGGAGTTCGACGCCCGCCAGCCGTACGAGGTGGTCCGTCATCCCTCGACCCTCATGCTGCCGACGCGCGCGGTGGCGGGCAGGGCTGCGGCGCTGGTCGAGGACGGCGCCACCGTCGTCTTCGGCGCCGCCGCGCCGCTCGGCCTGCTCGCTCCCGCCCTGCGTGCCGCCGGCGCGGCGCGGATCGTCATGCTGACGCACGGGCACGAGGCGTCCTGGGCGCGACTGCCCGGTGCCCGCGGCGTGCTGCGCCGGATCGGGACGGGCGCCGACGTCGTGACCTACCTCGGCGAGTACACCCGCGGTCTGCTCGCCCCGGTGATCCCGGCGCCCCGGCTCGTACGGCTCGCTCCGGGCGTGGACACCGGCGCCTTCCGTCCCGGCGCGGGCGGCGGGCGGGTCCGGGCGGCGCTCGGCCTGGGAGACCGGCCGGTGGTCGTCTGCGTCTCCCGGCTGGTGCCTCGCAAGGGGCAGGACGTCCTGCTGCGGGCCTGGCCGCACGTCCTGCGCCGGGTGCCCGGAGCGGTGCTGCTGCTGGTCGGCGGGGGGCCTTCGCGGCGGTCGCTGGAGCGGGCGGTCGCCGGCGCCGGGCCGCGCGGGTCGGTGGTGATCACCGGGTCGGTCCCGTGGGCCGATCTCCCGGCCCACTACGACGCAGGGGACGTGTTCGCCATGCCGTGCCGCAGCAGGTTCGGAGGGCTTGACGCCGAAGGGCTCGGCATCGTCTACCTGGAGGCGTCGGCGACCGGGCTGCCGGTGGTCGCCGGTTCCTCGGGAGGCGCCCCCGACGCCGTACTGCACGGCGAGACCGGCCTGGTGGTCGACGGAAGGTCGCACACGGCGGTGGCCGGCGCGCTGTGCGACCTGCTGTCCGACCCGGCCCGCGCCCGCGCGATGGGTGAGCGGGGCCGGGCCTGGATCGAGGAGGAGTGGGGCTGGGAACGCGTCGCGGCCCGGTTCGCCGCGCTGCTGTGACAGGCCCCTTGAGAAGCCCGGTGTGAGAGCCGCCGCGACGGCCACCCGCGGCCGGTGAGGGTCGGCGGGGTCCGTGCGCGTGTCCGTGGTTCGTGCCGGTGGTTCGTGTCGGTGGTTCGTGTTCGCGGCCGGTGAGTGCGGCCTGCGACCGGGGCTGTCGGGCGGGGGAGCCCTCAGCCGGTGAAGACCTCCACCAGCAGGAACCCGTTCAGCGCGCTGATCACGGCGGCGACGGCGACACCGGCGGCGGTGGTCGCCCGGCGGTTGACCAGATCGCCCATGAGGGCGCGGCGGGCGGTGAACACGACGAGCGGGACCAGGGCGAACGGGATGCCGAAGGACAGCGCGACCTGACTCAGGACGAGCGCACGGGTGGGGTCCATCCCCACGGCCAGGATCGCCATGGCCGGAAGGACCGTGACCAGGCGGCGCGCCAGGAGCGGCACGCGGCGGCGCAGGAAGCCCGCCATGATCACCTGCCCGGCGTACGTGCCGACGCTGGAGGAGGCCAGGCCGGAGGCGAGCAGGGCGAGCGCGAAAGCCACCGCCGCCCCGGGGCCGAGGATCTCGCCGAGCCCGGCGTGGACGGCCTCCAGCCCCGCGAGATCGCTCCCGTCGAAGGTCGCGGCGGCGACGGTGAGCATCGCCATGTTCACCAGCCCCGCCGTGCCGAGCGCGACGGCGATGTCTACGCGGCTGGCCTGGAGGGCCGCCCGGCGCGGGTCCCAGGCACCGCGGTTCCGGGCGAGGGCTCGGGGCCGCTCGGTGCGAGCCCCGTGGTGTTGTGTGACGGGCCCGTGGTGTTGTGTGACGGGCCCGTGGTGCTGTGCGAGAGCTCTTCCCTGGTGCTGGGTCAGTGCGGAGTGCAGGTAGACGACGTGCGGCATGACGGTCGCTCCGACGATCCCGGTCGCCAGCAGCAGGCTGTCCGGCCCGGCGAGGCGGGGCACGAAGCCGCCCGCCACGCCCGCGAGGGACCCCGACAGCATCACCTGGTAGGCGAAACCGGCCAGCACCACGGCGAGCATCACCGCCACGGTCACCTCGAACCGGCGGCGTCCCCGCGGCGCCATCAGGAGCAGCAGCGAGGAGACCAGCGCGGTGATCGCGGCGGCGGGCAGCAGCGGCACGCCGAACAGCAGGTTCAGCGCGACCGCCCCGCCGATGAACTCGGCCAGGTCGGTGGCGACCGCGACCATCTCGGCCTGCGCCCACAACAGCAGGCTCACCGCCCGCGGCAGGTGGTCGCGGCACAGTTCGGGAAGGTTGCGGCCGGTGGCGATGCCGAGCTTGGCCGACAGCGCCTGCACGAACATGGCCAGCACGTTCGCGACGGCGATCACCCAGAGCAGCATGGTCCCGTAGCGCGCCCCGCCGGACATGTTGGTCGCGAAGTTGCCGGGGTCGACGTACGCCACGGCGACGACGAACGCGGGACCGCACAGACCGGCCAGCCGCGCCAGGCGTCCCGGCGACGGCGGCCGTCCCGCCGCCGTTACGGCGGAGACGGTCTGTACGGACCCTGACCCGGACCCGGGCATCGACGCGGGAGCGGGAGCGGGCATGGGCGTGCTGCGGCGGTGGTCGGGCAAGGGAAGCCTCGCTGAGGAGAGGTTTGGACGGTGGCGACGCTCACCCGTCCCGGCGTCGCGCCGGGACGGGCGGAAGGCGGTTCTGGCGGGTCCGCCGGGAGGCCGGGCGGGAGCGGCCCGGGGCTTCAGGTGAGCTTGTCCTTGAGCTTGCCCATGGGGCCGACCTCGGTGCCGAGGGCGGGGCCCTGGGGCTCGCCCATGCTGCCGTCGTAGGTGTCGTACAGCTTCGGGTCGGGCGGCGGGGCCTGGGCGAGCCCGCCGAGCGGTTCGGGGTTGAGGAGATACGAGAACTGGTGGCGGCCGTCGGGCTGCGGCCCGCTCGCCCAGCCGCCCGCCTGCGCCTCGATGCCGTCGGAGAGGTCCCAGATCGTCTCCGCGTGCTCGGCGTGCTCCTCGTCGAACAGGTCGTCGGGCACGACGACGTCCTCCAGGCCGTCCGACTGGAGTTCCTCGATGGCCTTCAGCCACAGGTTCTGGTGCAGGGTGTCGCGGGCGAGGTTGAACTTCAGCATGTCCTTGACGCCGGGGTCGTCGGTCATGTGGTAGAGCCGGGCGGTCTGCAGCCGGCCGTGCGCCTCGGCCGCGACGTTGGCCCGGAAGTCGGCCAGCAGGTTGCCGCTCGCCACGATGTAGCGGCCGTTCCAGGGATACCCGTTGGCGTCGGCGGGCAGCGGCCCGCCCCCGGCCACGATGGCCTGCTGGGGGTCCATCCCGCCCAGCACCGCGCCGACCACCGGGTCGGCGGTCGCCATCTTCGTGACCGCCGTCGCGGGCGCGCCTTCCAGCAGGCGCGCGACCATCGTGGCGAGCATCTCGACGTGCCCGATCTCCTCGGTCGCGATATCCATGATCAGGTCCTTGTACTTGCCGGGCATCCGGCAGTTCCAGCCCTGGAACAGGTACTGCATCGTGACCGTCATCTCGCCGAACGCGCCCCCGATCAGTTCCTGGAGCTTGCGCGCGTACACCGGGTCGGGCTTTTCGGGCTTGGCCTCGAACTGGAGGTGCCGGGTGTGCCGGAACATATGACTCCTCGCGTCGGAAATCGCAGGGAGCCGCAGGCCTTACATGGGTTAAGGGCGCGCGACCCCGCTGGTGCGGTGGGTTGTTGGTGCGATGGGCCGGGGGGTCACGCATAAATCCCAACACGGGCCGCAACGGGACAGCAGGAGCGACACCTAACGAAGGACCAATGGTTGGGCAGGTGCCACCTATTGCCTACTCACACCGGCTCACACCGGCCTGTCAGCGGCTTCACGGGCACGCCGGCTTCGGGGGACCGCAGGCGTGCGGCGCCGGCCCAGGGCGCGTGAACGAGGCTCCGGTAGGTCGACTGCCGACGTACGCGGACACGGTCCCGGCGGCCCAGGGCGCGCGGAGGCGGGCCCGGCAGGTCGACGCCGACGTACGCGGACGCGGTCCGGGCGGGTCCGCGCGCGCGGACGCGGCGGGTAAGGGTGTGCGGAGGCGGCCCCGGCGGTTCGGCGGGCGCGGACTCGCCCCGGCGGGCCGAGTAGAGGGCATCCGCCGGGGCACGGTGGCGCGGGCGCCGCTGTCAGTGGCGCCTGTCGGTGGCGCCTGTCAGCAGCGCTCGGGGGCCTGTCAGTGGGCGTAGAGTTCGTCGATCTGCTTGGCGAAGTCGCGCATGACGAGGTTGCGCTTGACCTTCAGCGAGGGGGTCAGGTGGCCGCTCTCCTCGGTGAGGTCGGTGTCGAGGATCACGAACTTCTTGATCTGCTCGGCCTTGGAGACCATCCGGTTGGCGCCGTCCACGGCCTGCTGCACCTCGGCGAGGATTTCCGGGTCGGTGGTCGGGACCTCGCTCTTCCCGTTGGCCTGCTTCCACTGCTCCAGGGCCTCGGGGTCGAGCGTCACCAGCGCCCCGACGAACGGCTTGTCGTCGCCGACCACCATGACCTGGCTGACCAGGCGGTGCGCCCGGATGGCGTCCTCCAGCGGCGCCGGCGCCACGTTCTTGCCGCCCGCCGTGACCAGGATCTCCTTCTTGCGCCCGGTGATGCGCAGGTAGCCGTCGTCGTCGAGGCTGCCGATGTCCCCGGTGTGGAACCAGCCCTCCGGGTCGATGGTCTCCTTGGTGGCGCGCTCGTTGTTCCAGTAGCCGTCGAAGACATGGCGGCCCTTCACCAGGACCTCGCCGTCGTCGGCGATGCGGATGCTCACCCCGGGGAACGGCTTGCCGACCGTGCCGATCTTGTTGGCGCCCGGGATGTTGACCGTCGACGGCGCGCTGGTCTCGGTGAGCCCCCAGCCCTCGAAGACCTCGATGCCCACGCCGCGGAAGAAGTGGCCGAGCCGCTCGCCGAGGGCCGAACCCCCGGAGACCGCCGCCGTCAGCGCGCCGCCCGTCGCCGCCCGCAGCTTGCCGTACACGAGCCGGTCGAAGACCGCGTGCTTCAGCCGCACGCCGAGACCGGCCCCGCCGGAGCTTTCCGCCTTGCTCCACTCCACGGCGGCCCGTACGGCGGCGTGGAAGATCTTGCCCTTGCCCTCGTTCACGGCCTTCTGCTCGGCGGCGTTGTAGACCTTCTCGAACACCCGGGGCACGCCGAGCAGGAACGTCGGCTTGAACTCCCGCAGGTCGGGGGCGACGTTCTTCATGTTCGGGCTGTGCGCGAGCACGGTGCCGGTCTCGATCAGGACGATCTCGATCAGCCGGGCGAAGCTGTGCGCCAGTGGCAGGAACAGCAGGGCCGCCCGTCCCCGCACGTCGAACAGCGCCTCCAGCGGCCCCTGCGAGACGTTGCGGGCGGTGAAGAGCAGGTTGTCGTGGGTGAGGCGGCAGCCCTTGGGCATGCCGGTCGTGCCGGAGGTGTAGATGATCGTGGCGAGGTCCCGGCCGCCCCGGCTCGCCCTGCGCTCGGCCAGCGCGTCGTCGTCCACCTCGGCCCCGAGGCGCTCCAGTTCGGCGAACGCGCCGCCGTCGATCCGCCACAGCGACGGCAGCGCGGGCACGGCCTCGCGTACGGTCTCCTCGTGCGCGGCCGTCTCCACGATCGCGGCCTTGGCCCCGCTGTCGGTCAGGATCCACTTCACCTGGTCGGCGGAGGAGGTCTCGTAGACGGGCACCCCGACCGCGCCTGCCGCCCAGATCGCGTAGTCGGCGACCGTCCACTCGTAGCGGGTGCGCGACATCAGCGCGACGCGGTCGCCGGGCTCGATCCCGGAGGCGATCAGGCCCTTCGCGACGGCCGCGACCTGGTTCCTGAACTGCGCGGCGGTCACCGGCGTCCACGGCGCGTCCGCCGCCGCCCCGTCGTCCTTGCGGCGGATCACGACGGCGTCCGGCTCGTCCACGCCGCGCTGGAACACCACGTCGGTGCAGTTCGCGGACGGAGGCACGTCCACCAGCACGGGAACGCTGAACTCGCGCACGGTCACTCCTTCGCGCACGGCCCCGCGGCCTCCGCCGGACAGCGCCGGGACCGCGTGCGGACCATCACTCTTTGGGTCTCACTGGACGCTACCGTCCGAAGTTACGCAGGGGTAGATCCGTCACCCAGGCGTTATCCAGGGCGTCGTCCGGGCGTCGTGGCGAACGACATCCGGATCGAAAACGACGCTATCAGGGTTACTGACAGTGTCCCCGGCGCGGCGGGCCGGACACCTTTCCGTGACCTCGGCGGCGCCCGGTAAAGCCGCCGTTATCATCTCGTCATGCGAATCCACGTCGTCAGCGACGTCCACGGCCGGGCCGACGCGCTCGCCCGCGCGGGCGACGGGGCCGACGCGCTCGTCTGCCTCGGCGACCTGCTCCTCTTCGTCGACTACGCCGACCACTCCCAGGGCATCTTCCCCGAACTGTTCGGCGCGGAGAAGGCGACCGAGTACGTGGGGCTGCGCACGGCCGGGCGCTTCGACGAGGCGCGGGCGATGTCGGCGGGGCTGTGGGCGGCGCTCGGCGGCGACCCCCGGGAGCACATCGAGACGGCGGCCCGCCGTCAGTACGAGCAGATCTTCTCGGCCATGCCGACACCGGCCTACCTCACGTACGGCAACGTGGACCTGCCGCGCCTGGGGGCCGACCACCTGCGCCCGGGGCAGCGGGTCCTGGACGGGGAGGTCGTGGAGATCGGCGGGCTGCGGTTCGGGTTCGTCGGCGGCGGCCTGCGCACGCGGTACCGCACGCCGAACGAGATCGACGACGAGGAGTTCGCGCGCAAGGTCGAGGCCGTCGGCGAGGTGGACGTGCTGTGCTGCCACATCCCGCCGGCCATCCCCGAACTGCTCTACGACGTGGTCGCCCGGCGGTTCGAACGGGGGAGCGAGGCCACGCTGGAGGCGATCAGGAGGACGCAGCCGCGGTTCGCGCTGTTCGGTCACGTGCACCAGCCGCTCGCCGGGCGGGCCCGGGTCGGCCGTACGGAGTGTGTCAACGTCGGCCATTTCCGCGGCCGTGGCACGCCTTTCGCCTTGGAATGGTGAAGTACGGTTGGCCACATGGCTGATCGCACTTCGTCGAGCATCACGATCGGCGCCGGCCGGTCGACAATCATGGCCGTCATCGCCGACTTCCCCGCGTACCCGCAGTGGGCGGGTCAGGTGAAGGCGGCGGAGGTGCTGGAGACGGGCGAGGACGGCCGCGCCACCAGGGTCCGTTTCGTCCTCGACGCGGGCGTGATCAGTGACGAGTACGTCCTCGGCTACGACTGGACCGACGACGCGGGCGTGAGCTGGCGGATCGTGGACGCCGGCCGGATGGTCTCGGGTCTGACCGGCAGCTACCGCCTGACCGAGAACGGCGGCGGCACCGAGGTCACCTACGACCTCGCCGTGGACCTGAAGGTCCCCATGATCGGCATGATCAAGCGCAAGGCCGAGAAGGTCATCGTCGACACCGCGCTGAAGGGGCTCAAGCGGCGCGTCGAGGGCCGATGAGGGTCCTCCTCTTCACGGGGAAGGGCGGGGTCGGCAAGACCACCGTGGCCGCCGCGACCGCCACGCTCGCCGCCGGTCGCGGGCTCAAGACGCTCGTGGTCTCCACCGACACCGCGCACTCGCTCGCCGACGCGCTGGGCGTGCCGCCTTCGGACGCCCCGGTCGAGGCGGCGCCCGGCCTGCACCTGCAGCAGGTGGACACCCAGAGGTCGCTGGAGCGGCACTGGGGCGAGTTACGCGACTACGCCCGCGACGTCCTGGCGGAACTCGGCCTCGACGAGGTCACCTCCGAGGAGATCACGGTCCTGCCGGGCGCCGAGGAGGTCATCGCGCTGCTCGAACTGCGCGAGCAGGCCCGTTCCGGCCGGTGGGACGTGATCGTCGTCGACTGCGCGCCGACGGCCGAGACGCTGCGCCTGCTGGCCCTGCCCGAGGCGCTCGACTGGCACGTCAACCGGCTGCTTCCGGCGGGACGGCGGCTGCTCGGGGCGCTGTCGCCGGTCATCCGGCACGTCGCGAAGGTGAGCGTGCCCCAGGCCGAGGTCATCTCGGCGGGCGAGCGGCTGCACCGGGGCCTGCTGGAGGTGCGGGCGCTGCTCGCCGGCGACGACGCGTCCGTGCGGCTCGTCCTCACCCCCGAGGCCGTGGTCGTCGCGGAGGCCCGCCGCACGCTCACCTCGCTCAGCCTGTACGGCTACCGCGTCGACGCGGTGATCGCCAACCGGGTCTTCCCGGCCGAGGGCGCCGACGAGTGGCGGCGGAGCTGGGTGGAGGCCCAGGCCAGGCAGCTCGCCGGCGTGCACGAGTCGTTCGCGCCGCTGCCCGTCCTGACCGTTCCCTATCTTCCGGGCGAGCCCGTCGGGACCGACGCGCTCGCGCGGGTCGGCGAGGAGCTGTACCGGGACCGCGACCCGTTCGCCCGCCCCGGCGTGGAACCCCCGCTGCGGATCTCCGCCGACGAGCTGTCGCTCAGCCTGCCGCTCGCCGACCGCGACGACCTCGACCTCGCCCGCAAGGGCGACGAGCTCATCGTCACCGCCGGTTCCCACCGGCGCGTCATCGCCCTTCCCGCGGCCCTGGCCAGACGGGAGATCTCCTCGGCCGCGCTCCGGGACGGCCGGCTCCGGGTACGGTTCGAGACAGGAGGGGCGAGATGACGGATTCGAACGAGAGCACCGCCCGCCGTCAGGACCCGGTCGGGTCGGCGGCGGAAGAGGCGATGAAGCTGCTCGACGCCGTGCAGCGGCGGATGGGCCGCGAGTTCGGCAAGGGCCTGGTGAAGGGCGGGGTGAGCGGCATCGGGTCCGCCTTCGCCGGCGCGAGCGGCATCGGGTCCGCCTTCGGCGGCGCGAGCGGCGGCGCGGGCCGGTCAGGCGACGTGTGGAGCGAGGCCGTGTCGGAGGACCACGACGAGTACGTCTGCCGCGCCTGCCCGGTGTGCCGGGTGATCGCGGCGCGCCGGGAGGCCGGCGGGGACGTCACCGGTCATCTGATGGCGGCCGGCGGTGAACTTTTCGCGGCGTTCCGGGAGGCGGTCGACGCCCTGCAGCGGCCCCAGTCGTCACCCCAGTCGCCGCCCCGGTCGCGGCCTGACGGGGAGCGGCGGTCCGGTGAACCTGCGGTGGAGCACATCGATCTCGCATGACGGGGCTGTAAACGGCCCGCGTCGGCGGAATTGCCACAACCCTGCGCGATCGGCTTCAATCAGCGCGGCGTAGCGGATCGGGCGGAAGGACGACAGCATGGCGCTGACCATCGGCGTGGACGTCGGCGGCACCAAAATCGCGTTCGGGGTCGTGGACGAGAACGGCGGCATCCTGGAACGCGGCCTGCGGCACAGCCCCGCGGGCGACCCCGAGAAGATGGCGCTCACGATCGCCGATGTGGTGAACGAGCTCGCTGCGCGGCACGAGGTCGAGGCGGTGGGCATCGGCGCGGCGGGGTTCGTCGACGAGACCCGGTCGGTCATCCGGTTCGCCCCCAACCTGGCCTGGCGGGAGGAGCCGCTGCGCAAGAAGGTCGGCGAGCTGGTCGGCCTGCCGGTCGTCGTGGAGAACGACGCGAACGCCATGGCCTGGGGCGAGTACCGCTTCGGCGCGGGCCGGGGCGAGAGCCACGTCGTGTGCGTGACCGTGGGCACGGGCATCGGCGGGGGCATCGTGCTCGGCGGCGACCTCTACCGTGGGCGGTGGGGGATGGGCGCCGAGCTCGGCCACATGCAGACGGTGCCCGGCGGACGCCCCTGCGGCTGCGGCAACAACGGGTGCTGGGAGCGGTACGCCAGCGGCAGCTCGCTGCTGGCGGAGGCCAAGGCGAACGCCGAGGCCGACCCCGCCGCCGCCACCCACCTGCTGCGGCTCGGCGGCTCGGTCGAGGGCGTCCGGGGCGAGCACGTGACCGAGGCGGCGCGCCTGGGCGACCGCGCGGCGCTGGACGCGTTCGAGTCGCTCGCCGACTGGCTCGCGCAGGGCCTCGCGGACCTGGCCGCGATCCTCGACCCCGGGTGCTTCATCCTCGGCGGGGGCGTCTCCGGAGCCGCGGACCTGTTCGCCGACCGGGTCCGCGACGAGTTCGCCGCGCGGCTGACCGGCCGGGGCCACCGTCCGCTCGCCGACATCCGGGTGGCCGAGATGGGACCGTCCGCCGGTCTGGTGGGGGCCGGTGACCTCGCCAGGCTCCGCTGAGGACGTGCCGGAGGCCGGCGACGGCACCGCCCGGAAGGGCGAAAGCGTGTTGCGGGTCGCGACCTACAACGTCCGCGGGCTGAAGGACGACCGGAGGGCGCTGGTCCGGGTGATCAGGGCCCTCCGGCCGGACGTGCTGTGCCTGCAGGAGGTGCCGCGCCTGCCGGCGCGGCGGCACGGGCGGCCCGTGTTCAGCCGCGCCGTCCCGGTCTCCCTGGCCGCCCTCGCCCGCGCCGCCGGGCTGTCCGTGGCCGCCGGGGGCCGGCTGAACGGCACGGCCGTCCTCACCTCCCCGGCCGTACGGCTGCTGCGGGGCGAGGGGCGGCGCCTGCGGTGGTTCACCGGCCTCGAACGGCGCGCGGTCGCCGTGGCGGTCGTGGAGAAGGGCCGGGACAGGTACGCCGTGTGCTCGGTCCACCTCGACCTCCTGGCCGGGGCGCGGCTGAGCCACGCCGCCGAGATCGTGCCGATCCTGGAGGGCGCCGCCCGGGAGTTCGGGGCCGCGCCCGTGCTGGCGGGCGACCTCAACGAGCCTCCCGGCGCCCCGGTCTGGCGCTTCCTCGGGGCCCGGTACGCCGACTGCTTCGCCGCCGCGCCGGACGCCGGGGGTTCCCGTACGGCCACCGGCGCGGCGCCGGGTGGCGGGACCTTTCCGGCCCGCGACCCCCGGGTGCGCATCGACGCGGTCTTCGCGGGGCCGGGCCTGACCGTGCTCTCCTGCGGAGGGGCGGACGTGCCCTCCGGCGATCTGACCGCCGCGAGCGACCACCGGCCGGTGGTCGCCGAGATCGCGTCCGGGCGTCACGCCGGGCGTCGCGTCGGGCTCGGAATCGCGACCTCTGCGACGGAGAGGGCGCCGTTCCCCTTACGATCTGTTCCATGACCCGACGCCGCATCCGGCGTGCGGTGCCGTTGTGTGTGCTGTCCGCCGGTCTGCTGGCCGGACTCCTCCCGTGCGCCACATCGGTCGCGCACGCGCAGACAGGGACCGCCCGCCCCCGGGCGGAGCGAGGCCCGTCGGGAGACGAGGTCGCGCAGGGCCCGGGGCTCCCCACCGGGCGCCTCAGGGCCGACGCCTCGCTGTCCGACGTCGCCGGCCTCTCAGCCGGGGACGTCTGGGCGGTGGGCCAGCAGGAGGCCTGGGACTTCTGGCGCAACCGGGGAGTCATCACCCACTGGGACGGCTCATCCTGGAGCGAGGTGCCGATCAGGGGCGACGCCACCGGCGCCGGGCACCTGCGGTCGGTCGCCGCCGCGTCCCCCAGGGAGGTCTGGGTGGTGGGCGACGGGCACGACGGCCTGCCGTACCTCGCGAAGGGGTCGGCCGACGGGTTCGACCGGGTCGGCGTGCCGCGCCTGCGCACGGGCGACTGGCTCGGCGGGATCGCAGCCTCCTCCGGCCGGGTGGCCGCCGTCGGCAGCCGCGACGGCCAGGCGTTCCTGCTGAGCAGCGGCGGCGCAGGCAAGGGGACCGCCTGGAGGACCGGCCAGGGGCCCGGGGGAGCCCTCTACGGCGTGGCCCTGGCGGGCAAGTCGGACGGCTGGGCGGTGGGCGACTCGGGTGACGGCCCCCTGGCCATGCGGCTGACCGGCGGCGGGTGGAAGCGGGCCGAGCTGCCGCGGATCAGGGGCGGCTTCCTGCGCGACGTCTACGCGGAGAGCCGCAAGCGGGCGGTCGCGATCGGCGGCGTCTACCGGGACGGGAAGATCTCCCCGCTGGTCCTCGACTGGGACGGCAGACGCTGGAAGCGGGCGACGCCGCCGGAGCGGCACGCCGAACTGTACGGCGTGACCGGCGACGGCGAGGGCGTGTTCTGGATCGCCGGCTACGACCCCGCCCACGCGGCGGACGGGTTCCTGCTCCGCTACGACGGGTCGCGCTGGACCAGGCTGCGCGGCCAGACGTCCGGCGCGGACCGCAAGGTGCGGTTGCAGGCGGTCACCCACACCGGTGAGCTGACCATGGCCGTCGGCCACGTGCTGGACGGCAAGGAGCGCTACACCGACCTCGTCGAGCGGTTCGGCCCGCCGCACGCCCTCGCCGCCCAGTGAGGCGCGGCAGGTGTGACGAGAGGCGGGCGCCGGGTCAGACGACCGCGCCGTCGTCCCAGCCGGAGTCGGTGGGCGGGCCGTCGCCCATCCGTACGACGAGGACCACGAACCCCGCGATGAAGGCCGACACGGCGGCGAACACGATCCAGCCGTCCCTGGGCCAGTCGAGCAGGGCGGCCAGCAGCAGATAGGCCGGGCCGCCGAACAGCGCCAGCCACGACGCCCGGGTGACCGCGTCCGCCTGGGGGAGCGGCGGCGGGGGCGGCGGGACGTAGTGGTCGTCGTCCTCGCTCACCGCGACGGGGGCCGTCTGGCCGTCCGGCTCGTCCGTGTCCTCGCCGGCGGCGTCGTCACGCTCGCCGCCGGTGTCCCGGGCGCCGTCGTCAGCGCCGTCACGGTCGGTGGCGGTGGAGCCGTTGGCCGCGCCGGGGCGGGGCTCCTCGGTCACGTTCTCGCGATCAGGCCATGGCTGATCGGCCGAGGCGTCCTCGGCTTTTTCGTTGAACGAGGCGACGATCTGGCGCCAGACCTCGTCCTCGTCACTTTGCGGTGTCACGTCGATCCCTGGTCACAGGTCCTTCGTCAAGGGTACCGAGGCGTGGGAGCGGATGAACTCCAGACTCCCCTCGAAGATCGCGGGCGCGTCGTTGTCGAGGGTGGCGACGTGATAGCTGTCCGTCAGCTCCCTGACCTCGAGATTGTCCCCCAGCCTCGCCTGGAGGAACGCCACGCTCGCCGGCTTCACGACGTGGTCGTCCCTGCTGTGGAACACCAGCAGCGGCTGCGTCACCTCGCCGATGTCCCGCTGGACCAGCTTCCACAGCTGGGGCAGCGTGGCCGCGGCACGCACCGGGGTGCGCGCGTAGCCGAGCTCCGTCATGCCCTCCTTCTTGATGTCGCCCGCCACGCCGGGGACCGAGGGCATCACGTACTTCAGCGCCGGGGCGAGCCGCAGCAGCGGCGCGTCGCTGACCACCGAGGGGTTGACCACTACGACCCCGCGTACGGAGTCGCCGTGGACCTCGGCCAGGCGCAGCGCCATGCAGCCGCCGAGGGACAGCCCCGCCACGAACACGTCCGAGCACCGGCCGCGCAGGTCGGCGAACGCCTTGCCCAGCTCGGCGTACCAGTCCTCCCAGCGCGTGCGGCTCATCTCCTGCCAGCTCGTGCCGTGGCCGGGCAGGCGCGGCAGGGAGACGGTCAGCCCGGACCGGGCCAGGTGCTCGCCCCACGGCCGCAGGGACTGCGGCGAGCCGGTGAACCCGTGGCAGAGGAGGACGCCGATCTCGCCGCCGTCGTGGTGGTACGGCTCCGCACCGGGCAGCACTGGCATGGGAGACCTCCGTCCGACGGCGGCGTGTTCCGCCCGATACTCGCACGTTGGTCAGCGTTAGTGCGAGAGGGCTGGGCGTGCGAAGATGACTTCACATCTGAGCCGAGGGAGTCCGCGTGTTGTACTGGGTGGTGAAGGCCATCCTCTGGCCGCTCCTCCACTTCGTGTTCCGCCCCTGGGCGGAGGGCGTGGAGAACGTCCCGAAGGAGGGTCCGGTCATCCTGGCCGGCAACCACCTGTCGTTCGCCGACCACTTCTTCGGGGCCGGGTTCCTGCCTCGCAAGGTCATCTCGCTCGGCAAGGCGGAGTACTTCACCGGCAGCGGCATCAAGGGCCTCTTCAGCCGGGCCTTCTTCTCGGCCGTCGGCACCGTGCCGATCGACCGCTCGGGCGGCAAGGCGAGCGAGGCGGCGCTGCGCACCGGGCTGCGCATCCTCAACGAGGGCAAGGTCCTCGGCATCTACCCCGAGGGCACCCGGTCGCCCGACGGCCGCCTCTACAAGGGCAAGACGGGCGTGGCGCGGCTGGCGCTGGAGTCCCGGTCGCCGGTGATCCCATGGGCGATGGTCAACACGTTCGAGATGATGCCCCCCGGGCGGCCCGTGCCGAGGTTCGGCATCCGTCCCGGCGTGCGGTACGGCAAGCCGCTCGACTTCTCCCGCTACTACGGCATGGAGAACGACCGCCTGGTGCTCCGCGCCGTCACCGACGAGATCATGTACGCGCTGATGGAGCTGTCGGGCCAGGAGTACGTCGACAAGTACGCGGCGGCGGCGAAGACCGAGATGACACGGGCGGCTCGCGAGAATTCCTAATACTTCCGGACTGGACGGGTAACGTGGCGATGTCCGCCGCGCACGTGATCCAGACGTTCAGATCGGAAGGCGCATGCCCAAGCCAGCACACAGGTGCCGCACGTCGACGTCACCCACCTCGTGGGGGTCCGGCCCGCGGGGGCGCGCGGCATGAGCGTCCGCGAGGAGCAGCAGGCCGCACCGGGATACCTGCCCCACCGTCAGATCCTGATCGTCCTGTGCGGAGTCGCCGCCGGGATGCTGCTGGCCGCGCTCGACCAGAGCATCGTCGGCACCGCCCTGCCGCGCATCGTCAGCGAGCTCGGCGGCCTCGACAAGCTCTCCTGGGTGGTCACCGCCTACCTGCTCACCTCGACCGCGGCGACCCCGCTGTGGGGCAAGATCTCCGACCTGTACGGCCGGCGGGTGATCTTCCAGACCGCGATCGGCATCTTCCTGCTCGGCTCGGTCCTGGCCGGGCTGAGCCAGAACATCGGCCAGCTCATCGCGTTCCGCGCATTGCAGGGCCTGGGCGGCGGCGGCCTGATGTCGCTGGCGTTCAGCATCATCGGCGACGTGATCCCGCCGCGTGAGCGCGGGCGCTACCAGGGATACTTCGGCGCCGTCTGGGGCACCTCCAGCGTGGCCGGGCCGCTGCTCGGCGGGTTCTTCACCGACGGCCCTGGCTGGCGGTGGATCTTCTGGATCAACCTGCCGATCGGGGTGGTCTCGCTCGTCGTGACCTCGGTGGCGCTGAAGATGCCCACCGTGCGCCGCAGCCACCGCGTCGACTACCTCGGGGCGACGCTGATCGTGGCCGCCGTGTCGTGCTTCCTGCTCTACCTCGACTGGGCGGGCAACGAACTCGGCTGGACGGCCCCCGGCGCGCTGGCCCTGCTCGCCGCCTTCGTGGCGTTCGCGGCACTGTTCGTGCTGGTGGAGCTGCGGGCGCCCGAGCCGATCCTGCCGATGCGCCTGTTCCGCAACGCGGTCTTCAGCGTGGGGAACGGCTACAACTTCCTCGCGGGACTCGCGATGTTCGGCGGCATGATCTTCCTGCCGGTCTACCTGCAGGCGGTGCAGGGCATGTCGCCGACCGTGTCGGGCCTGGCACTGCTGCCCGCCGTGGTCGGCATCTTCTCCACGTCGATCACCTCCGGCCAGCTGATGAGCCGCACCGGACGCTACAAGGTCTACCCGATCCTCGGCGCGGCGGTCCTCCTGGTGGCACTGTGGCTGCTGTCCACGATCCGGGCGGACTCGCCGTACTGGCAGGTGGCGATCTACGCCTACCTCTTCGGCGCCGGGCTCGGGTTCACCATGCAGACGGTCGTCACCGCGATCCAGAACGCGGTGGAGCGGGCCGACATGGGCGTGGCGACCAGTTCGGCGACGTTCTTCCGGATGATGGGCGCCGCCATCGGTACGGCGATCATGGGCGCGGTCCTCACCAGCCGGCTCGCCCACCATCTGGCCGCGGAGTTCGGCGGCAGGATGCCTCCGGGACAGGTGAACGCCGAGAACGTGCAGGCGATCCAGCGGCTGCCGCAGCCGGTCAAGGAACACGTGCTGGTCGCGTTCACGAACGCGATCGACGACGTGTTCCTCGCCAGCCTGCCCTTCGTCGCCGCCGCGCTGGTTGTGGCCCTGTTCCTCAAGGAGATCCCGCTGGCGTCCCGGGGCGGCGAGGGCCAGGCCCAGGCCGAGATGGGCTGACAGCGCCCGCTCGGGCCGGCCCGGGCGTGGGCTTCGCGGTCCAGGAGGTCTGCCCCGGGTCAGGGCCGGTCAGGTGAGGTGGGAGCGGATCTCGCGGATGTGGGCGGGAGTGGTGCGGCAGCAGCCGCCCACATGACGGGCGCCGAGCGAGACCCATCCGGCGGCCGCCCTGCCGAACTCCACGGGGTCGGCGAGGCCGAGCCAGCGGCGGTTCACGGCGTCCCACCTCTCACCGGAGTTCGGATAGACGACGGTGGCACCCCGCTTGACCAGGTCGGGCACGAACCGTGGTGGGGTGCAGTTCACGCCGACGGCGATCACCTGGGGAAGCCCGTCGAAGATCGCGCGGCACTCCTCGAAGGGCGTCCCGTCGCTGACGTGCTCGCCGTCCCGGCAGGAGAAGGCGACCCAGGCGCGCACGGACGGTGTCTCACGCAGGAGCCGTGCCAGCGCCCGGGCCTCGGCCAGCGAGGGAATCGTCTCGCACGCCAGCAGGTCGGCTCCGGCGCCGGCGAGGATGCCGAAGCGTTCGCGATGCCACTCGACCAGGCCGTCCTCGTCCAGGTCGTAGTCGCCCGTGTACTCGGCGCCGTTGGCGAGGTAGGCGCCGTAGGGCCCCACGCTCGCCGCGACCAGTCCGTGCCCGGCCTCGTCCCTCGCCTGCACGGCCAGCGTCACCGACAGCCGGATGAGGTCGCGGGCCTCCCGCGGCGACATGCCGTGCCGTACGAACCCGGGGACGCTGGCCTGGTAGCTCGCCGTGGTGGCGACGTCGGCCCCGGCGCGGAAGTAGTCGAGATGCGCGCGGCGGATGACGCCGGGATCGTCGGCCAGCAGCCGGGCCGACCACAGGTCGTCGCTCAGATCGCAGCCGAGGGACTCCAGATGGGTCGCGAGACCGCCGTCGAGGACCACGGGATGCATACCGGCACCCTACGTGCTTCAGGTCCGTGAGCTGGCCGGAGGGGATGGTTCGCCCGGAGCGGACGCCGGTTCTCTGTCGGAACCGCTCGTGGATCTACTACGTTCGCCAGGTATGGGGCTTAAAGAGCTCGTCAATCGGTTGCTGCGCCGCCGGTCTCGCGTCTCCGCAGGTGGACGCGACGATCGGCCCGACGCGGGAGGGGTGCGGGAGCCTCGGCGTCCCGTGCCCACCCCGCCGTCCGATGTCATCCGCCTACCTGAACCCTCGTAGGGCTTCGCTCACAGCGGCAGCGGACCCTCTGTGGCCGGGCCCGGCGTTTCCGCCGGTGTCCCGGCCACAGCCGTCCGTCCCGAGACGCTCATGGCGACGCGCCCCGGAAGGCGGGGAAAGGTCAGGACCGCTTCCAGAAGGGGCGTCGGCGCTCCCTCTCCGTCGCGGAGCTGTGCCTGCCCCCGCCGTCACCGGCGCCGTGCTCGCCTTCGCCGTGACGGGCGCCGTGCTCGCCCCGCCCGGAGCCGCCGACCAGGCCGGTCAGCAGATCGACGGCCCGCCGCCAGAGGTCGTCGAGCGAGCTTTCGGCCCACTCGGCCTTGTCGAGGTCGGCTGCCAGCGCGAGAAGGCCGGGGTGACTCCCCACCATCTGGGCGACGACTCGCAGGCGGCTGGCGAGATCCGCCAGGTAGCGCCGGCGCTCCCGCTCCGGCAGCGACTCCGCCTGGCCCAGTCTCGTGAGCTCCTCGGTCAGCAGGGGCCGTACGCCGTCGAGGTCCGTCAGCGCCGCGGGCTCGGAGCCACGACGCGACAGGAAGCCTCCGGCGGAGAACCCTCGGGACGGACGCGCCCCGCCGCCCGGTGCGCCCGGAGCCGGAGCCAGAGGTGGGGGCGGTGCGGCGGCGAAGGGCGCGCTCGGCGCGACAGCCCCGGAGACCGCTCCGATGGGCGCGTCCGCCGCCGTGCCGGGTGCGGCCTCCGCGCTGCTGGTGACGGAGGCCATCCTGGCCATCATCGGCGCTCCGGCCACCATCATCGGCATCGCGGCGGGTATCTCCCACCCGCTCGGCGGTTCGACCGGCTGGAGGACGCGATGCTCCGGAGCGCCTTCACTAGTCACATGGGTGTCGACGGCCACGAACGCGGTGAACCGGCACAGCACACCGAAGCGGAGCGAGATGTCGATGATCTGCTGCTCCAGCGAGCGGTCGCCCACCGCGTATCGGTCTTCCAGGCTGCGCAGATGCGCCCGCGCCCACACGGCCCGCGCCGCGCCGTCCCGGGCGGGACGGCCCTCGACGCGCTCCTCCCAGGCACGCCCGTCGGCCGTGCGGCCGTGCACGGTGAGAGCGCCCGCCGTCCGGCCCCGGTAACGCCCGGTCACGACCAGCGGGACCCCCGGGTAGAGCGAACCGGCGTGCGTGACGGTGCCCGGCACCAGGTCGACGTCCTCGGCCCGCACGGAGACGTCGGTCACCAGCGGTGAGCCGATCCGCCGGTGGATGTGCTCCATCGCCTCGTCGAGACGGTCCTCCGACTCGACCAGTTCGCAGCGGCCGGAGCCGAGCAGGGCCAGCCGGCCGAGGAACCCCGCGTTCACCGCCCTGTCGATGCCCACGGTGTGGACGCGGGTGCCGCCCAGCCGGGGGCCGACGCGTTCGAGGATCTCGTCCTCGTTGCCCACCTGGCCGTCGGTGACCAGCACGAGCACCCGATCGCGTGCGGGCTCGCCCGGGAGGTCGTCGTCCCGCTCGCCCAGCAGGCGCAGGGCCTCCTCAAGGGGGGCGAGCATTTCGGTGCCGCCCCGGGCGCCGAGCCGGGCGAGATGTTCGACGGCGCGGTACCGGTTGCGGTCGGTGCCCTCCACCAGGCCACCCGGGAACGCGCGCTCGACCACGGAGTCGAACGAGAGCACGGCGAACCGGTCGTGCCGGGTGAGTGTGTCGACGATGCGGGCCGCGGCGCGGCGCGCCGCCACCATCTTCCATCCGGTCATGCTGCCCGAGCGGTCGAGCAGCAGGACGACGTCCCGGGGCGCGGACCGTGCCGTGTCCTCCGGCGGAGGCAGCAGGGTGAGCACGAAGGTCCCCTCCGGGGTTCCCGAGGCATCGCCCGCCTCCCCTCCGGCCGTCGTCTCGCCTGCCCGCGGCCCGCGGCCCGCGGGTCCGCCGGGGACGCGTTCCGGCACGCCGCCCGGCGCGTCCGGCACACCGCCGGACAGGGTGTCCGGGACGAGGGCGAGGGACGAGGAGGCGTCGAACGCCAGGCGCAGGATGAAGTCGCGGTCGAGCCGTTCGCCGGGCCGCAGTGTGATCGTGTCGCCCTCTCGCTCGACCTCGTGCAGGCTGGAGCGGACCTCCCGCAGGCCGAGCCCGGCGGAGTCGACGGTCGTCGTGAGCGACAGCCGTACCGGAGACGGGAACCCGGGCAGCAGGACCGGCGGTGAGATGCGGGAGGCGTCGGGCACGGCGTCCGTGTCGGGCGCGACGCCGTCACCCGCGGCGGGCCCGGACAGGGGAGCCCCCGGTATGTAGCGGGGCGCCACGACCAGCGGGAAGCGGAACTCGGCCGCGCCGTCCTCGTAGGGGAGCGGCTGGCTCATCGTGAGCCGGACGACCACGCGCTCCCGGGGGACGATGTTGCCGACCCGGATCGTGAAGACGTCGGGCCGGTCCTCCTCGGCGATCGCCGCGCGCCTGCCCTCGGCGAGCGCGCGGTCGTAGTCGGCCCGCGCCTGGCCGCGCTCCTTGAGCACGCCGTCGATCACCCGGTCGTCCGCCTCCATGCGGAAGGCGGTGACCGCCGCTCGCGGCGGCAGCGGAAAGACGTACGTCGCCTCAAGCGACACGTCGAACGGGTTGCGGAAGGTCTGGACGACCTCGACGCCGGCCACCAGCCCGGTGAGACGCGCGGTGACGTCGACGCTCTCCAGAGGGAGGTTGCCCTTCGCGGTTTCGAGCGCGCCGAGCCCGGCGTGCGGCTCGGGCCGGCACTCCTCCGGCCGCAGAGGTGTGATGGGAACGGTCATGAGGTCATCCCCTTGCGTGTCTCGGAATCCGTTGAGTCCCAGGGCGTCGTGGTCTCGGTGTCCTCGAAGGGCCCGGCCAGGCCGAGCGCGCCGAGTGCCGCGAGGAGCGGAGCGGCGGCCCGGCGCAGCGCGGCCGCCTCGTCGCCGTCCGGCGTACGGTGGGCCGATTCGAGCAGGACCGTCACCCCGGGCGCGAGACGGACGCCGAACAGGACGTCGCCCCGAAGGTCCCCCGCCGGTCCGCCGGTGGAAGCCGTTGTGACGGTGCGCAGGTCTGGCATGCCGAAGGAATCGGGTGCCGCGCCGGGACGCGGCGCCGGGACGGGATCGCCGGGGCCGGCCCCCACAGGGCCGGAGCCTGCCGGATCGAAGTGGGTGGAGCCGGCCGGCCGGGCCCAGAACCGCTTCCGGTCCGTCGGCCGCGCCACGTCGGGGATTGCGGCGGCCGAGGGCCGTTCCGGCTCTGTCGCTCCCGGCTGGGACGGCTCGCCGAGGGCGCGACCGGGGCCGCCCTGCGGGTGGGGCACCTCGGGAAGGCCGGCGATCCGCTGGAGCATGGCGTCGGTCGCGCCCGCGAGTTCCGCCTGGATGGCGGCGATGGACAGCCCCTCCGCCTGGCGGCGCTTGACGGCCACGAGCTGAAGCAGGTGGCGGCGGCCGTAGAGAGCGAGCCTGCCGCGCCGGGCGGCGGGCGGGTCCAGCAGGCCGATCGTCGTGTACCAGCGGATGAGCCGTTCGTTGGGCACCTCCCGGACCCTTCCGTTGACGCGCGGCTCGGATCCGAGCAGGTCCGCCGCCCGCTCCGCCAGCTCACCGATCGTCCAGGTCCCGCTCATGCCTCCACGATGACACTGTCACGATGACACTGTCAACGTTCTGCCGATAAAGGTTCCCGTCAGGGGTGAAGGGCCTCGTCCCGGCGTGCGGCGGCAGGGTTAGTGGAGCGTTCGCCTCGATGAGAGATGTCCCTTTCCTCGGCGTTCACGTGTTCCCGATCCACTGGGCGTCCACGTGTGCGACCCGCCGTCCTGGAGAGAAAGACCCGGTCAGATGTGTTCCGGACGGGGTAGGGGAGCGGGCGGCGCCAGGCGGCGCGGGCGGTCTCGGGCCGAGGGCGGTCCGGGCGGCAGTGTGAGAAGGCGTCCAGGTGAGAAGGCGGCCGTCCCGGGCGGCCCGCAGGCGAAGCGGCACCCGTCCGTACGGGGCGGACCGCAGGCGAAGCGGCACCCGTCCGTACGGGGCGGACCGGAGCGACCACAGGCGTGACCAGAGGCATGACCAGGGGCAGGTCAGGAAGGCGGGTCAGCGGTGCGGGGTACTTCCTTGTCGGCGGCTGTGTCGGCGTCGCCGGGATCGCTCTGGCGCACGGCGTTCCCTCGCGGAGCCGACCCACACGGGCCGGGCGGCGGCGTCGGCCACGGCGAGCGGGACGAGCCGCCGGGGGAGCGGAACCCGCACGGGCACACGGGCCGCCCCGGACAGGCCGAGTCGCGCCGGAAGAGGGCTCTCGCCGGGCGCGCGGACCGGTCTGACGGGAACGAGTCTCCCGAACAGAGCGACGCGGACGACCTGCCGGCCCGGCACCTGTCGCGTACCCTCCCGCCGGGCTTCACCTGCCGGATCGTGGCGTCGTCGGGGGAGCGTACCGGCGGCGTGGTGTGGCACGCCGCGCCCGGCGGCGGAGGGTGCTTCCCGGACGGTGACGGCTGGATTTACGTCTCCAACTGCGCGCTGCCGCTGCTCGGCGGCGTGACCGCGCTGCGGTTCGCGCCGGACGGGAGCCTGCGCGGCGGATATCGCGTGCTGTCCGGCGCCGACCGCGTCGACTCCGGCGCCGTGACCCCGTGGGACACCTGGCTGTCGGGCGAGCGGACACCCCAGGGCACGGTCTTCGAATGCGACCCGTACGGCCTGCGCGCTCCGATGCCCCGGCTGGCGATGGGCCTGTTCACCCATGGAGGCATGGTCTGCGATCCCGACCGGGGGTTCGTCTACCTCACCGAGGGGGAGCCGGACGGGTGCCTGTACCGGTTCCGCCCCGGCGACTGGGGCGACCTCACCACCGGCGTCCTCGACGTGATGACCGGAGCTCCCGGCGACGAGGCCGTGCGGTGGGAGCCGGTGCCGTCCCCGGCCGCGTCCCGCGTGCCCGTACGCGACCAGGTGAAGGGTGCCCGGCGGTTCGCGGGCGGCGGCGACTGTCACTACCGCGACGGCGTGTTGCGGTTCGTCAGTGACGGCGATGGCCGCGTGTGGGCCTACGACGTCAGGTCGGAGCGTCTCGGTGTTCTCCACGACCCCGCCACCCCTGGCACCCCTGGCAGCACCGAGACCTCCGGTATCGCCCCCCGCGCCCCTGGCAGCACCGGCACCCCCGGCATCGCCCACGCCCCCGGCACTCCTGCCGCCCTCAGCGCCCTCGGCACCGCGGCCGCTCCCGGCACTCCTCCCACGCCCGGTGCTCTCAGCGCCCCCACCCGGTCGAGCGGCCCGGGCTCCGCGACGGCCGGGGAGCCGGAGGCACGGCCCGGCGTCTGGGACGACGGCGAGGAGATCGTCCTCGTCGCGGGGGACCGGGTGGTGCCGTTCCTCCGGATGCCGGACGGCTGGACGGTCACGGGTCCGTCCATGTCCCCGGCGGGCGACAGGCTCTATCTCTCCTGCCGCCCACCCGCCGGCGCCCGGTCCGGTGTGGTGCCCGTCACCGTCGAGATCACCGGCCCGTTCGAGGACCTCGTACGCGCCTGAGCCACGCGCGGCAAGCCCCGTCCGTCCCGCCGAGCCCGGTGACATCGGGCCGGGCAGGCGATGTCAGCAGGGGCCGTGGGACACCGCACGAGTGGCGTTCCGGCCGGCCGTGGCGGCCGGCGCGAACTCGCCGGCGGCGAGCGCGTAGCCGACGCTCGCCTTGTCCGTGTCCTTCGCGAAGACCATGCCCATCACCCGGCCCTCGCCGGTGAGGAGGGGCGCGCCCGACATGCCTTTTCCGATGTCGGCGCCCTGGAAACGGTGAACCTGCCGCGACACCCGGACGCGGTTGTAGATGTCGTACGTCTCGGCGGGCACGCCCGCGCGGACGGTGACGGGCAGCGCGACCGGGGACCTCTTCCCGTCCCGATAGCCCACGATCACGGCCGTGGTCCTCACGGCGCGGGCGGGCGGCAACGGCCGGGCGGGAAGCCCCGGCACCCGCAGAACGGCGGCGTCCGCCCGAGGGCCGAAGGCGACCACCCGGGCGCCGAACCGCCGTCCGTCGTCGAGGACCACTTCGAGATCCTTGTCCACACCCGCGACGGCGTGCGCGTTGAGCAGCACTCTTTCGGGTGCGTAGACGAAGCCCGTCGCCTCCGTCCGGCGGTCGCACGCGGAGGCGAGGCCCCGCACCCGCACCACGCTGTGGGCCGCTTCGGCATGCACGCGCCGCACGGGGGCCGCGCTCAAGGCCGGTACGCCAGCGGGCGGCGTGACAGGCGGCGTGACAGGCGGCGTGACGGGCACAGCGACAGGCGGCGGACGGGCACAGCGACGGGTGGGGACTGCTCACGCGGCTCACGCGTGGCGGCGCATCCCGCCACGCCCCCCGCCGCGCACCCTGCCAGGGCGACCGCTCCCGCGATCCGCCGTACCGCTCCGCGCATGGCGATCACGCTAGGGCGGGGGGTCAGAGGTCGCGCGTCCACACCTCTTCGACGATGGGGACGCCCGACTCCTCGCCCGGATAGCGATCGGCCAGGGTGAACCCGGCGGCCTGGTAGATCCGGCGGGCGCCGAGCAGCACGTCCCGGGTCAGGAGCGTGATCCTGCGATACCCGGCCGCGGTGGCGAAGCGCAGGCACTCCTCGACCAGTCGCCCGCCGATCCCCATGCCCCGCGCGGACGGCTCGACCAGCAGCAGTCGCAGCCGCGCCGTGGTCTCGTCCTCGCATGCGCAGAAGACGCACCCGACGGGCTCGCCCGCGACCTCGGCGATCCAGCCCGCCTCCCGCCGGGGGTCGTGGTCGTCGAGGTAGGCGGCGAGGATCCTGATGACGTACGCCTCGAACGACGCGCCCCAGCCGTACTCCTCGCTGTAGAGGGCCCCGTGTCGTTGCACCACCCAGCCGAGGTCGCCCGGCCGCGGCGGCCGGATCACGTACGGTTCGCGCCGTTGCGCCGGTGGCTCCAGCAGGCGCTTCACCGTGTCCATCGCGGAGACGAGCCGGCGGCGTTCGGGGTCGGCGAGCTTCTCGACCAGGGCGTCGATCTCGGCGGCCGAGCGCCGGTCGATCATCGCGAAGGTCTCCCGGCCCTTCGGGGTGAGCCGTATGACCTGGCGGCGGGCGTCCTCCGGGGACTTCTCGCGGGAGACGAGCCCGTCGGTCTCGAACCTGGACAGGATCCGGCTCAGATAGCCGGCGTCGAGACCGAGCATGCCCCTGATGTCCGCCGCGTCGGCCGCCTGCTCCCGGGTGCCCAGTTCGAACAGCACCCGCGCCTCCGTCAGCGAGTAGGGGGTGTCGTGCATTCCCGCACCGAGCACCCCGATGACGGAGGTGTAGAAGCGGTTGAATGCCCGCACTTGCGGCACTATGTCCATTTTGGTTGCCCACCTCAAGGAAACGTTTGACTGAGTCAAACATAGAGCCGCCGCGTACGGTTGGGAAGACGGGTCTCCCGGCGGGTGCGGTCTCGCCGTGCGAGACTGTTTTGGTCGTGGTCGGCCGGGTGGCGTAGCCTCTCTTGTTGGTCTAGACCATTGTCGCGAGGCTTGGGCAGAATGCGGTGCGGTGAGCACCGGGGTCTGCGTTGGGCCCGGCCGCGCCATTCCGCGTATCCAAGATGGAGGAATACCCGTCATGCGTATTGGAGTCCTGACCGGAGGCGGCGACTGCCCCGGTCTGAACGCGGTGATCCGCGCCGTCGTCCGCAAGGGGATCGGCGTGTACGGGCACGAGTTCGTCGGATTCCGCGACGGCTGGCGTGGGCCCCTCGAGGGCGACACCATGCCGCTCGACATCCAGGCCGTCCGCGGGATCCTGCCGCGCGGCGGCACGATCCTCGGGTCCTCCCGCACCAACCCGATCAAGATCGAGGGCGGTGTCGAGCGGATCAAGGAGAACCTGGCCGCGCAGGGCGTCGACGCGCTCATCGCGATCGGCGGCGAGGACACCCTCGGCGTCGCCAAGCAGCTGTTCGACCGCGACGTCAAGGTCGTCGGCGTGCCCAAGACGATCGACAACGACCTCAACGCGACCGACTACACCTTCGGCTTCGACACCGCGGTGAACATCGCGATGGAGGCCATCGACCGGCTCCACACCACCGCCGAGTCCCACCACCGCGCGCTGATCTGCGAGGTCATGGGCCGTCACGCGGGCTGGATCGCGCTGCACGCGGGCATGGCCGCCGGCGCCAACGTGATCCTCATCCCGGAGAAGCCGTTCGACATCGACAAGGTCTGCTCCTACGTCGAGTCGCGGTTCAAGACCCGCTACTCGCCGATCATCGTCGTCGCCGAGGGTGCCCACCCGATGGAGGGCCAGATGGCGCTCCAGGCCGGTGAGCTCGACGCGTTCGGCCACGTGCGTCTCGGCGGCATCGGCGAGCTCCTGGCCAAGGAGATCGAGAAGCGCACCGGCAAGGAGGCCCGCACCACGGTCCTCGGCCACATCCAGCGCGGCGGCACTCCGACCGCCTACGACCGGGTGCTCGCGACCCGCTTCGGCCTCGGCGCGATCGACGCCGTGCACGACGGCGACTTCGGCAAGATGGTCGCGCTGCGCGGCACCGATATCGTCCGCGCCGGCCTCGACGAGGCGACCTCCGAGCTCAAGACCGTCCCCGCCTCCCGCTACTCGGAGGCCGAGGTCTTCTTCGGCTGATCCGCCGGCCACACCGGTCGGCCGGGCCATGTCGACCCGCCGATCCGTGATGACGGCCCGCTCGCTGCGGGCGGGCCGTCCACCGTCCGTCCGTACGGCTCCCGCGTCGTTTCGCGGGAGCCGTACGCGTGTGAGAGGCCGGAACCCGCCGGATCGCCACCCGGAATCGCCCAGTATGTGAGCGGAGGGATCGGCCCTCCCGGCTCAGCCACGAGGGGGCGCCGCGCGATGGGCATCGAGGGACCGTTCTGGCGGGCGATCGCGGTCTACCGCGTCGCGTCGCTCGCGTACGCGGCGCTGTTCGTGCTCGGAGCGGGCGGATACGCCCGTCCGGTCGTGTCCTGGACGGTCATCGGGGTGATGGCCGCCTGGACGGTCGTCACGCTCGTCCGGTATCCCGCCACCCGGCGCGTGCCGCTGCTGGCCGCCGACCTCCTCGTCACGGTCGCCTGCCTGCTGGCCACGCCGTACGCGCAGGGCCCCGCCGCCGCGGCGGCCGGCGTGATGCCGCTGACGGCGACGTGGGTGGCTGGGCCGGTCCTCGCGTACGGCGTGGCCGGAGGACGCCGCGCGGGCGCCGCCGCCGCCGCGGTCATGTCGGCGGCCGACCTGTGGCTGCGCGGTGGGAGCGGGGTCGAACTCGCCTCGCTGCAGGTGAACGGCGCGGTGCTCCTGTTCCTGGCCGGAGTGGTCGTCGGGCACGTCGCCCGGCTCGCGCGGGAGGCGGAGGAGCGCATGCGGCGCGCCGTGCTGATGGAGGCCGCGGGCCGGGAGCGGGAGCGCCTGGCGCGCGGCATCCACGACTCGGTGCTCCAGGTGCTCGCCCTCGTGCAGCGCAGGGGCGCGGAGATCGGCGGCGAGGCGGCCGAGCTCGGCAGGCTCGCGGGCGAGCAGGAGGCGGCGCTGCGGGCACTGGTGCAGGCCCCGCCCATCACCCGGGCGCCGGATCTCACCCCCACCGGCCTGCGCGACCGCCTGCGACCGGCCTTCGCGGCGCGCGGCACCCGCGCCGGGCGCGGCCCGGGCTCCGCCGGCCGCCTCCGTCGCCCCGCCCGCCCCGGCGCGGAGCCCGCGCCCGAATTCGCGCCCGAGCCCGGGGCCGATCCCGGGGTCGATCCCGGGGCAGAGCCGTACGCCGACCTGCGTGACCTCCTCCGGCCGTTCGGCACGGCCCGGGTGACCGTGTCGGCGCCCGCGACGCCGCTGCCGCTGCCCGCCGCGACGGCACGGGAGGTGGCGGCGGCCGTCGGCGCGGCCCTCGACAACGTCGTACGGCACTGCCCGGAGGGCACGCGGGCGTGGATACTCGCGGAGGACGACGACGACGCGGTGGTCGTCACCGTCCGCGACGAGGGGCCGGGCATCCCCGACGGACGGCTGGAGCAGGCGGCCCGCGAGGGACGCATGGGCGTCGCCCGATCGATCCGGGGACGCCTGGCCGACCTCGGCGGCACGGCGGCCATCACCTCCTCGCCGTCGGGGACGGAGATCGAGCTGTCGGTTCCGGCGGGGGAGCGGGCGTGACCTCGGCCCGCCGGCGGAGGGAGTATGCGGGCGGGGCGGGCCCTGGACCTGATGAGGGTGGAGCGTGCGGCTCGGCGTGAACGGTCACCGGACGCGGGCAGGGCGGAGCTCGCGGGCGGGTGTGAAGGTGGTGAACAGGCCCTGGACGTGGTGAGGGCGGAGGAGGGCGTGAACGTGGCCGGAGGCGAGGGGGCCGAGCGGTCCCCGGTGCGGGTCATGGTGGTGGACGATCACCCGATGTGGCGGGAGGCGGTCGCCCGCGACCTGACCGAGGCCGGATACGAGGTGGTCGCGGCGACGGGCGAGGGCCGGCAGGCGCTGCGGGTGGCGGCGGCGGTCCGGCCGGAGGTGGTGGTGCTGGACCTGCGCCTGCCCGACCTGCCGGGGGTGGAGGTGGCCCGCGGGCTGGGCGCGTCCGCGCTCCCTCCGCGCGTGCTCGTCCTGTCGGCCAGCGCGGAGGAGGCCGACGTGCTGGAGGCGGTCAAGGCGGGCGCCTCCGGATATCTCGTGAAGTCGGCCGGGCGGGAGGAGTTCCTCGACGCGGTCCGGCGGACCGCCGAGGGCGACGCGGTGTTCACGCCCGGCCTGGCCGGGCTCGTCCTGGGCGAGTACCGCAGGCTCGCCCACCGGCGGCCCGGCGCCCAGGAGGAGGAGCAGCGGGACGGTCCCCGGCTGACCGAGCGGGAGACCGAGGTGCTGCGCATGGTCGCCAAGGGCCTGTCGTACCGGCAGATCGCCGAGCGTCTGGTGCTGTCGCACCGCACGGTGCAGAACCACGTGCAGAACACGCTGAGCAAGCTCCAGTTGCACAACCGGGTCGAGCTGGTCCGCTACGCCATCGAGAAGGGCCTGGCCGACCTCGATTGAGGGAGTGCGCCGCTCGGCGGCGGCGTTACAGTGGGAAGCCCGCACGTGGGCGACGCGTTGTCCTCTCAGCGAACCAGCGAACCCTTTCCCGGCCGCGCCTCACCCCGGCGCCGTGGCCGTCCCTGTCCGTCCGGAGGTTTCCACCCATGACCATGACCGCCCTGGGAGAGCCCTGTGTGCTGCTCAAGTTAGGCGAGGTGGTCCTGAAAGGCCGGAACCGCGAGATCTTCGAGATGCGCCTGCGGGCCAACATCAAGCACGCGCTCAAGGACCACCGCGTCGACATCCGCCAGCGGCACGGCGTGATCGCCCTGTTCCTGCCCGCCGGCACCGACGTCGAGGTGGCCGAGACGGTGGCGGCCCGCGTGTCCGACGTGCCCGGCATCGTGCTGGTCCATCTGGCGTGGCGGATCCCGAAGGACCCGGACACGATCACCAAGGCCGCCATCGAGCTGATCAGGGACAGCGACGAGGTGGCGCGCTCGGCCCGCTTCGCGGTGCGCTCGCGCCGCCGCGACAAGCGGTTCCCGTTGCGCTCCAACGAGCTCGACCATCTGGTCGGCGGGGCGATCAACGACACCTTCGGCCTGCCGGTGGACCTGAGCCGCCCGGAGCTCACCGTGCACATCGAGGTGGACAAGGACGAGGCGTTCCTGTTCACCGACGGCCGGCCGGGCCAGGGCGGCCTGCCGGTCGGCTCCAGCGGACGGGGGCTCGTGCTGCTGTCCGGCGGCATCGACTCGCCGGTGGCGGCCTACCGGATGATGCGGCGCGGTCTGCGGGTCGACTTCCTGCACTTCTCCGGCATCCCGTTCACCACCTCCGAGTCGATCTACAAGGCGTACGCGCTGGTGCGCAACCTGGACAGGTTCCAGGGCAAGTCGCGGCTGTGGGTGGTGCCGTTCGGCAAGGCGCAGCAGTCGATCAGGAACTCCGGGCAGGACCGGCTCGCGGTGATCGCCCAGCGGCGGCTGATGCTCAAGACGGCCGAGGAGGTCGCCCACCGCATCCACGCCGAGGCGCTGGTCACCGGCGACAGCCTCGGGCAGGTCTCCTCGCAGACCCTCACCAACATCACCGCGCAGGACCACGCCGTGGACATGCCGATCATGCGTCCGCTGATCGGCCTGGACAAGACCGAGATCATGGCCGAGGCGCGCAGGATCGGCACGCTGCAGATCTCCGAGCTGCCCGACGAGGACTGCTGCACGCTCCTCGCGTCCCGGCAGGCCGAGACCCGCGCGAAGATCGAGGACCTCAAGCTGATCGAGCGGCGCCTGGACGCCGAGGACCTCGCCGCCCAGCTCGCCGACTCCATCCAGCCGTACAAGCTGGAGGTCTGAGCCCGGGTACGGCCCGCGGTCGCGGGCCGTACCGGACCCGGCGTGGTCAGGCGAGAGCGGGAGCGGCGGCCGCGGCTCCCCCGGTGGTGGTCGTCACGGTGGTAGTTCCTCCGGTGGTGGCCGCCACGGTGACGGCGGCGGTGCGGCCGACCAGCGGGGGGAAGTCGCGCATGATCGCGGCGAGCCGCTCCAGGTCGCCGTCGACGAGGGCCTGCGGGCCGTCGCAGAGCGCCTGCTCCGGATGCGGGTGCACGTCGATGATCACGCCGTCGGCGCCCACCGCGACGGCCGCGCGGGTCAGCGGCAGGACGAGGTCGCGCCGGCCGCCGGAGTGCGACGGGTCGACGATCACCGGCAGGTGCGACAGCCGCTGGACGACCGGGACCGCCGAGATGTCCAGGGTGTTGCGGGTGGCGGGCTCGTAGGTCCGGATGCCGCGCTCGCACAGCACGATGTCGAGGTTGCCTCGCTGGGCGACGTACTCGGCCGCCATCAGCCACTCCTCGATGGTCGCGGTCATGCCGCGCTTGAGCATGACCGGCTTCCCGGCGGCGCCCACGGCCTGCAGCAGCGCGAAGTTCTGCGCGTTGCGGGTGCCGACCTGGAGCATGTCGGCGTACGACGCCACGAGCGCCACGTCGTGGGCGTCCACGACCTCGGTGACGATCGGCAGCCCGGTCTGCTCGCGTACGTCGGCGAGGATGCGCAGGCCCTTCTCGCCCAGCCCCTGGAAGGCGTACGGCGAGGTGCGCGGCTTGAAGGCCCCGCCGCGCAGCAGCGTCGCGCCCGCCGCCTTGGCCATCAGCGCGGCCTCCAGCGTCTGCTCCGGCGTCTCCACCGCGCACGGGCCCGCGATCAGCGTCACGGTGTCGGGTCCGATGGGGACGCCGCGCACGGTCACCGTGGAGCGATCGGGATGGTTCTCGCGGCTCACCAGCTTGTACGGCGTGGAGACCCGCACCACGTCCGCGACGCCCGGCATGGCGCGCAGGTTGAGCGTGGCGAACTGCTCGACGTCGCCGATGAGGCCGATGATCGTGCGGTTCACGCCGCGGCTCGCGAACGCCTCCCCTCCGGCCGCGGCGACGAGGTCGGTGATCGCCTCGACGTCGTCCTGGGTGGCCTCGGGGGTCATGACGATGACCATGGTGTCTCCTCGTGCTCTCGATGGTGCGGACGGACGGTGTGGCCGGGTGTCTCCGGTCCGGAAAACGACGAAGGCCCCGGGTCCGTGGGACCCGGGGCCTTCGTTCTCCTTGGCTGTCAGCGCAGCGCTTGGAGGCGATCGGTCCTCACGGGTCCGTCGCCATACCAAAACGACCAAGCGGTACGCATGTGACGCAATATAGCGCACATCTCGACGCTCGCGTCCACCTCTCGTGTCCGTGGCGTGTTCCGTACGGCTCCGCGCGGGCGCGACCGGAGCGCGACCGGAGCCGGGCCGCGCGCCCGGGATCCGGTGCGGGCCGTCTTTCCGGCGGGTGGCAGGATGGCCTGCGTGCCGGAGATACCTGACGAGGAGACGCGACTGCCCCCGGGCCAGTACGTCCCGCGCGGACGGCCCGTCGTCCACTACGGCAGGGTGCCGGCGTTCCGCCCCGAGACGTGGCGTTTCCAGGTGTTCGGCGAGACGGCCACCGGCCGGATCCACGAGTTCTCGTGGGAGGAGTTCTCCTCGCTGCCGATGACCACCATGGTGTCCGACTTCCACTGCGTCACCAAGTTTTCGATCATGGGGAACGAGTGGAGCGGCTTTCCCGCCTCGGCCCTGCTCGCCCGCGTCCCGCCCGGGCCGGGCGTACGGCACGTGATGGTCTGGGCGGAGTACGGCTACAGCGCGAACCTGCGCCTGAGCGACTTCGACCGCCCGACGACGCTGCTCGCCACGCACCTCGACGAGAAGCCGCTCTCCGCCGAGCGCGGCTTCCCCGTCCGGCTCGTCGTGCCGCATCTCTACGCGTGGAAGAGCGTGAAGTGGGTGCGCGCCATCGAGTACCTGACCGAGGACCGGCGTGGTTTCTGGGAGGAGCGCGGCTACCACAACGTGGCCGACCCCTGGAAGGAGCAGCGCTACTCATACCAGGAGGAGCCGGGCGAGGGCCCACCGTGAGGCCGCCGAAGGGCTACGGTGTCCGGCGTGTCGACAGCCGTGTGGGTCACGCTGTGCGCGCTCTGCGGAGTCTGCGGCGGCGTGCTCGGCCGCGTCCTGCCCCGCAGGGAGCCGCCGTCCGGGGAACGTCCGGGGAGGTCCTGCGCCGGGCTGCCGTACGGGACGGCGGGCGCGGCGGGGCGTGACGCGCCGGATGACGCGTGGCGCGACGCGCCTGGTCGTGCGCGGAGCGACGCGTCTGGTCGCGTGCGGGGCGAAGGGCCGGGTGAGGCGGCGTTCCGCGCCCTGCGCGCCGCCGGTCTGGCCGCGCGTTCGCTGCGCGCCGCCGGGCTCACCCGGGCCTCCGCCCGCGGCGCCGTACGGCACCTGCGGACGCTGCTGGGCACCGCCGGGCTGGTCGTCGCGACGCCCGACCGGGTGCTGGCCAGGGGCGGCGCGGACGTTCCGGGGGACGAGGCCGTCCTCGCCGAGGTGCGGGCGGCGGCGGCCGGGGGCAGGCCCCGCGTCGTCCCGGCGTCCCGGGGAGGCGGCCGGCGCGGGGTGGTCGTCCCCCTGGTCGTGGAGGGCCGGGTGGTCGGGGCCCTGGCGGCGTACGACGCGCGGGTGGGCACGGCGCTCGTGCGCACCGCGACCGAGGTGGGCCGCTGGCTGTCGGGCCAGCTCGAACTCGCCGAACTCGACGCCTCGCGCAGGCGGACGCTGGAGGCCGAGGCACGGGCCCTGCGGGCCCAGATATCCCCTCATTTCATCTACAACTCGCTGACCACGATCGCCTCGTTCGTCCGGACCGATCCGGAGCGCGCCCGCGAACTGCTGCTCGACTTCGCCGACTTCATCCGGTACGCGCTGCGCCGGGCCGCCGACTTCACCACCCTCGCCGACGAGCTGACCTGCGTCGACCGCTACCTGCTGCTGGAGCAGGCGAGGTTCGGCGACCGGCTGCGGTTCACCGTCCAGGTCGCCCCCGAGGTGCTGCGGGTGGACGTGCCGTTCCTGTGCCTGCAGCCCCTGGTCGAGAACGCGATCAAGCACGGCATGCCGGGGGAGGTGCGGGTCGTGATCAGGGACGCCGGGTCGGAGGCGCACATCTGGGTCGAGGACGACGGCGTCGGGATGAATCCCGAGCAGCTGCACGCCGCGCTGCGGGAGCAGCGGACCGGCATCGGGCTGAGCAACGTCGACGTGCGCATGCGGCACATCTACGGCCCCGGTCACGGCCTGGTCGTCGAGACCGCGCCGGGCAAGGGGACCCGCATCGGGCTGCGGATCCCCAAGACCCGTCCCCGTACGAGCCCGGCCCGTCCCTGACCGGCCGCCACCGTCGTCACACGGCCGTGCTGCCCGAGGCCGCCTCCTGGCCGGGGGCGACGTCGGTGAGGAGCGGCAACCTCAGGACGAACCGCGCGCCGCGCGGGGACTCCTCGATGCGGAGGCTGCCCTCGTGGGCGACCGCGATCGCCCGGCACAGGGCCAGGCCGAGCCCGCTGCCACGGGGGTCGAGGCGCCGCCCCGCGTCGAGGCGGACGAAGGGCTCGAACACCCGCTCCCGGTCCTCCTCGGCGACGCCGTCGCCGTCGTCCAGCACCGTGACCAGCGCCTGGTCGCCGACGGGCTCCGCGGTCACGTCCACCTTGGAGGTCGCGTGCCGCTGCGCGTTCACCAGCAGATTCGTGACGATGCTGGCCAGCTGGACGCGGCTGCCGAGGACCCACAACCCGGGCTCCGTCCTGGCGTGCACCGGAACCTCTCCGCGGCGCGCCGCCACCTCGGCGCGTACGAGGGCTCCGAGGTCGACCGGCTCGGACACGCAGGGGGTGTTGCGGAGCCGGGCGAAGGCCAGCAGTTCGTCGATGATCTGCTGCAGGCGGTCGGCGACCGGCAGGGCCCCGGCGATCGCCTCGCGCGCGTCGACCTCCGGATAGAGCAGCGCCTCCTCCAGGCCGGCGCGGAGCCCGGCGAGCGGGGACTTCAGCTCGTGCGAGACCACGGCGGCGAAGTGCCGCTGCTGCGTGACCGCTGATTCGAGCCGGTCGAGCGTCTGGTTCGCCGTGCGGGCGAGCCGGGCGATCTCGTCCCGGCCGGGCGGCTGCGGCACCCGCAGGGACAGGTCGTGGGCGGTGATCTCGGACATCCGCTGCCCGATCGCCGTGATCGGCCGCAGGATGCGGCCCGCCGCCCGCCAGGTCGTCCACGTCCACAGCGCGGCCAGCACCGCCCCGCTGGCGCCGACGAGGAGCTCCAGCCGGCGCCCGCGCAGGGCGGGCGGCTGGTCCGTGCCGGCGTACACGTAGTGCGGCTCGCCCTGCCAGATCTCCGTCGCCTGCAGCGACGGGACCCGCGCGGCGGTGAGCACGACGCACCGGTCGCCGGAACACTCGGTCACATCCTGGAAGCGGTCGTCGCTGGTGGGCCGGACCGTGCTCAGCGGCTGCACGCCGGCCACGGGGTTGGCCAGCACCACCCGGCCCTGGGAGTCGGTGAGCTGGACGAGGGGGACGCGCGCTGTCGGAGCCGGTGGCGGTATGTGGTCGCGCCGCATCGAGCCGATCCATTCGCTCGCGACGCGGCGCGTCTCAGTGAAGATCTCGGTCTCGACCCGGTGACGGATCAGCAGGCAGAGACCGGCCGCGATCATGCCGGCGAGGAGGACGGACAGCCCGGCCACCGTCAGCGTCACCCGTGCCCGGATGGAGCCGGAACGGGGAAGAGGCAGGGCGCCCCGCCTGATGCCCATCGACGATCCTTGTTCGGCCTGTTCTCCCCCGCCATGGTAGGCAGCCGTGGGACGGAAAGGCGGATAACAGAATAAATGTGGATATATGCTCCCAAAACCTTCCCTCGGCTTGACCCGGTGTTCGTCGAGCCGGCGATTCGCCGGTGCGGGCGAGGTGCGGACAGGCGCCCGAGGCCGGCCCCGCAGCCGGGTGAACCGTCGCCGGAACCGGCGGGCTCCGCGCGCGGACACCGGCGACGCCCCAGCGTGACGGGTCCGTCACCTACCGTCCGGTCACCCCTTGCGCGGAGAGGCGGGCACACGGCACGGTGGACGCCATGCTGCGTGTGCTCGCGGTGGACGACGAGGTCCCCGCCCTGTCCGAGCTCGCCTTCCTGTTGCGCCAGGACACCCGGGTGGAGCACGTGAGCACGGCCACCGACAGCGGGGCCGCGCTCCGCGACATGGTCCAGATGATCGCCGACGGCGAGCGTCTCGACGGGGTGTTCCTGGACGTGCGCATGCCGGGGCTCGACGGCCTCGACCTGGCCCGGCTCATCGGCGGGTTCCCCACGCCGCCGAAGCTGGTCTTCGTCAGCGCTCACGACTGCGCCGTGCAGGCGTTCGAGCTGGAGGCGGTCGACTACCTGCTCAAGCCCGTGCGCCCCGAACGCCTGGCGGAGGCCGTACGCCGGCTGCTGACCGCCGTGGCGCCCCCCGGCGCGGACGAGGACCTGGAGACGATCCCGGTCGAGCTGGCGGGCCGCACGAAGTTCGTCGCCCGGCAGGACGTGTGCTACGCCGAGGCGCACGGCGACTACGTCCGCCTGCACACCGCCGGGGCCGTCTACCTCGTACGGATGTCCCTCGCGGCGCTGGAGCGGCGCTGGGCGGGGTCGGGGTTCGTCAGGGTCCACCGCAGCACGCTCGTCAACGTCAGGCACGTCAGCGAGTTGCGCTTCGACGCCGGGCGGGTGGTCCTTGAGGTGGGCGGGGAGACGCTGCCGGTGAGCCGGAGGCTGACCCGGCAGGTGCGGGAGCAGCTCGTCCGGCAGTTCCGCCCCTGATCTGCCCTGATCGCCCTTGATCTGCCCTGATCGGCCCCTGACCCGCGCTCGCCCCCGGCGCCCCGGGAGCGGGCCCGGGAACGGCTCGTCCCATGGCGCATGCGGGACCGTCCGAGGCCCGGGCCGCCGCGACGGGTCCGGGGCGACCGCTTGTCGCTCACGGGGCTCCGCTCGTCGTGTGAGGACGGGCCGCATGGCGCTGGCTAGGGACCGCTCGTCCGAAGGGCCACCCGGAGGCCCGACTACACCTCGTAGTCTTTCGCTCGTCGCAAGACACGCGGGGTAATCACAAAGTGAGTCGATTCTCACCAGGTGGTTATCAAGCGGGGCCCTACTCGGGGGGGAAGGGCCCCGCCCGCGCGTTACCGGGGGACGCGGCGATCCGGCCATACGGGGGCGCCGGATCGCCGCGAACGCCTCCGACCGGCCACGACGCGTGACGCCGGCAGTCGCGATCCTCGCGAGTCGGCCGCTCCTCAGGCGCTCCGGAGCTTCTTCAGCAGGTCGATGTCCTCGCGGTGCTTGTCCGCCTTGCCGGGGGTCTCGATGCAGAGCGGCACGCCGGCGGCCGCCGGGTGCCGCATGAGATCGCCGAAGGCCTGCGCGCCGATGTGCCCGGCCCCGATGTTCTCGTGCCGGTCCCTCTTGGACCCGCACGGGTCCTTGGAGTCGTTGGCGTGGATGAGCCTGAGCCGTCCCGGGGCGACCTCGTGCAGCGCGTCCATCATCTCCTTCACCCCGCCCGGCGCGGAAAGGTCGTGCCCCGCCGCGAAGGCGTGGCAGGTGTCCAGGCACACACCCGCCTTCGGATGGTGGTCGAGCGCCTCCAGATAGGGTCCGAGGTCCTGGACCGTGGCGCACAGCATCCGGCCCTGCCCCGCCATCGGTTCGAGCAGCAGGTCGGGGCCGTCGTCGGGCAGTTCGTCCAGCACCGGCAGCAGGTGCTCGTGGATCTGGCGCATCGCGGTCTCTCGCGACTGGCTGACGGCGGAGCCGGTGTGCACGACCACCCCCCGCGCGCCGGTCTCGGCGCCCCGGCGCAGCGTGTGGCGGACCACCGCGATCGAGTTCTCCAGGGTCGCCGGGGTCGGAGACCCGCAGTTCACGAGATAGGCGGCGTGCAGGAAGACCGGCACGCCCGACTCGCGCAGCCTGGCGTCCTCGGCGGGGTCGCCCGCGCTGAGCGCCCAGCCGCGCGGATTGGTGACGAAGACCTGGATCATCTCCGCGCCGATCTCGGACGCGTACTTCAGCCCGCCCTTGGCCAGGCCGCCCGCGACGAAGACGTGACCGCCGATGAGATTGCTGGGAGTCATGATGACCTCCAGGTTAGTCGCGCACCTCGTGGCCTCTCACGTGCCACCCCTTTGTCACAACGTACAAAGCGGCCCCCCGAGCAGGGCACGCGGTTCGGACCTCACGCCGCTGGACCCCGCCGCGGGCCCGGCGGTTGACTGACGGGCATGCGCGAACTCAGCCGGGAGGACCTGCGGTCCTGCTGCGCCTCCGCCAGATGGGTGGAGGAGGTGGCCGCGCGCGGGCCGTACCGGGATCTCGACGGGCTGCGCCGCGCGAGCGGCCCGGCGCTCGCCGCGCTGGCCTGGGACGACGTGCTGGAGGCGCTGGCGGCGCACCCCCGCATCGGCGAGCGGCCCGGCGGCGCCGGACGCGAGGCCGCGTGGTCGCGGTCCGAGCAGTCCGGAGCCGCGGACGCCGGCCGGGGCGTCCTCGACGCGCTCCGCGAGGGCAACGCCGCCTACGAGAGCCGGTTCGGCCACGTCTACCTGGTCTGCGCGACCGGCCGGGACGCCGACGACCTGCTGGCGCTGCTGCGCGGGCGGCTCGGCAACGACGAGGAGACCGAGCGCGGGGTCGTCAGGGACGAGCTGTCGAAGATCGTCGCGTTGCGGCTGGCCAAGCTCTGGGAGGGCCGGTGAGCCTCTCGACGCACGTGCTCGACACCGCCGCCGGGACGCCCGCCAAGGACGTGCCCGTACGGCTGTCGCGGCGCGCCGCGCACGGCTTCGTGCCGGTCGCGGAGGGCCGCACCGACGCCGACGGCCGCATCCGGGAATGGAGGCCGCTGGGCCGGGAGTGGGACCCGGCGCTCGACCCGCGTCCCGGGACCTACCGGCTCGTCTTCGACACGGCCGCCTATCTGGGGGACGACGCGTTCTTCCCGGAAGTGAGCGTGGTGTTCGCCGTCCGGGAGCCCGGCGGGCACTACCACGTGCCGCTGCTGCTGAGCCCCTTCGCCTACTCGACCTACCGGGGGAGCTAGCCGTGGCCGTTCTGGGACCCAACAGGTATGGCAAGGCCGAGACGAGGGTCGTACGGGTGACCCGGCACGGCGACGCCCACCGGATCAAGGACCTCACGGTGAGCACGGCGTTGGCGGGCGACCTGGCCGAGGTGCACCTGAGCGGGGACAACTCCGCCGTCCTGCCCACCGACTCGCAGAAGAACACCGTCTTCGCGTTCGCCAAGAGGCACGGCGTCGGGGCGATCGAGGACTTCGCGCTGCTGCTGGCGCGTCACTTCGTGGACTCCCAGCCCGCGATCCACCACGCCAGGGTCGCGGTCGAGGAGCACGCCTGGGAGCGCAACGGCGCGTTCGGGCACTCCTTCGTCCGCTCCGGCCGGGAGGTGCGCACCTGCGTGGCGCATCACGACGGGACCGGGTCGTGGGTGGTCTCCGGGCTGCGCGACCTCGTCGTGCTCAACACGACCGACTCCGAGTTCCGGGGGTTCGCGAAGGACGAGTACACGACGCTGCCGGAGACCCGCGACCGTGTCCTGGCCACCGCCGTCGACGTGTCGTGGCGGCACGCGGACGTCTCGGAGGACGTCTCCCCGGACGTCTTGCCGGACGTCTCGCCGGACTGGGACAAGGCCTACGAGAAGGCCCGGGCGGCTCTGCTCACGGCCTTCGCCGACACCTACAGCCTGTCGCTGCAGCAGACGTTGTACGCCATGGGCACGCGCGTGCTGGCCGAGTGCCCGGGGATCTGCGAGGTGCGGCTGTCGCTGCCGAACAGGCACCACTTCCTGGTCGACCTCGCGCCCTTCGGGCTGCCCAACGACGGGGAGGTCTTCTTCGCCGCCGACCGGCCGTACGGGCTGATCGAAGGGACCGTGCTGCGCGAGGACGCGCCCGACGCCGGCCCGGCCTGGGAGTAGCCGATGGACTTCCTGCGCCCGCGCACCTGGGCCGAGGCCCTGGACCTGAAGGCCGGACGGCCCGAGGCCACCCCGATCCAGGGCGGCACCGACGTCATGGTGGAGATCAACCTCGACAAGGGGCGCCCCGCCGCCCTGCTCGACCTCACCCCGATCCCCGGACTGCGGGAGTGGTCGCGGGAGGGGGACGTCGTCCGCCTCGGCGCCGGGGTGACCTACGCGCGGCTGATCGGGGAACTGGGAACCCGCCTGCCCGGCCTGGCCCAGGCGTCCCGCACGGTCGGGTCACCGCAGATCCGCAACCGGGGCACGGTCGCGGGCAACCTCGGCGCGGCCTCGCCCGCGGGTGACAGCCACCCGCCGCTGCTGGCCTGCGGCGCGGTCGTGGAGGCCGAGTCGGTGCGCGGCGCCCGGCTGATCCCGATCGGGGAGTTCTACACCGGGGTCAAGCGCAACGCGCTGGCGCCCGACGAACTGATCCGCGCCGTACGCGTCCCGGTGGCGCGCGGGCCGCAGTACTTTTCCAAGATCGGCACCAGGAACGCCATGGTGATCGCGGTGTGCTCGTTCTCGATCGCCCTGCACGCGGCGGAGCGGCGGGTGGGGACCGGCGTCGGCTCGGCCGCCCCGACGCCCCGCCGGGCCGTCGCCGCCGAGGAGTTCGCGGCCGCGCGGCTCGACTGGCAGGGGCGCTCGCCGCTCGATCCCGAGGTGGCGCGCCGCTTCGGGGAACTCGTCGCCGGCGCCGCCGCCCCGATCGACGACGTACGCGGCCGCGCCGCCTACCGCACGCACGCGCTGGCCGTGCTGGCCCGCCGCGCGCTCGGCTGGGCCTGGGCCGACTTCAGGGCCGATTCCGGGGCCGATTCCGGGGCCGATTCCGGGGCGGACGGCGACAGGGGGAGCGCATGAGGGTGAACCTCACCGTGAACGGCCGCGCGACCGCGGCCGACGACGTGTGGGAGGGCGAGAGCCTGCTCTACGTCCTGCGTGAGCGGCTCGGCCTGCCGGGCGCCAAGAACGCCTGCGAACAGGGGGAGTGCGGCTCCTGCACGGTCTATCTCGACGGCACGCCGGTCTGCGCGTGCCTGGTCGCCGCCGGCCAGGCGGAGGGCCGCGAGGTCGTCACGGTCGAGGGACTGTCCCACGGCGGCGCCCCGTCCTCCGGCGCCGGATCCGCGTACGGCGACGGCCCGGCCCCAGCCGGTGTGTCCGGTGGCTCCCGGACCGCCGACAACTCCGGGGAGGGGCTGCACGAGGTCCAGCAGGCGTTCCTCGACGCCGGGGCGGTGCAGTGCGGCTTCTGCACGCCCGGCCTCGTCGTCCAGGCGCACGCGCTGCTGGCCGAGGTGGACGGCATGCCGGCGGACGCCGACATCCGGGAGGCGCTGGCCGGCAACCTGTGCCGCTGCACCGGTTACGAGAAGATCCTCGACGCGGTCCGGCTCGCCGCCGCCCGCCTCCGGCCACCGCCGTGAGCGCGGCGCCGGCCGCACCCGGCCCGGCCGCCACCCGCCTCCGTCCCGCCTGACCAGGGAGTCTTCGTTGCGTGATCTCGCACCACGGCGAGTGGTCATCGAGAACGCCTACATCGTGCCCGTCACGGCGGAGGAGATCCCCTCCGGCCACCTCGTGATCGAGGGCGATCGGATCGCCGCGGTCGGCCCGGGACCCGCGCCCTACGCGCCAGGGGAGGCCGAGCGCGTCGACGGCTCCGGCTGCCTGGCCACCCCCGGCCTGGTCAACACCCACCATCACCTCTACCAGTGGGCGGCCCAGGGCGTGACGCCCGACGGCACCCTGTTCGAATGGCTGGTCGCGAGCTATCGGCTGTGGGCGCGGATGGACGCCGAGGTCGTGTCGGGCGCCGCGACGGCCGGGCTGGCCTGGCTCGCCCTGTCGGGCTGCACGACCTCGACCGACCATCACTACATCTTCCCCAAGGGCCGGGGCGACCTGTTCGAGGCGGAGATCGAGGCCGCCCGCGCGGTCGGGCTGCGCTTCCATCCCTGCCGGGGATCCATGGACCGGGGGACCTCGCATGGCGGGCTGCCGCCGGACGAGGTCGTGGAGGACATCGACGAGATCCTCGGGGCGACCGAGGAGGCGGTCCGGAAATATCATGATCCGTCCTTCGGGTCGATGCTGCGCGTCGCCGTCGCCCCCTGCTCGCCGTTCTCGGTCAGCGGCGAGCTCATGACCCGCTCGGCCGAGCTCGCCCGCTCCCTCGGCGTACGGCTGCACACGCACGGCGCGGAGACGGCGGACGAGGACGAGCACTGCGTGGAGCAGTTCGGCGTGCTCCCCGTCGAATACCTCGACCGGCTCGGCTGGCTCGGCCCCGACGTGTGGCTGGCCCACTGCGTGCACCTCACCGACAAGGACGTGCGGCGCTTCGCCGAGACCGGCACCGGGGTCGCCCACTGCCCCTCCTCCAACGGCCGTCTCGGCGCCGGCATCGCCCGGATCAGCGACCTGCTCGCGGCGGGCGCCCCGGTCGGGCTCGGCGTCGACGGCTCCGCCTCCAGCGAGATGACCCCGCTGGCCGGGGAGATCCGCATGGCCATGCTCATGCAGCGGGCGAGGTACGGCCCGCGCGCGCTCACCGCCCGCCAGGCCCTGGAGACCGCCACCCTGGGCGGCGCCCGCTGCCTCGGCCGGGAGGCCGAGATCGGCTCGCTGGAGCCCGGCAAGCTCGCCGACGTCGCGCTGTGGCGGCTCGGCGGCTTCCACGCCGCGATCGACGACCCCGTCGTCGCGTTCGCCTACGGCGCCACGCCGCCGCTCGCCCGGCTGCTGGTCGGCGGCCGGACCGTGGTGGACGGCGGCGAGCTGCGCACCGTGCCGGGCGAGGCCGCCGCGCGTGCGGGGGCCGACGCGCACCGCCGCTTGCGCACCGGGGATCATGTCTGAGAAGTTCGCAGACGACTATCGGAAGGCCAGGCATGACAGGGCACACGGCTACGGGGCACACGGCATGACAGGGCACGTCGTCATCGCGCCGGACAAGTTCCGGGGGTCGCTCACCGCACCGGAGGTGGCCGCGCACGTGGCCGCCGGGCTGGGCGGCGTCCCGGTCGTGTCGCTGCCGGTCGCCGACGGAGGGGACGGCACGGTCGACGCGGTCGTGGCGAGCGGGTTCACCCGGGTCGAGACGGAGGTGACCGGGCCGGACGGCACGCCGGTCCGGGCGGCCTACGCCGTGCGGGACGAGCCGGGCGGCCGGGTCGCGGTGATCGAGCTGGCCGAGGCCTCCGGCCTGCGACGGCTCCCGCGAGGCGTCACGGCGCCCCTCACCGCCACCAGCCGCGGCACCGGTGAGCTGATCGCCCACGCCGTACGGCACGGTGCGGCCCGGGTCGTGCTTGGGCTCGGCGGCAGCGCCTGCACCGACGGCGGCGCGGGCATGGCCCAGGCCCTCGGCGTACGGCTGCTCGACGCCGGGGGGAACGAGCTTCCGCCGGGCGGGGCGGCGCTGCGCGACCTGCACGCGATCGACGCCTCCGGTCGGCTGCGCGGGTTCGAGGTCGTGGTCGCGAGCGACGTGGACAACCCGCTGCTCGGCCCGTACGGCGCGGCGGCGGTGTACGGCCCGCAGAAGGGCGCGAGCCCCGGCGACGTCGCCGTGCTGGAGGCCGGGCTGGCCCGGCTGGCGGCCGTCGCCGCGCACACCCACGGCCTGGCCGGCGCCGCCGAGCACGACGGCGTCGTACGCGCGATGGGCGTGGCCGGGCGGGAGGGGGCGGGCGCGGCCGGCGGGGTGGGCTTCGGCGCGCTGGTCTTCCTCGGCGCCGAGATCCGGCCGGGTATCGGCTACCTGCTCGACCTGGTGGACTTCGACCGGCACGTGGCGGGCGCCCGGCTGGTGATCACGGGCGAGGGCGCGATCGACGAGCAGACCCTGCGCGGCAAGGCCCCCGTGGGCGTCGCCGCGGCGGCGGCCGGTCACGGCGTGCCGGTCGTGGCCGTCTGCGGCCGCCGCGCGGTGGGCGACGACGAGCTGAAGAAGGCGGGAATCGAGGCGGCGTACGCGCTGACCGACATCGAGCCCGACGTGGGCAGGTGCGTGGCCGAGGCCGGGCCGCTGCTCGAACGGCTGGCCCGGCGGATCGCGGCCGAGCACCTCACCAGGCGGTAGGCACGGCGCGGGACCACGACGGGAGGCGCCGGGATCGCGAGAGGAGCGGTGAGTTCTTTGCACGATCACTCGGGGGATGAGGGGGCCTCACCCGGCGGCCGGCAGGGCGACCTGGTGGTGCGGTCGCGGCGGGTCGTGACCCCGGAGGGGGAGCGGGCGCTCGCCGTCGCCGTGCGCGGGGGCCTGATCGAGGCCCTGTGCCCCTACGACGACCCGCCCGGCGCCGCCGAGCTGGTCGACCTCGGCGACCTGCCGCTGCTGCCCGGGCTGGTCGACTCCCACGTGCACGTCAACGAGCCCGGCCGCACCCACTGGGAGGGCTTCGCGACCGCCACCGCGGCGGCGGCGGCCGGGGGCGTCACCACCATCGTGGACATGCCGCTGAACTCGCTGCCGCCGACCCTGGACGTCGCCTCGCTGGAGGTCAAGCGGAAGGCCGCCGAGGGGCGGTGCCACGTGGACGTCGGCTTCTGGGGCGGCGCGGTCCCGGGGAACCTCCCCGACCTGCGCCCCCTGCACGAGGCCGGCGTCATGGGCGTCAAGTGCTTCCTGTCCCCGTCCGGGGTCGAGGAGTTCCCCGAGCTCGACCACGACGGGCTGCGGGCCGCGCTCGCGGAGGTGGCGGGCTTCGGCGGCCTGCTGATCGCGCACGCCGAGGACCCGGCGCTGCTGTCCGAGCCGGGCGGCCCGGCGTACGACGACTTCCTCAGGTCGCGCCCGCAGGAGGCCGAGCGGCGGGCGGTGGAGCGGGTGATCGCGCTGGCCGCCGAGACGGGCGCCAGGGCGCACATCGTGCACGTGTCGGCCGCCGCCTGCCTCCGGCCGCTGCGCGAGGCGCGGGCGGCCGGGGTGCGCGTCAGCGCCGAGACCTGCCCGCACTACCTGACCCTGGCGGCCGAGCAGGTCACCGGCCCGGCGTACAAGTGCTGCCCGCCGATCCGGGAGGCGGCCAACCGCGACGCGTTGTGGGAGGCGCTCGCCGAGGGGGTGCTCATGGGGATCGTCTCCGACCACTCCCCGTCGACGCCCGACCTCAAGGTGCCCGACTTCGCCAAGGCCTGGGGCGGGATCTCCTCGCTCCAGGTCGGCCTGCCCGCCGTGTGGACCGCCGCCCGCGCCAGAGGGTACGGCCTTACCGACGTCGTCCGCTGGATGGCCGAGGGCCCCGCCCGCCTCGCGGGCCTGCCGTACAAGGGGGCGATCAGGCCGGGCAACGACGCGGACCTGGTGGCCTTCGACCCCGACGCCGAGTTCACGGTCGACGTGGCGGCGCTGCACCACCGCAACCCCGTCTCGCCCTATGACGGGCGGCGGCTGTCCGGCGTCGTCCGCACCACCTGGCTGCGCGGCAGGCCCGCCGACCTCGCCACCCCGGCCGGACGTCTGCTGACCAGAGGAGCGCGGTGAACGCCTTCACCCGCCTGCCCGACCTCGCCCTCCGCACGTACGGCGGGTCGGTCGTGGCGGCCAACGACGAGTCGTTCGCCGAGCGGGAGGCCCTCATCAGGCCCGGACCGGCCGAGTTCCGGCCGCACACCTTCGGCGCCAAGGGTCAGGTCTACGACGGCTGGGAAACGCGCCGGCGGCGCGAGGCGGGCCACGACTGGGCGATCGTCCGCCTCGGCATGCCGGGGGTCGTCCGGGGCGTCGTCGTCGACACGGCGTGGTTCCGCGGCAACTACCCGCCGTACGCCTCGGTGGAGGCGTGCGCGGCCGAGGGTCATCCGGCGCCGGAGGAGCTGGACGGCTGGGTGGAGATCGTGCCGAAGAGCCCGCTCAGGGGCGACGCGACCCACGAGTTCGCGGTCACCGATCCCCGGCGGTTCACGCACGTCCGGCTGAACATCTTCCCCGACGGCGGGGTCGCGCGGCTGCGGGTGCACGGCCGGGTAGTGCCCGATCCCGCGTTCCTGCACGGGCTGACCGTCGATCTCGCGGCGCTGGAGAACGGCGGGTTCGTCACGGCGTGCTCCGACGAGTTCTACTCCTCGCCGAACAACGTCCTCGCGCCCGGCCTCGCCCGCAACCAGGCCGAGGGCTGGGAGACCGCCCGGCGGCGCGACGGCGGCAACGACTGGCTCGTCGTCGCCCTGGCCGGGCCCGGCCGGATCGCCGTGGCCGAGATCGACACCGCCAACCTGAAGTTCAACGCCCCCGGCTGGGCCTCCCTGACGGGCATCGACACCGGCCGGGCGCCCCAGCCGGACGACGGCCAGGCGCCCCCGCCGGACGACGACGCCTGGTTCCCGCTGCTGCCGAAGACCCGGCTCCAGCCGGACACCCGCCACCGCTTCCGCCTCGACGACGACCGCCGCGTCACCCACGTCCGCCTCGACATCTTCCCCGACGGCGGCCTCGCCCGCCTCCGCCTCCCCGGCACCCTCATCGCCTGAGCACCCGAACCGATGGAATCGCTGCGTATCGAGCATGTCGCGAAGTAGGGTGGCAAGGCGATTTCGGAGGGTAGCGAAACGAGTACGGCTCGTTCTGCTACACTGGGACCATTACTCCCCGCCGTCCTCCGGGACTGGCGGGGCTTTTTCATGTGGGAGACGACCTCGTGGCGGAACGTGTCGCGGTTTTCCTGGACTTCCAGAACGTCCATCTGAGCGGGCACGGTCTCTTCGAGAGTTACGGTCTCCCGCTGTACAGATGCGTGCCCGATCCCGCCGGGGTCGCCGATCTGATCGGTCAGCGGAGGTCGCGCGCGAGTGAGGTGACGGCGGTGCGGGTCTACCGAGGTCGTCCCGACCCCAACTTTCAGCCGTTACCGGCAGCGGCCAACGATGCGCAGACGGCCCGGTGGACACACGACCGCCGCGTCCAGGTGATCCGACGACAACTCAACTACCGCGGTTGGACGGATGGAATGCCTCCGCAGGAGAAGGGCATCGACGTCGCCTTGGCCGTCGATCTCATCCATCTCGCGCTGCGAGGGCAGTACGACGCTCTGGTGCTGTTCTCGAGTGATACCGACCTTCTCCCAGCAGTGGAGACGATCAAGGGGTTGCGACTCGGGCACATCGAGGTGGCCTGCTGGTCGGGGTTCAAGCCTCTCCGGATCAAAGGCACCAATCTTCCCTACTGCCACTTCCTGAACAAGGACGACTGGGCGGCGGTCATCGAGGACTGGACCGACCGCATCTGAGCAGAGGAGACGTCCAAGGCGGTACCGCTTTCGCGCCTCATGCCTTGGGCTCACCGGCAGTTCTCTGAACGAGAACCGCCTGTGACGATTTTTCCCAGGGGCATGGCATCCGTGCGGACATGGTCGACGAATGCGGCGGGGCGGGTCAGTGCCAGATCGTGATGGTGCTGCCCTGGGGTTGCTGGCCGAGGGGGTTCTCGCCGACGACGCGCTGGGTGCCGACGAGTTCGCGCACCCTGACCTTGAACCCGGCCGCCTTCAGCTCGGACACCGCGTCCCGCACCGCCTTGAAGCGCACGTCGGGCACGTTCACGAAGTCGGGCGCCGCCTGCGAGGGGTCGGTCTCCCACGGCCAGTGGAAGCCCTGGTCCGGGCCGCGTGACACGGTCAGGTGGACGGTCGCCCCGGCCACCACCTCCGCGCCGCCGGAGGGGTCCTGCGCGATCACGGTGCCCGGCGGGGCGTCGTCGGCCGTCTCGTCGATCTGGACGTTGAAGCCCTTGTCCCGCAGGAACTTCTCCGCCTGGTCGCGCATCATCTGTGTGACGTCCGGCATCAGCAGCCCGGCGCTGACCACGAAGTTGACCGAGCCGCCCTTCCTGACGCGCTTGCCCACCAGCGGGTTGGTACGGATGACCTGGTCGCGCGGGATGGTCTCGCTCGCGCTCCGGCTGACCCGCCCGGGCGTCAGCCCGGCCTCGGCGATCTTGGCCCGGGCGTCCGCGAGGCTGAGGCCCTCGACCTTCGGCACCGGGATGGTCTCCGGCCCGGCCGACGGGACCAGCTTGAGCACCGCTCCCTTGACCACCTCGGCGCCCGGCCCGGGCTCGGTGTTCAGGACGACGTCCTTGGGGATCTTGTCGTCGAACACCGGCTTGAGGACCTGGACCTCGAAACCGTGGTTCTGCGCCTCCTGCCGCGCGACCGTGAGGGGCTTGTTCACCAGGTCGGGCACCTTCGTGTAGCGCCCCTCGGAGAACCACCAGCCCGTGAAGGCGACGCCCGCGAGCATGACGAGGGCCAGCGCGGCGAGGAACCAGACCGGCCTGACCCTGCGGGTGCCGCGGCGCCCTCCCGCCTCCGCCGGGCCGGTCATGACGCCGGTCAGCAGGTCCGTGCGCGGCTGGATCATCGTGTGGCCGAGCTGCGCGTGCCCGGCCGTGCCGGACGCGGGGGTCGCGCCGGCCGGGGCGGCGGGCGCGCGGTGCGCCCCCGTGCCGGCCATGCTGTGCGCACCCGTCGTGGAGCCCGTCGCGGAGTCGCCCGCGACGCCGGGGCGGGCGTGCCCGCCGGTGTGCCCGGTCTTCGGCAGCGTGCGGTGGATCTCGACCGCGGCGACCAGCATGGCGGTCGCGTCGGCCGGGCGCCGGGCGGGATCCTTGTCGGTGGCCGCGGTGACGAGCGCGTCGATCTGCGGCGGGATGCCGGGCACGACCGAGGACGGCGCGGGCACGGTCTCGTGCACGTGCCGGTAGGCGATCGACATCGGCGTCTCACCGGCGTACGGCTGGCGCCCGGTGAGCAGTTCGAACAGCATGATCCCGGCGGCGTACACGTCGCTGCGCGCGTCGGCGAGGCCGGTCGTGACCTGCTCCGGCGACATGTAGCCGATCGTGCCGATCATCATGCCGGTCTTGGTCTGGTTGGTGGCCTCGATCGCCCGGGCCAGGCCGAAGTCCACGACCTTCACCCGGCCGTCGTCGGCGAGCAGCACGTTCTCGGGCTTGACGTCCCGGTGGATCAGCCCCGCCTGGTGGGCCGCGCCGAGGGCGGCGAGCACCGGGATGACCATCTCCAGGGCCTCGCGCGCCGGGAGGCGGCCACGCCGGCGCAGGATGTCGCGCAGCGTCCTGCCGGGGACGTACTCCATCGACAGGTAGACGTTCGCCCCGTCGGTGCCCTGGTCGAAGACCTGCACGATGTTCGGGTGCGAGAGGCTCGCCACCGACTTGGCCTCGCCGATGAACCGCTGGACGAACTGCGGGTCCTCGGCCAGTGAACGGTGCATCACCTTGACGGCGACCGTGCGGTCGAGCCGGACGTCCAGAGCCAGGTAGACGGAGGCCATGCCGCCCCGGGCGATCCGGGACTCGACGCGGTAGCGCCCGTCGAGCAGCTGCCCCACGAGCGGATCGGTTAGCGTCGTGTCCACCCGCCCGAGTTTACGGGTGATTTGCCGCCGGGCGTGTTCCCGAACCCCAAACCGAGACCTGACGCGGCCCTTTCCGCGCCACCCGGAAAGCCGTTCTCCATCCTAAAACCCGCCTTACCCGGCGTCCGAACCGGAGGGACGCCGGGCCGGTGCGGTCAGGCGGGGCGAGAGGGGGAGGACGCCTCGGCGTAACGGCGGCGGGGGATGCGCCCGGCCAGGCGGGCGAGCCGTCCGGCCGTGACCGCCTGCCGCATGGCGGCGGCCATGAGGCCGGGCCGGTGCGCCCGCGTCACGGCGCTGGCGAGCAGCACGGCGTCGCAGCCCAGCTCCATAGCGAGCGCCGCGTCGCTGGCCGTGCCGATCCCCGCGTCGAGGATCACCGGCACCGTCGCCGCCTCGGCGATCAGCTCGATGCTGTGCGGGTTGCGGATGCCGAGGCCCGAGCCGATCGGGGCGCCGAGCGGCATCACCGCCGCGCACCCGGCGTCCTCCAGCCGCCGAGCCAGCGCGGGGTCGTCGCCGATGTACGGCAGCACGACGAAGCCGTCGGCGACCAGCCGTTCCGCCGCGTCGAAGGTCTCGATCGGATCGGGCAGCAGGGTCCGCTCGTCGGCGATGACCTCCAGCTTGACCCAGTTCGTCTCCAGCGCCTCGCGGGCCAGCCGGGCGGTCAGCACGGCCTCGCCGGCCGTGAAGCAGCCGGCCGTGTTCGGCAGCACCTTGATGTTCCTCGCCCGCAGCAGGTCGAGCACCGAGCCGCGGGCGGCCGGGTCCAGCCTGCGCATCGCGACGGTCGTCAGCTCGGTGCCGGACGCCTCCAGCGCCTGGTCGAGCACCTCAAGCGACGGCGCGCCGCCGGTCCCCATGATCAGGCGCGAGGCGAACTTCTCCCCGCCGAGCACGAAGACGTCGCCGGACGCGTCCTGTTCCGTCATGCCTGTCATCCTCCCTGCACCGCCGTGAGCACCTCGACGCCGTCGCCGTCCTCCACCCGGGTGGATTCCCAGGCGCTGCGGCTCACCACCTCGCCGTTGACCGCCACCGCGACGCCGGACGTGAGCGCCGTGAGGATCCGTACGGCGTCGCCCACCGTCGCCCCCTCCGGCAGCTCGGCCGGGTCTCCGTTGATCGTGACCTTCATTCGCGGAATCTCCCTGGGTCGCAGGACAGGGCGGCCTCCGGCACCGCGCCGCCGGTGAGGAGGGCGGCGACGGCCTCGGCGGTGATCGGGGCCAGCAGCACGCCGTTCCGGCCGTGCCCGGTCGCCGCGAGGACGCCGGGGTGGCCGGCGGGGCCGATGAGCGGAAGGTTGTCCGGGGTCCCCGGGCGGAACCCGACGGCCGTCTCGGCCAGTTCGAGCTCGGTGAGGCCGGGCACCAGTTCGCGGGCGTCGCGCAGCAGCTCGTACACCCCGCCGGCGGTGACCCGCGCGTCGTATCCCAGCTCCTCGGAGGTGGCGCCCAGTGTGATCTCCCCGTCGCCCCGGGGGACGAGGTAGGCGGGAGAACCGTGCACCAGCCCCCGTACGCACCGGGTGAGGAACCCCCGGGGGCCCCGGAGCCGGAGGATCTGCCCCTTGACCGGCCGCACGGGCAGGCCGGGGAGCAGGGAGGCCGACCACGAGCCGGCGGCCACCACGACCCGGCCGGCCGGGACGGTCCCGCCGGACTCCAGCCGCACCGACGGGGAGCCCCGGCCGGGAAGGACGATCCCGGCGGCGCGCTCGGCCACCAGCGTGCCGCCCGCCTTCTCGAACGCGGTCAGCAGCGCGCGCACGACCCTGCGGGGGTTGACCCAGGCGTCGTCGCGGGCCAGCAGCCCGCCGCGCACCGAGGGGGACAGCATCGGCTCGAAGGAGCGGCACTCGCGTCCGGTCAGGCGTTCCACCCGCAGGCCGAGCGTGCGCTCGAAGGCCGCGAGGTCGTCGAGGAAGGCCATGTCGTCCGCGCCGCGGGCGACCTCCAGCGTGCCCTCGGTGCGGTAGTCGAGCTCGGCGCCGGACTCGTCCTCCAGCTCCGCCCGGAACGCCGGCCAGGCGGCCAGCGACGCCAGCCCGAGCCGCAGCAGCGGCTCCTCCGTGTAGGTCACCTCGCTGACCGGCGCGAGCATCCCGGCGGCGGCGTGGGTGGCGCCGCCTCCCGGCACGGGGTCCACCACCGCCACCGACAGTCCGCGCCGCGCCGTGCGCCAGGCGACGGCGAGGCCCGCCACGCCGCCTCCCACGATCACGACGTCGTGGCCGGGCTCGATTCCGGAGGGCCGTGTGGAGGACACCGCGCTCCCTTCGCCGGCATTACCCGGATCAGGTGGTGGGCGGTCGAGAGCCGTACGCTCTCCTCTCAGCCCGGTCCGCCGGGCTCCCGCGCGTCTTACGCCCAACAGCGTAGTACGTGGCCGATACCGGCGGATCGCCCGGTTCGGCGCTCACCCGGGCGGGCGTGACGTGGCTCACAACCGGGGCTGCCGGAGATGTGCGCGCTCCTTGCCCAACTCGTTATGGGGAGCCGGTTGGCCAGTTCCCCCGTTGACAATCTATGGTCAAGGCGTGGATCACGTCGTGGTGGTGGGTGCCGGCCTGGCCGGCGTGCGAAGCATCGAGGCGCTGAGGTCCCGGGGGTTCACCGGGCGCATCACGCTCATCGGCGAGGAACACCATCGCCCCTATGACCGCCCGCCGCTGTCGAAGGCGGTGCTGCTCGGCGACGCCGACTCCACCGTGGTCGACTCCGACCTCGACGCCATGGACGTGCGGCTGTGCCTCGGCACGGCCGCCAAGGGCCTGCGGAACGGCGTGCTGGAGACGACCGAGGGCGAGCTGGAGTACGACGGCCTGGTCATCGCCACCGGCGCGGCCCCGATCCGGCTGCGGGGAGAGGGCCACCAGCACGTGCTGCGCACGATCGACGACGCGCTCGCGCTGCGCGAGCTGCTGGTGCCCGGCGCCCGCGTGGCCGTCATCGGCGCCGGCTGGATCGGCGCCGAGGTCGCGACCGCGGCGGCCCGGGCGGGGTGCGCGGTGACGGTGGTGGAGGCGGGGGAGAGCCCGCTCGCCGCCGCGGTCGGTCCCGCGGTCGGCTGCCACACGATCGGCTGGTACGCCCGGGCCGGTGTCGAGCTGCGCCTCGGCGCGATGGTCGGCACGGTGGACGCCGACGGGCTCACGCTCATGTCCGGCGCGCGGGTGCCCGCCGACGTGGTGGTCACCGGCGTCGGGGTGCGCCCCTCCGTCGAATGGCTCAAGGGCTCGGCCGTACGGCTCGACGACGGTGTGGTCGTCGACGAGCACCTGCGCACGTCGCTGCCGAACGTGGTCGCGGTGGGCGACTGCGCCAACTGGTGGTCGCGCAGGTTCGGCACGCGGCTGCGGGTCGAGCACTGGGACACCGCGCTCCAGGCCCCCGACACGGCCGCCGCCACGCTGCTGGGCGAGGAGGCGGTCTACGACCCCGTGCCGTACTTCTGGTCGGAGCAGTTCGACCACATGCTGCAGTTCGCCGGCCACCCGACCCCGGACGACCGGGTGCTGCTGCGCGGCGACCCGCGCGCGGACGGGAAGTGGGCGGTGTGCTGGCTGACCCCCGAGGACCGGCTCGCCGCGGTGTTCACCGTGGACCTGCCGCGCGACGTGGTGCAGGGCCGCCGCCTGGTGGAGGGCGGCCGGAGGCTCGACCCCCGGCGGGTGGCCGATCCGGCCGTGCCGCTCCGCGACTGCATTATGACGTAATCGAGGTGTTTCCCGGCGGCTCGCATGTGGTAATGGTGGTTCCGTGACGCTTACTGTTGCGCAGATCGACCGGGAGACCGACCAGCTCGTAGGGGAGTGGCTCCCCCTCTCGCAGGCGGCCGAGAAGCTGGGGCTCAGCATCGGCCGCACCAAGCAACTCCTGAAGGACAAGAAGCTCGTCGGCGCCCGGCGGAGCGGAGGCGGCCAGCCGCAGATCCCGTCGGTGTTCGTCGCCCACGGCGAGGTGCTCAAGGGCCTGCCCGGCACGCTGACCGTCCTGGCCGACGCCGGGTACGACGAGGTGGAGTCGATCCGCTGGCTGTTCACCCCGGACGACTCGTTGCCGGGTGCGCCGATCGACGCGATCGTCAAGGGCCGGCACACCGAGGTCAAGCGCAGGGCCCAGGCGCTGGGCTTCTGACCGTCCGCCGCATGGCATTGTTGGTCGGGTGAACGACACCCGGCGACGGCTCGCGCAGGCCAGGCTCTACCTCTGCACCGACGGCAGGAGGGACCGCGGCGACCTGGAGGACTTCCTCGACGCGGTCCTGGCCGGCGGCGTGGACATCGTCCAGTTGCGGGAGAAGGGCCTGGAGGCCCGCGAGGAGCTGGACCTGCTGGAGGTGTTCCGCGCGGCCTGCGACCGGCACGGCGCGCTGCTGGCGGTGAACGACCGGGCGGACGTCGCGTACGCCGCCCGGCCGGACATCCTGCACCTCGGCCAGGACGACCTCCCGGTCTCCGTGGCCCGGGAGATCCTGGGTCCCGGCGTGCTCGTCGGCAGGTCGACCCACTCGGCGGCCGAGGCGTCGGCCGCCGCGACGGAACCGGGCGTGGACTACTTCTGCTGCGGGCCGGTGTGGCCCACGCCGACCAAGCCGGGCCGCCCGGCGCCCGGCCCCGCGTTGCTGGAGCACGCGGCGGGCCTGGGCTCCGACCGGCCGTGGTTCGGCATCGGCGGCATCGGCCCGGAGAACCTCGACGAGGTGATGGCGCACGGCGTGCGCCGTGTGGTGGTCGTCAGGGCCGTCACCGAGGCCGAGGACCCCGGCGCCGCCGCCTCGGCTCTCAAGGCGCGCCTGTCGGCCGTCCCGCTGTGAGCCGGCCCGCCGCCTGAACGGCCACGGCGGCCCGGGCCCGGAGCCGGGCCCGGGCACGCGGCCGATCGTCGCGGTCCCGGCCACGGTCGCCTTGCCCGCGCCGATCTGGAATCGCCCGGCACGGCGACTCGGGTGCCGGCGATCCCGGGCAGGGGCGTCGTCAGGTGCGGCGGGAGGTGGCGGCGACGGCCAGGGCGGCCAGCGCGGCGCGGGCGTCCTCCTCGATCGGCGCCTGTTCGAGGGCGTGCAGCGCCTCGTCCAGATAACGCTTGATCATGTCTTCGCAGTCCGTCAGCGCACCGGTCTCCTCGATCACCGTGCGCAGCCGCGCGACCCCGTCGGCGTCGAGCCCGGGGTCGCCCAGCAGGGTCCGTACGACGTCCTGCTGGGCGGGGGTGGCCCCGGCGAGCGCCCGCGCGATGAGCACGGTCCGCTTGCCCTCGCGCAGGTCGTCCCCAGCGGGCTTGCCGGTCTCTGCCGGGTCGCCGAACACGCCGAGGATGTCGTCGCGGAGCTGGAAGGCGATGCCCACCCGCTGGCCGTACTGCACGCACAGGCGGTCGATCCAGGAGTGCCGGGCCTGGGCGGCGAGGACCAGCCCGAGCCGCAGCGGCTGCTCGACGGAATATTTACCGCTCTTGTAAAGGGCCACCCGCAGCGCGCTGTCGAAGGTGCTCTCGCCCTGCGCCTGCTCCAGCAGGTCGAGGTACTGCCCGCACATCAGCTCGGTGAGCATGTAGTCGTGCAGGGGCTGGGCGGCGGCGATCGCCCGGGGGTCCAGGCCGCTGCCGCGCCACATCTCGCCGGACCACACCAGCAGCAGGTTGCCCAGCAGCACGGCCGAGCCCTCGCCGAACTGCCGCGCCGACCCGTGCCAGCCCGCGTCCGCGTGCAGGCGTTCGAAGCGCCGGTGCGCCGAGGGCATGCCGCGGCGTACGTCGCTCGCGTCCATGACGTCGTCGTGGATCAGCGCGCTGGCCTGGAGCAGCTCCAGTGACGCGGCGGCGAAGTGCAGTCCCGGCTCGTCGCCGCCCCCGGCGGCGCGCCACCCCCAGTGGCAGAAGGCGGGACGCAGCCGCTTGCCCCCGGCGAGGAAGTCCTCCGCGGCGGACAGCAGGACGGCGAGTTGCGGATCCTCGAAGTGTGGGCGTTGCCGGTCGAGGAACTCCCGGAGAACGCGGTCCACCTCCGTACGGATGTGGTCGAGCGAGGCGGCGGAAGTGGTCATGCTCAGAGAGTAACCGGGCCAGATCCCGACATCACAGCGCAGATCCCCTCTAAATTGGTCAGCTCGCGCTGTTAGGGCAAAACGTCCGGATGACCAGTACATGCGGCCGGTCCACATGGCAAGACCGCGAGGCCGGGGACCGGCCCGCGCTGTAATCTTTCCCGTATGGCTCTCGGTCTGCCCTCGCGGCTTCCCGATCGCGTCCCGACGGTCCGTGAACTGCTGGCCGCGGGCGAGCGCTCGTTCTCGTTCGAGTTCTTCCCGCCGAAGACCGACGAGGGGGAGCGCCAGCTGTGGCGCGCGATCCGCGAACTGGAGGCGCTGCGGCCGACGTTCGTCTCCGTCACCTACGGCGCCGGCGGCTCGACCCGCGACCGCACCGTGGACATCGTCGAGCGGCTGGCCCACGAGACGACGCTGACGCCCGTCGCCCACTTCACCGCCGTCGACCACTCGATCCGTGAGCTGCGCCACCTCGTCGGCCGGTTCGCCGACGCCGGGGTGCGCAACATCCTCGCCGTACGCGGCGACCCGCGCGGCGGCGACCCGATGGACGAATGGGTCAGGCACCCCGAGGGCGTCCTGTACGCCGAGGACCTGGTGCGGCTGATCCGCCAGGCGGGCGACTTCTGCGTGGGCGTGGCGGCCTTCCCGTACAAGCACCCGAGGTCGGCCACGGTCGAGTCGGACACGAGATACTTCGTGCAGAAGTGCCGGGCCGGCGCCGACTACGCGATCACCCAGATGTTCTTCCGCGCGGAGGACTACCTGCGGCTGCGCGACCGCGTGGCGGCCCAGGGGTGCGACACGCCGATCATCCCGGGCGTCATGCCCGTGACGCAGATGAGCACGATCGCCCGGTCCGAGCAGCTGTCCGGCGCGCCGTTCCCGCCGGAGGTGGCCGAGCGGTTCGCGGCCGTCGCCGACGATCCGGTGGCGGTCCGCCGCCTGGGCATCGAGCACGCCGCCGAGATGTGCCGGACGCTCCTCGACGAGGGCGCCCCCGGCATCCACTTCATCACCTTCAACCGGTCGAGCGCGACCCGCGAGGTGTTCCAGGCGCTGCACGGCGTGCCCGCCGTCGCCGGCTGACCCGCCCGCCCGCGTATCAGTCCTTCGGGAGCGGCGCGGGGCCGGGCAACGGCAGCCGCACCCCCGCGATGACGTACTCCTCGTAGCCGCCCGGGAAGACGAACCGGGTCATCAGGTCGGCGAAGCCCACGTCGCGGTAGAGATGGCGGGCCACCGTGGGGGCGTCGTGCGTGGACAGCACGGCGGTTCGCTCCGGGCGGCCCTCGCACAGCGCGTGGATCATGCGCCGCCCGACGCCCTTGCCCTGGTACTCGGGGCGTACGTGGATCTCGGCGATCTCCAGGGCGTCGCCGAACCACTCGTCGGCCACCACCGGCCCCGCCCGGTCCTGCAGGCCGCCGCGGACGACGTCGTGCCACCACTGGCCGGGGCCGCCGTGGAAGCCGTACGCGAAGCCGGCGATGCCGGGGCCCTGTGGGTCCTCGGCGAGGACGCAGGCGAAGTCGGGATAACCGGCGTGGTTGCGCATGATCGCCATGCGGCCCGCGAGCTGGTCCGACGGCGGCCGCATGGCGTCCGTGTAGATCTCCAGCACGGTGTCCAGCACCGCCCTGAACGTGTCGGGCCCCACCCGGCGCAGTCGGATCACGCGTCGCACACTAGCAAAGCGCCGCCAGGCCGGCCGCGGACGTCATTCGACCTCGGCGGGGGTGCCCCCGGTGATCCGTACGAGCTCGTCGAAGGAGGTGGGGAAGACCGAGTGCGGATGCCCGGCGGCGGCCCACACGACCTCGTGCTTGCCCAGCCAGGTGTCCACGAGCGTCCGCACGGGCGCCGGGTGCCCGACCGGGGCCACGCCGCCGATGGGCTGCCCGGTGTGCTCCCGGACGAACTCCGGCGTCGCCCTGCGCACCTTCGCCGCTCCGACGAGCCGCGCGATCAGGTCGGTGTTCACGCGATGGGCGCCGCTGGTCAGCACCAGCAGCGGCGCGCCGTCCGCGTCGAAGATCAGGCTGTTGGCGATCGCGCCGATCTCGCAGCCGAGCTGGGCCGCCGCCGTGGCGGCCGTCGGCGCGGCGTCGTCGAGCACGACGACCTCACCGGTCACCTGCCGCTCCCGCAGGGCCTGCTCGACTCGGGCGACGTTCGGATGCAACTTTTCCGGCACCCGGCCACTCTAAACGGATTGCCAGGACAGACGCGGCCGATTATCGCCACTTGTGATCACACGGCTCGCAATCGGACCGTAAGGTGAGTCCTTTGTTAGGAATCAGGCTTATGAGGGGTTGGTCATGATGAGAGGTCGACGGCGACCGGCCGCGGCCATGCTCGTCGCGATGGGGGCCGTGGCGTTCGCGACGGCCGGGGTCGCCGGCCCGGCGCGGGCCGGCGCCGCCGTTCCGGCGGGAGCCGTGACGTACGCGACGACCGGCCTCGCCGGCGCGGCGCCGGTGTCCGGCGCGCGGACGGTCGCGGCGCGGGTGGCCGGAGCGCGGGGAGCCCTGCCGGGACGGGCCGGATACCCGCCGTTCGAGGCGCCGGGCAAGACGCTCAGGCTCGGGGCGAAGGGCGCCGCCGTGAAGGCGCTGCAGGCCCGGCTCAAGGAGCTCGGCTACGTGCCCGGCAGCGCCGACGGCCGGTACGGCGGGGCCACGCTGACGGCGGTCTGGGCGTTCCAGAAGGTGCAGGGGATCAAGCCGACCAGCACGGTCGCCGCCCGCACCTGGAGGGCGCTGGAGAACCCCCGCGCGCCCCGGGTCCTCGTGCCCCGCGGAAAGGCCACCCGGGTCGAGGTGGACCTGACCAAACAGGTGATGGTTCTGTATCGTTCCGGCGTCCCGGTGCTGATCAGTCACATCTCCAGCGGCAGCGGCGTTCCCTACACCGAGTACGCCGTGTGGAACGGCAAGAGGCAGGTCTTCTCCGGCAGCGCCCGCACGCCGACCGGCGACTACAAGACCACATGGCGGGCCAGGGGCTGGCACCGGTCCTACCTGGGGCAGCTCTACAACCCGATCTTCTTCAACGGCGGGATCGCCCTCCACGGCGCGCTGTCGGTGCCGCTCTATCCGGCGTCGCACGGCTGTGTACGGCTGCCGATGAACGTCGCCGGGATCCTTCCGGGCATGCTCGGCAAGGGAGTTCCCGTGCACGTCAGAGGTGCTTTCCGGCGATAACCCGCGGACCCGAGGGCCCCGCGCGACGTGTTCGCGCGGGGCCCTTCGTCGTACGGGTCCCTGCCAGTCCTCGAACCCTTGTTCGTTGACATCCTTGACAGGGGGAATGGTCGAATCTATGTTCGATGGTGTGGGCGCGGGACTCGCGGCCTGCGCCCACACCGTCGGATCCGTGCCTACGTCGTCGGCGGAGACGGATGCGGCACGGCCCGCGGCGTGGGCCGGACGGGGAGAGGGGAAGCTCCTCGTCCGGCCGCCCACGGGAGCGTGAGAAAGCCGCGTGATCCCGGTGGTGCCCGGGATTACGCGGCCGATCGAAATTGTCGGTGCTGTCTGCGACTGTGAAGTCACCGGCGGCCTTCGCCGGATGCCACGACTCAAGGAGGCGGGCATGACTGAAGAGAACGGCGATCAGCGGACCGGGCCCCGGCTTCCGCAGGCGGTCCTGGCGCGTCTCGCGGACGCCAGGGCGTGCCTCGCCGACGCAACCGTCGGGCCCACGCCCGCGGACCGCTACGTGTCGGCCCATCTCGCGGCGCTGCGCGCGGCCGCCGGGATCCTCGCCGCGCGTCCCCGTCCGATGGACGGACGCAGGCGGCGGCTGCGCAGCGCCTGGGAACTGCTCCCCGAGGTCGAGCCGAAGCTCGCGGACTGGGCGGCCTACTTCGCGATGAGCGCGACCAAGCGAGCGGCGGTCGAGGCCGGAATGGTCCGGGCCGTCACTCAGAACGACGCAGACGAGATCATAGCGGAAGCGGACAGGTTCGTCGGCGAGGTCGAGTCGATCCTCGGCCTGCCCGGCCGCCCCACCCTCCCCATGGCCGGCTGACGGCGCTGCAAGGGCGCCCAGGGTCCGCCGGCGGCCGGGTGCGGCCTCAGACGGGATCGCGCTCCAGAGGGCAGCTCATGCAGCGGGGCCCGCCGCGCCCGCGGCCGAGCTCGCTGCCCCGGATCGGGATGACCTCGATGCCGTGCCTGCGCAGGTGGTTGTTGGTCGTGGTGTTGCGCTCGTAGGCGACGACGACTCCCGGCTCCAGGGCCAGCACGTTGCAGCCGTCGTCCCACTGCTCGCGCTCGGCCGCGTGCACGTCCTGCGTCGGCGTGAGGACCTTGATGTCGTCCAGGCCGAGGGCCCGCGCGATCGCTCGGTGCATGTCCTCGGGCGGATGGTCGGTGACCTTCAGTTCCTTGTCGGTGTCGCCCGGCTCCACCGTGTACGACGGCAGCATGCCGAGCCCGGCGTACTTGGTGAACACCCCCACGTCGACGTTGGTCATCACGGTGTCGAGGTGCATGAACGCGCGGGTCTTGGGGAGGTCGAGCGCCACGATGCGGGTCGCCGCGCCCGCCCGGAAGAGCTTGGTCGCCAGCATCTCGACCGCCTGCGGCTGGGTGCGCTCGCTCATCCCGACGAGCACGACGCCGTCGCCGAGCACCAGCACGTCACCGCCCTCGATGGTGGCGGGGGCCATGCGGGTGCCGTCGTACCAGACGTCGAACCCCCCGCCGGACGGGTCGCCGTAGCCCGGGGCGAACATCGGGTGCCACCGGTAGACCGCCTCGAAGTTGAGGGTCTCGCGCCTGCGCGCCTTCTTGCGCATCGCGTTGATGGACACCCCGCCGTACACCCAGCAGGAGGTGTCGCGGGCGAACAGGTGGTTGGGCAGCGGCGGGAGGACGAAGTCGTCCATGCCGAGCGCGTGGAAGACGACGGACCCCGGGTCGCAGCCCAGTTCCATGATCTCGCGCTTGGTGATCCCGCCGGTCAGGTACGGCGCGAGCGCGGCTCCGTCGAGGGCGTCCAGCGTGTTGCGGATCGCGTCGGCGGTCAGCGGGCCGAACCAGTGCTCGTCGACGCTGCCGTCCAGGATGTGCTTGCGCGCGTCGGGCACCTCGATCGCCTCCCGCAGGAGGTCGCCGAGGTGGTGCACCGTGACGCCGCGCGCCGTGAGCACCTCGCACCACTCCCGGTGCTCCTCCAGCGCGCGGTGCACCCAGAGCACGTCGTCGAAGAGCAGGCCGTCCTTGTTGCCGGGGGTGAGCCGCTTGAGCGCCAGTTCGGGGATGTCGACCAGGACCTGGCGGAGCCTGCCCACCTCCGAGCCCACGAAAAAAGTCATGTCCTGCCTATCCCCCTATGACAGGAATCACTCGTGACGCGGCTCCCCGGCGTGCGGAGGCCGATGGGGGGCCGCCGCGGCGGCCCGGTGGTCGGAGGGAACGGCCGGGAGGAGTGGTCAGAAGGACTCGACGGCGCGGCGGGCCTCGGCGTCGAGCACGCCCCAGTTGATGAACTCCTCGGTCAGCTCGACGGGTGACTTGTCGTAGATGACCGCCAGCGAGCGCAGGTCCTCCTGCCGGATGGACAGCACCTTGCCGTTGTAGTCACCACGCTGGCTCTGGATCGTGGCCGCGTAGCGGGCCAGCGGACCGGCCTTGTCCTTCGGCAGCTGCGACAGCCGCTCCAGGTCGATGACCAGCTTGGGAGCCGGGGCGAGCGGACTGGGAGCGGCCCCGCCCGGCAGCAACTCGGAGACCGGCACCCCGTAGAAGTCCGCGAGCTCGGCGAGCTTCTGCACGGTCACCGCGCGGTCGCCCCGCTCGTAGGAGCCCACGACGACGGCCTTCCACCGGCCACGGGACTTCTCCTCGACACCGTGCAGGGACAGCCCCTGCTGGGTCCGGATGGCGCGCAGGCGCGCGCCCAGCGACTTGGCGTAGTCAGACGGCATCGTGTGGCCCCCGGCTTTCTATGTCTCTTCTCACTTGATTGTGCGTCCTTGTCCCAAGCGTTCCGAACACCGGGGCTGGCACCGGCCCCGGCACCTTCGGTGACCGCTGCGTCGGGTTTTACCCAGGAAGGTCGCGTGTTGTGGTTACGGACAGTGACGGTAAAGCCGACACTCCCAAAGGTCAAGCTGATTGGAAAAAAGAGCGCCAAACAGTGCTCTCACCGAAATCCCCGACACCCGATGTGATGCGGCTTCCGATCCTCCGGGGATCCGGGGCGGACGCCGCCTCCCCGGCGTATCACCCCTGGCGGGAGGGGGGATGGCGGAGGGCCCTGATACTCTAAGCAGACCTGACACCCTTTTAAGACCCGTCCCGTGAGGCGGGAAAGGTGGTGACTTTTTCATGTCCGATGTCCAAAATCAGGCCCGTGCCGTCCTGGAGGGGCCCGACATCCACCGGGCGCTCACGCGGATCGCGCACGAGATCCTGGAACGGACGAGAGGCGCCGAGAGCGTCGTCCTGCTCGGCATCCCCACCCGCGGTGCCACCCTGGCCCAGCGGATCGCCGGCCGGATCGCGCAGTTCGAGGGGATCAAGGTCCCCGTCGGCGCGATCGACATCACGATGTACCGCGACGACCTACGCCTGCGTCCGGCGCGCCCGCTCGGCCGCACCGAGCTTCCCCCGGACGGCGTGGACGGCAGGACCGTCGTCCTCGTGGACGACGTGCTCTTCTCCGGGCGTACGGTGCGCGCCGCGCTCGACGCGCTGAACGACGTGGGCAGGCCCCGGGCGGTCCAGCTCGCCACGCTGGTGGACCGCGGCCACCGGGAGCTGCCGATCCGCGCCGACTACGTCGGCAAGAACCTGCCGACCTCCAAAAGCGAGAAGGTCAAGGTCTTCCTGGAGGAGACGGACGGGCGCGACGCGGTCGTGCTCATCAAGGGGGACGACCGATGAAGCCGCACCTGCTCTCGACCGGCGACCTCACCCGCGACGACGCCCTCCTCATCCTCGACACGGCGGAGGAGCTCGCCCGGGTCTCGCAGCGGTCGATCAAGAAACTGCCGACGCTGCGCGGCCGGACGGTGGTGAACCTCTTCTTCGAGGACTCCACCCGGACCCGCATCTCCTTCGAGGCCGCGGCCAAGCGCCTGTCGGCCGATGTGATCAATTTCTCGGCCAAGGGGTCGAGCGTGTCCAAGGGCGAGTCGCTGAAGGACACCGCGCTCACCCTGGAGGCCATGGGCGCCGACGCCGTGGTGATCCGGCACAGCGCCTCGGGCGCGCCGCACCGCCTGGCCAACTGGGTGCGCGGCAGCGTGGTGAACGCCGGCGACGGCACCCACGAGCACCCGACGCAGGCGCTGCTCGACGCGTTCAGCATCCGCCGCAGGCTCGGCCGGCTCGACGGACTGAAGATCTCGATCGTCGGCGACGTGCTGCACAGCCGGGTCGCCCGGTCGAACGTGCTGCTGCTGCACACGCTCGGCGCGGACGTCACGCTCGTCGCGCCGCCCACCCTGCTGCCGGTGGCGGTGGAGAGCTGGCCCTGCCAGGTCTCGTACGACCTCGACGCCGTGCTGCCGAAGTCGGACGTCGTGATGATGCTGCGGGTCCAGCTCGAACGCATGAACGCGGCCTACTTCCCCTCGGCGCGGGAGTACAGCCGCCGCTACGGCCTCGACCGCGACCGCTTCGCCCGCCTGCACGACGACGCGATCGTCATGCACCCCGGGCCGATGAACCGCGGCATGGAGATCTCCGCGGAGGTCGCCGACTCGCCGCGCTCGACGATCGTCGAGCAGGTCGGCAACGGCGTCACCGTCCGGATGGCCGTCCTCTACCTGCTGCTCGGCGGTTCCGAGCCCGCCATCGGAGGCGCCGAATGAACGCGTACGACCTTCACGAGGGAGCTGTGACCACCATCCTCATCAGGGGCGCCCGCATCCTGGGCGGCGCCCCGCGCGACATCCTGCTGCGCGACGGCGTCGTGGCCGAGATCGGCGACCTCGCGGGCGCCGAGGCAGGCCAGACGATCGACGCCGCCGGGCTGGTCGCCCTGCCCGGCCTCGTCGACCTGCACACCCATCTGCGCGAGCCGGGCCGGGAGGACGCCGAGACCGTCGAGACCGGCACCCAGGCCGCGGCGCGCGGCGGATACACCGCCGTCCACGCGATGGCCAACACCTCCCCGGTGGCCGACACCGCCGGGGTGGTCGAGCAGGTCTGGCGGCTCGGCCAGGAGTCCGGCCACTGCGACGTCCAGCCCGTCGGCGCGGTGACCTCCGGCCTGGAGGGCCGCCAGCTCGCCGAACTCGGCGCGATGGCCGACTCCGCGGCCCGCGTCCGGGTCTTCTCCGACGACGGGAAGTGCGTCTCGGACGCGGTGCTGATGCGCCGGGCGCTGGAGTACGTCAAGGCGTTCGACGGCGTGGTCGCCCAGCACGCCCAGGAGCCCCGGCTGACCGAGGGCGCCCAGCTCAACGAGGGGGAGGTGTCGGCCAGGCTCGGCCTGACCGGCTGGCCGGCCGTCGCCGAGGAGGCGATCATCGCCCGCGACTGCCTGCTCGCCGCGCACGTCGGCTCCCGGCTGCACGTCTGTCACGTCTCCACCGCGGGCTCCGTCGAGATCATCCGGTGGGCCAAGTCGAAGGGCTGGGACGTGACCGCCGAGGTCACCCCGCACCACCTGCTGCTGACCGACTCCTGCGCGGAGACCTCGCCGCTCGGGCCGTACAACCCGATCTACAAGGTGAACCCGCCGCTGCGCACCGCCGAGGACGTGCGCGCGCTGCGCGAGGCCCTCGCCGACGGCACGATCGACTGCGTGGCCACCGACCACGCCCCCCACCCGGTCGAGGACAAGGAGACCGAGTGGGCCGCGGCGGCGATGGGCATGATCGGCCTGGAGACGGCCCTGCCGGTGGTCCAGGAGGCCATGGTCGAGACCGGGCTGCTCGACTGGGCCGGCGTCGCCGACCGCATGTCCGCGCGGCCGGCCAGGATCGGCCGCCTGTCCGGGCACGGCCGGCCCATCGAGCCCGGCGCGCCCGCCAACGTCACCCTGTACGACCCGTCGGTCCGGCGGCCCGTCGACCCCACCGCGATGGCGTCGAAGAGCCGGAACACCCCGTACGAGGGGATGACCCTGCCCGGCCGCGTGGTCGCCACGTTCCTGCGCGGCCGCCCCACCGTTCTCGAAGGGAAGCTCGTATGACAGCCCTGCTGGTTCTCGAGGACGGACGCGTCTTCGAGGGAACGCCGTACGGCGCCGTGGGCGAGACGTTCGGCGAGATGGTCTTCAACACCGGCATGACCGGCTACCAGGAGACCCTCACCGACCCCTCCTACCACCGCCAGATCGTGGCGATGACCGCCCCCCACATCGGCAACACCGGCGTGAACGATGAGGACCCCGAGTCCCGCCGCGTCTGGGTCGCGGGCTACGTGGTGCGCGAGCCGTCGCGGATCCCGTCGAACTGGCGCTCCCGCCGGACGCTCGACGAGTACCTGCGCGAGCAGGGCGTCGTCGGCATCGCCATGTCCGGCACCCGGGCCCTCACCCGCCACCTGCGCGAGCGCGGCGCGATGCGCGCCGGTGTCTTCAGCGAGGGCGGCGACGTCGCCGAGCTGGTCGAGCGCGTGCGGCGCTCGCCCGGCATGGAGGGCGCCGACCTCGCCCGCGAGGTAAGCACGCCCGAGCCGTACGTCGTGCCGGCGCGCGGGCGCAAGCGCTTCACCGTCGCCGCGGTCGACCTCGGCATCAAGGCGATGACCCCGGAGCGGATGGCCGAGCGGGGCTGCGAGGTGCACGTGCTTCCCGCCACCGCCGGCGCCGCCGACATCCTCGCCCTCGGCCCCGACGGCGTCTTCTTCTCCAACGGCCCCGGCGACCCCGCCGCGGCCGGGTACGCGGTCGAGTCGCTGCGTGAGGTGCTGGACGCGAGCGTGCCGTTCTTCGGCATCTGCTTCGGCAACCAGATCCTCGGCCGGGCGCTCGGCCTCGGCACCTACAAGCTGCGGTACGGCCACCGCGGCGTGAACCAGCCGGTGCAGGACCGCAGGACCGGCAAGGTCGAGATCTCCGCGCACAACCACGGCTTCGCCGTGCAGGCGCCGCTCGACGGGCCCTTCGAGACGCCGTACGGCGCGGCCGAGGTCAGCCACGTCAACCTCAACGACGACTGCGTGGAGGGGCTGCGCCTGCTGGACCGTCCCGCGTTCAGCGTCCAGTACCACCCCGAGGCGGCGGCCGGCCCGCACGACGCGGCCTACCTGTTCGACGAGTTCTGCGAGATCATGAGCAAGAAGGGGGCCAAGGGTGCCTAAGCGTACGGACATCAGGTCCGTCATGGTGATCGGCTCCGGCCCGATCGTCATCGGACAGGCGTGCGAGTTCGACTACTCGGGCACCCAGGCCTGCCGGGTCCTGCGCAGCGAGGGCTTCCGGGTCGTCCTGGTCAACAGCAATCCGGCCACGATCATGACGGACCCCGAGTTCGCCGACGCCACCTACGTCGAGCCGATCACGCCGGACATCGTCGAGAAGATCATCGCCAAGGAGCGGCCCGACGCGCTGCTGCCCACGCTGGGCGGCCAGACGGCGCTGAACACGGCGGTGGCGCTGCACGAGGCGGGGGTCCTCGGCAAGTACGGCGTCGAGCTGATCGGCGCCGACATCGACGCCATCCAGGCGGGGGAGAACCGCGAGCGGTTCAAGGAGATCGTCGCGAAGGTGGCCGCCGAGCACGGCCTCAACGCCGAGTCGGCGCGCAGCGCGATCTGCCACACGATGGACGAGTGCCTGCGCGCGGCGGACGAGCTGGGCTACCCGGTCGTCGTCCGCCCGAGCTTCACGATGGGCGGCGCCGGGTCCGGCTTCGCGCACGACGAGGAGGAGCTGCGCCGCATCGCGGGCGCCGGCCTCGACGCGTCCCCGACCACCGAGGTGCTCCTGGAGGAGTCGATCCTCGGCTGGAAGGAGTACGAGCTGGAGGTCATGCGCGACCGCAACGACAACGTGGTCATCGTGTGCTCCATCGAGAACATCGACCCGATGGGCGTCCACACCGGTGACAGCGTGACCGTGGCGCCCGCGCTGACGCTGACCGACCGCGAGTACCAGAACATGCGCGACGTCGCGATCGCGGTCATCCGCGAGGTCGGCGTCGACACCGGCGGCTGCAACATCCAGTTCGCGGTCGACCCGGCGACCGGCCGGATGATCGTCATCGAGATGAACCCGCGCGTGTCGCGGTCGTCGGCGCTGGCGTCGAAGGCCACCGGCTTCCCGATCGCCAAGATCGCCGCCAAGCTGGCGATCGGCTACACCCTCGACGAGATCCCCAACGACATCACCAAGGAGACCCCGGCGTCGTTCGAGCCGTCGCTCGACTACATCGTGGTCAAGGTGCCGAGGTTCGCGTTCGAGAAGTTCGCCGGGGCCGACGAGACGCTGACCACCCACATGAAGTCGGTCGGCGAGGCGATGGCGATCGGCCGTTCGTTCCCCGAGGCGCTGCAGAAGGCGCTGCGGTCGATGGAGAAGAAGGGGTCGTCGTTCACCTGGGCGGGCGAGCCCGGCGACCTGGACGCGCTCCTGGAGGCCTGCCGCAGCCCCCACGACGGGCGGCTGCGCACGATGCAGCAGGCGATCAGGGCGGGCGCCACCCCCGAGCAGGTCCACGAGGCCACCTCGGTCGACCCGTGGTTCGTCGACCAGCTCTTCGCGATCGACGAGGTCGCCCGGTCGATCACCGCGCTCGACCGGCCCACCCTGGACACGGCCAAGCGGCACGGCTTCAGCGACGCGCAGATCGCCGAGATCCTCGGCGTGGCCGAGGCCGAGGTGCGCTCCACCCGGCACGAGCTGGGCCTGCGGCCCGTCTACAACACCGTGGACACCTGCGCCGCCGAGTTCGCCGCGCGCACGCCCTACCTCTACTCCACGTACGACGAGGAGACCGAGGTGCCGGTGGGGGACCGGCCCAAGGTGATCATCCTGGGCAGCGGGCCCAACCGCATCGGCCAGGGAATCGAGTTCGACTACGCCTGCGTCCACGCGTCGTTCGAGCTGGCCAAGGCCGGCTACGAGACCGTCATGGTCAACTGCAACCCCGAGACCGTCTCGACCGACTACGACACCTCCGACCGGCTCTACTTCGAGCCGCTCACGCTGGAGGACGTGCTGGAGGTCGTGCACGCCGAGCGGGAGACCGGGCCGGTCGCGGGAGTGATCGTCCAACTCGGCGGCCAGACGCCGCTGGGCCTCGCGCAGGCGCTCAAGGACGCCGGGGTGCCGGTGGTCGGCACCTCGCCGGAGTCGATCCACCTCGCCGAGGACCGCGGGGCGTTCGGCCGGGTCCTGTCCGAGGCCGGGCTGACGGCGCCCAAGCACGGCACCGCGACGACCGTGGACGAGGCGAAGGCGGTCGCCGAGGAGATCGGCTACCCCGTGCTCGTACGGCCGTCGTACGTCCTCGGCGGGGCCGGGATGGCCATCGTGTACGACGAGGACACGCTCGCGACCTACATGGCCCGGGCGGCCTCTGAGCACCCGGTGCTGATCGACCGGTTCCTCGACGACGCCATCGAGATCGACGTGGACGCGCTGTTCGACGGCGAGGAGCTCTATCTCGGCGGCGTCATGGAGCACATCGAGGAGGCCGGCATCCACTCCGGCGACTCGGCCTGCGCGCTGCCCCCGATCACACTGGGCGGCTACGACGTCAAGCGCATCCGCGCCGCCACCGAGGCCATCGCCCGCGGCGTCGGCGTGCGCGGCCTGCTGAACGTCCAGTACGCGCTGGCCGCGAACGTGCTGTACGTCCTGGAGGCCAACCCCAGGGCCAGCCGTACGGTGCCGTTCGTGTCCAAGGCGACGGCGGTGCCGCTGGCCAAGGCCGCGGCCCGGCTGACGATGGGCGCCACGATCGCCGAGCTGCGCGCCGAGGGCATGCTGCCGGAGGGCTACGACGGCGGCACACTGCCGCTGGACGCGCCGGTCGCGGTGAAGGAGGCGGTGCTGCCGTTCAACCGGTTCCGCGGCGTCGACACCGTCCTCGGGCCGGAGATGCGCTCGACCGGCGAGGTCATGGGCATCGACGAGTTCTTCGGCACGGCCTACGCCAAGTCGCAGTCGGCCGCGTACGGCGCGCTGCCCACCAAGGGCCGGGCGTTCGTCTCGGTGGCGAACAAGGACAAGCGGGCCGCGATCTTCCCGGTGAAGGCGCTGGCGGACCTCGGGTTCGAGATCCTCGCCACGGAGGGCACCGCGGAGGTGCTGCGCCGCAACGGCGTCCGTGCCAGGATCGTGCGCAAGCACAGCGAGGGGACGGGCCCCGGCGGCGAGCCGACGATCGTGCGGCGCATCCTCGACGGGGAGGTGGACCTCATCGTGAACACCCCGTTCGGCAGCCCCGGCCAGTCCGGGCCGCGCCTGGACGGCTACGAGATCCGCACCGCCGCCGTCAACCGCGGCATCGCCTGCATCACCACCGTCCAGGGCCTGGCCGCCGCGGTCCAGGGCATCCAGCAACTCGTCCGGGGCGACATCGACGTGCGTTCCCTCCAGGAACACGCCAGGAGGCTGCGAGACTAGCCCCGGGACAGCGGAGGGCGCCATGAGCGCGGAGGGCGCGCCGGTGATCTGGACTGAGGAGCGAGGGGAGCGAGGCACGAGCGGCCCGGAGCGACGAGGGAAGACGCCGGCTTAGGCGCCCGTAGCCGCGCGAGCGGAGCGAGCGCCATGAGCAGGGAGGACTTAGTGGCCGGGAGTCCGGTTCAGGTCACGGGAACGGTGCTGACGACGCGCCGGGTGGACGCCTACCATGCGCTCACCGTCGTCGCCCCGGGCATCGCCGACCGGTTCCGGCCCGGCCACTTCGTCACGGTCGCCGTGGGCGGCCGGAACACCTCGATGCTCACCCGGCGGGCCTTCACCGTCCACGACGTGAAGCCGGACTACGGTGGCACGGTGGAGCTCGTCTTCGGCGTGCGCGGCGCGGGGACGGCCTGGCTCGCCGACCTCAGGGTGCGCGACACGCTCGACCTGGTCGGCCCGCTGGGCCGGCCCTTCCCGCTGCCCCGCGACCCCTGCACCTGTGTGCTGGTGGGAGACGAGCACGGCGCGGCGGCGCTGTTCGCGCTGGGCGACGCGCTGCAGCAGCGGGGCTGCCGGGTCGACTTCGTGCTCGGGGCGCCGTCGGCCGACCGGGTCTTCGGCGCGCTGCGGGCCCGCCGGATGGGCGAGACGACCACGCTGACCACCGAGGACGGCTCGCTCGGCATGCGCGGCCGGGTGACCGACGTGCTGCCCGGGGTCATCGCCGACGCGCGGGCCGACGTCGTCTACGCCTGCGGCCCGATGGAGACGCTGCGCGGCGTCACCGCGGTCTCGGCCGAGTTCGGCATCCCGGTGCAGGTCGCCGTGGAGGAGCGGATGGCGTGCGGCATCGGCGTCTGCATGACGTGCGTGGTGCCGGTCATCGGCGACGACGGGGTGACCCGGATGGTCCGCGCCTGTGCCGACGGGCCGGTGTTCCGGGGCGAGCGCGTGCGGTTCGACGACGTCGGAACGATCCCGTTCGACGCGCTCGGCGCGCCAGGCGGACGGCATGCCTGAGCCGAGGCGGGGGCGCCGGCGGTGACGGCCGACCTCCGGACCTATCTGGCGCACGTGGAACTGCCCAACCCGATCCTGACCGCCTCCGGCTGCGGCGGGACCGGCCGTGAGCTGGCCCAGTTCTCCGACGTCCACCGGCTGGGCGCGTTCGTCACCCGGTCGATCACCATGGCCCCGCGCGCGGGACGGCCGACGCCGCGGATGGCCGAGACCCCCTCCGGGCTGCTGAACGCCGTGGGCCTCCAGGGCCCCGGCGTCGAGGCGTTCCTGGAGCGCGAGCTGCCCTGGCTGGCCGAGCGGGGCGCCCGTACGGTCGTGTCGATCGGCGGCGGCACCGTGACCGAGTACACCGCGCTGGCGCGGCGCCTGGCCGGGGTCTCCGGCGTCACCGCCGTGGAGGTCAACCTGTCCTGCCCGAACGTCGAGGACCGCGGCAGGGTGTTCGCCCGCGACGGCTCGGCCGCCGCGGAGGTCGTGGCCTCGGTGCGCGCGGCGACGCCGTACGACGTGCCGGTGATCGCCAAGCTGTCGCCGGACGTGGCGGACGTCGTCGCGGTCGCGCGCGCGTGCGTGGACGGCGGCGCCGACGCCCTCGCGATGATCAACACGCCGGTCGGGATGAGCATCGACGTGGACTCGATGCGCCCCGCGCTCGCCGCCGGCACCGGCGGCCTGTCCGGCCCCGCCGTACGGCCCCTGGCGGTGCGCTGCGTGTGGCAGGTGCACGCGGCGCTGCCCGGGGTGCCGATCGTGGGCATGGGCGGCGTCACGACCGGCAGGGACGCCCTTGAGCTCGTCCTGGCGGGCGCCTGCGCCGTCGCGGTGGGCACGGCCCTGTTCCACGACCCCTACGCCTGCCCGCGCGTCCTGAGGGAGCTGGAGGAGCTTCTGCAGGCGCGCGGGTTCGACCGCCTCGCCGACGTCGTGGGCCTGGCCCACCGCCCGGCGGGCGCGCAACCACGCACACGCACCGATCTGGAGGAGAGTTCGCTTTGACCACGCCCGCCCCCATCGCCGTCGCCCTGGACGCGCCCGACCTGGAGACCGCGGCCCGCTGGGCCGGTCTGGTCACCCCGCACGTCTCCACGGTGAAGGTGGGACTGGAACTTTACCTGCGGTACGGGCCCGATGTGATCGCCTCGGTGCGCGGCGCGAGCGGCGTGCAGGTCTTCCTGGACCTGAAGCTGCACGACATCCCGAACACCGTGGGCGCGGCCGCCAGGGCCGTCGCCCGGCTCAAGCCCACCTACCTGACCGTGCACGCCGCGGGGGGTCCCGCCATGGTCCGGGCGGCCGTCGAGGCGTCCCCCGGCACGCGGATCGCGGCCGTGACGCTCCTGACGTCGCTCTCCGAGGCCGATCTCCGCGAGGTGGGCATCCAGGGACCCCCGGACGACGCCGCGCGCCGTATGGCCGCCGTGGCCGTCGGAGCGGGCGCGCAGGCCCTCGTCTGCTCGCCCCGGGAGGTCGCCGCCGTGCGGGCCGAGGTCGGCCCGGAGATCACGCTCATCACCCCCGGCGTACGGCCCGCGGGCGCTGGAACCCAGGACCAGGCGAGGGTGGCCACCCCCGAGGACGCGGTCGCCCAGGGGGCCGACCTCCTCGTGATCGGGCGGCCCATCACCGGGGCGCCCGACCCCGGCGCCGCCGCCGCCGCGATCGCCGCCGCGCTGCGCCGGGTGCGCCCTGTGAGCACCCCGTGAGCACCCCCTGAAAGTCCCTGAACGTCTCATCGGGCCCGTGACGAAGCGTCATCCGTTCCGGGCCTGCTGAGGCGGTTTTGATCTACCCAGAGTAACTTTTCCAATACCGGAAGTAGTAAAATCAATTTTATGGTCCGAGAAACCTCTCTTGACGTTGCCGTTACGGCCAAGACCAGCTAGTTTCCCCTCCCGTCCGAGTACATCGACAAGAAATTCGAGGTGACCCGGCGTGGCTCTTCCTCCCCTGACCCCCGAGCAGCGCGCCGCAGCTCTTGAGAAGGCTGCCAAGGCACGCAAGGAGCGTGCCGAGGTCAAGAACCGGCTCAAGCACGGCGCGGTTTCTCTGGCTGAGGTGCTGAAGGATGGGCAGACCGACGACGTCATCGGCAAGATGAAGGTCTCGGCTCTGCTGGAGTCGCTCCCTGGCGTCGGCAAGGTCCGCGCCAAGCAGCTCATGGAGCGCCTTGGTATCGCCGAATCCCGCCGTGTGCGGGGTCTCGGCGCCAACCAGCGCGCCTCCCTTGAGCGCGAGTTCGGCGGCGCCGAGAGCTGATCTCGGCGGCGTACGAACGAGTTCACGGGGGTACGGAGTGACCGAAACGTCCTGGTCCGCTGGAGATCGGGCCCATGAGGCGGCGACCGACAGCGGGTCCCGGGCACGCGGAGGTGACTCCACACCCCGCCCGCGCCTGACGGTCCTGTCCGGTCCGTCGGGTGTGGGCAAGTCCACGGTCGTCGCCGAGCTCCGGCGGTCCCACCCGGAGGTGTGGCTGTCGGTCTCGGTGACAACCCGGAAGCCCCGTCCGGGGGAGACGCACGGCGTGGAGTACTTCTTCGCCGGCAACGACGAGTTCGACCGGCTCGTCGCCTCCGGCGAGCTTCTCGAGTGGGCCGAGTTCGCCGGCAACCGGTACGGCACGCCCAGGCGTCCGGTGCTGGAGAGGCTGGCGGCGGGCGTCCCCACTCTGCTGGAGATCGACCTGCAGGGCGCCAGACAGGTGCGCAGGACCATGCCCGAGGCCCTGCTGGTGTTCCTGGCCCCGCCGAGCTGGGAGGAGCTGGAGCGGCGGCTGCGCGGCCGCGGCACCGAGCCTCCCGACGTGATCGCCCGCCGCCTGGAGGCGGGACGCGTCGAGCTGGCGGCGGAGAAGGAGTTCGACCTCACGCTCGTCAACACGTCCGTCGATGACGTGTGCCACCGGCTGATAACCTTGCTGGGACACTCACCTAGCTAGGGGAATCACTGACGTGGCAAGCAGCGCCGCCTACGCGGAAGGCATCACCAACCCGTCGATCGACTCGCTCCTCGACATCGTCGACAGCAAGTACAGCCTTGTGATCATGGGGGCGAAGCGGGCGCGCCAGATCAACGCCTACTACTCCCAGCTCGGCGAGGGCCTGCTGGAGTACGTCGGGCCCCTCGTGGAGACCCACGCCCAGGAGAAGCCGCTGTCCATCGCCCTGCGCGAGGTCGCCGAGGGCCTGCTGACCTCCGAGCCCATCGAGGGCTGACCCCCGCCCCGCCACGGGAAACCCCGAGCGAGCCGGAGGGGCGCGCCGGTTTCTGGACTGAGGAGTGCGCGGGAGCGAAGCGACCAGAGCGCGACGAGGGAAGAAGCCGGGAGTGAGCGCCCCGATGAGCGAAGCGGGAAACACAGTCGTGCTGGGCGTCAGCGCGGGCATCGCGGTCTACAAGTCCTGCGAGTTGCTGCGCCTCTTCACGGAGTCGGGACACGACGTGCGCGTCGTGCCGACCAGGGACGCCCTGCGTTTCGTCGGCGAGCCGACCTGGGCCGCGCTGTCGGGCAACCCGGTGACCACAGAGGTGTGGGAGTCGGTGCACGAGGTGCCGCACGTGCGCATCGGGCAGTCCGCGGACCTGGTGGTCGTCGCCCCGGCGACGGCGGACGTGCTGGCCCGGGCCGCGCACGGCATGGCGAACGACCTCCTCACGAACACACTTCTCACGGCGCGCTGCCCGGTGGTGTTCGCGCCCGCGATGCACACCGAGATGTGGGAGCACCCCGCCACGCGCGCCAACGTGGCGACGCTGCGGGAGCGGGGCGCGGTGGTGATCGAACCCGCGAGCGGCAGGCTCACCGGCGCCGACACGGGCCCCGGGCGGCTGCCGGACCCCGCCGAGATCTTCGAGGTCTGCCGGCGCGTGCTCGCGGGCCGCGGCGGCGATCTGGCGGGGCGGCACGTCGTCGTCTCCGCCGGCGGCACCCGTGAGGCGATCGACCCCGTCCGCTTCATCGGCAACCGCTCCTCGGGGCTGCAGGGATACGCCCTCGCCCGTACGGCCGTCGCCAGGGGCGCGGAGGTCACGCTGGTGTCGGCGAACGTGGCGCTGCCCGACCCGGCGGGCGCGAAGGTGGTGCGGGTGGAGTCGGCGACGCAGCTCCGCGAGGCGGTCCTGGCCGCCGCGGAGCACGCCGACGCCGTCGTCATGGCCGCCGCCGTCGCGGACTTCCGGCCCGTACGGCAGAGCGGCACGAAGATCAAGAAGTCGGCCGCCGAGCCCGATCCAATCCATCTCACGAAAAATCCGGACATCCTGGCTGAGCTGGGGGAGACCCGCCGGGCCGGAGGCGGGACGTACCCGCGGGTGATCGTGGGTTTCGCGGCGGAGACGGACGACGTTCTCGCCAACGGGCGCGCCAAGCTGGAACGCAAGGGCTGCGACCTGCTCGTGGTCAACCAGGTGGGGGAGAACCTCGCGTTCGGCACGCCCGACAACGCCGCCGTCGTCCTCACTGCGGAGGGCGAGTCGGTGGAGATTCCGAGGGGTCCCAAAGAGGATCTCGCCGACGTAGTGTGGAACCTGGTGGTACGGCGTCTCCCCTGACCCCTCGTGGACCTCGACCCCTCGCGGACCTCGCGTGGTGCCGGTGCGGGCGTCCGTGCCCGCCTCCGCAGGGTGCGTCGAGGGAGCGATCGCATGCCGGTGTCCGCCACGATCAGAGAGCGCTGCCGGGCCATGCTCGGCCCCGGCGAGGACATCCGCTATGTCTTTCCCGCGGTGGCCCTGCCTCCTCCTGCCATGATCAGCTTTCTCGTCGTCGTGACGAACCGCTCGGTCACGCTGCTGTCCACCAAGATGCTCACGCGGGACGAGCCGTCGCGGGTGTGGGCCCGCTACCCCCGCCGCACCCGACTCGGGCCGGTCGAGTTCGGGTCGGGCCCGAGGATCGAGATCGACGGCATGACCCTGGAGGTCGACGACGAGTACGCGGCGGTGGTCGCGGCGGCGGACGCCGAGGCCTTCTCCCCCGGTGACCTGCCCAGAGATCCCCTCCCCGACCTCTGAGGGGAGTCCGGGACCCCGGCGGGCGCGTCCTGCCCGCCGCCTGTCGGGGAACCGGTGACGTGGCCGGAACCGGGATGGCTGTGCCGCGCCGCATCGCCTGAGGCTAGACTCGCGTGAGCATCGAATGGCCGCCGGTAGGGCCTACCGGCGGTCCTTCACAGACGTCAGCAGCCGCTGCATGAGGAGCCCAGAGTTGTCCCGTCGCCTGTTCACCTCCGAGTCGGTCACCGAGGGCCACCCGGACAAGATCGCTGACCAGATCAGTGACGCGATTCTCGACGCGATGCTCAAGGACGACCCGAAGAGCCGGGTCGCCGTCGAGACGCTGATCACCACTGGCCAGGTCCACGTCGCCGGCGAGGTGACGACGGAGACCTACGTCGACATCCCCGCCCTGATCCGGGAGAAGATCCTCGAGATCGGGTACGACGCCTCCCACAAGGGCTTCGACGGCGCCTCCTGCGGCGTGTCGGTGTCCATCGGCGCCCAGTCGCCGGACATCGCCCAGGGCGTCGACGACGCCTACGAGCACCGCGAGGGCGAGGGCGCCGACGACTTCGACCGCCAGGGCGCGGGCGACCAGGGCCTGATGTTCGGCTACGCCTGCCGCGAGACCCCCGAGCTGATGCCGCTGCCGATCACGCTCGCGCACCGGATGGCCCGCCGCCTGTCGGAGGTCCGCAAGAACGGGACCGTTCCCTACCTGCGCCCGGACGGCAAGACCCAGGTCACGATTGAGTACGACGGCGACCGGCCGGTCCGCCTCGACACCGTGGTGGTCTCCACCCAGCACGCCCCGGAGATCGACCTGCGGGAGATGCTGGCCCCCGACATCCGCGACCACGTCGTGGAGCCGGTGCTGGCCGACCTGGAGATCGAGACCGAGGGCTACCGCCTGCTGGTGAACCCGACCGGCCGCTTCGAGATCGGCGGCCCGATGGGCGACGCCGGGCTCACCGGCCGCAAGATCATCATCGACACGTACGGCGGCATGGCCCGCCACGGCGGCGGCGCCTTCTCCGGCAAGGACCCGTCCAAGGTGGACCGTTCGGCCGCCTACGCGATGCGCTGGGTCGCCAAGAACGTCGTCGCGGCCGGTCTGGCCGACCGCTGCGAGGTCCAGGTGGCGTACGCGATCGGCAAGGCGCAGCCGGTCGGCCTGTTCGTCGAGACGTTCGGCACCGAGAAGGCGCCGGTCAACGTGATCCAGGACGCGGTGCTCCAGGTGTTCGACCTGCGCCCGGCCGCGATCATCCGCGACCTCGACCTGCTGCGCCCGATCTACTCCGAGACCGCCGCGTACGGCCACTTCGGCCGTGAGGGCGTCTCCTGGGAGTCCACCGACCGGGCCGACGCCCTGCGCACCGCCGCGGGCCTGTGACCCGTCCCTGACGGACCCCGGCGCCGCCCTCGCGGCGGCGCCGGACAGGCACGCCCGGCCGAGCAGGCCGGCCCCGCCGGGCCGGGGCCCCGCGAAACCGGCGTGGCCACAGGCGACGACCCCGCTCGCTGGGCTTCGCCCACAGCCTGCGGGCCGGTGCCCTGTCACAGGCGACAGTCCTGGGCGAGCATCGCCTGCTGCTGTTCGGCGAGCAGGCCGGCGCTCGGCACGCCGGCCCGGACCCTCGACCGGCTTCGCCCACAGCCCGCGGGCCTGTGGGCGATTGCGGCCCGCCGGGTCTGGTAGGACGTACACGTGACCGAGCCGACCCGTGCCCCTCATCCGCAGGAGGCGCTCCTACCGGCGCCTCCCGCCGCCGGGAAGCGGTTCATCCAGCCCACCGGGCGGACTCGTGCGGCGGGCGCGGAGCGGACGCGGGCGGGCGCGCGCAAGGGGGCGCGTGAGGCGGCGGCGAGCCTTCCGGTCGCCCGGATCGTGGTGGACACGCCGCTGCCGCACCTGGACCGGCCGTTCGACTACCTCGTCCCCGCCGAGATGGACGCCGAGGCCGTGCCCGGCTGCCGGGTGCGGGTCCGTTTCGCCGGTCAGCTCGCCGACGGTTACCTGCTCGAACGGCTCACCGAAAGCGAACACGGCGGGCGGTTGTCCTTCCTGGAGCGGGTGATCTCCCCGGAGCCCGTTCTCACCCCCGAGATCGCCCGCCTGGCCCGCGCGGTGGCCGACCGCTACGCCGGGACCCTGCCCGACGTCCTGCGGCTGGCGGTGCCGCCGCGGCACGCCCGGGTCGAGGCCGAGGCGCGCACCCCCGTCCGCCGCGCCGATCTCCCCGCGGCCGCCGCCGCCCCGGCGGGGAAGGACGCGCACGCGGGTCCGTGGGAGGCCTATCCGGCGGGGGCCTCGTTCCTGGAGGCGCTGGCCGAGGGCAGGGCGCCGCGGGCGGTGTGGACCGCCCTGCCCGGCACGGACGCCGACGGGCCGACGTGGCCCCACGCGATCGCGGCAGCCGCGCGGGCGACGCTGGACGGCGGCCGGGGCGTCGTCGTGGTGGTTCCCGACGGCAAGGACGTCGCGCTGGTGGCCGAGGCCCTGGGCGACACCCCGCACGTCGCGATCACCGCGGACCTCGGGCCCGCCGAGCGATACCGGCGCTGGCTCAAGGCGCTGCGCGGGGAGGCCGGCATCGCGGTGGGCAACCGCCCGGCGGCCTTCGCCCCGGTGGCCCGGCTGGGCCTCGCGGTCATCTGGGACGACGGCGACGACCTGCACGCCGAGCGCCACGCCCCCTATCCCCACGCGCGGGAGGTCCTCGGCCTGCGCGCCCACCAGGCGGGAGCGGGCCTGCTCGTCGGGGGCTACGCCCGCACCGCCGAGGCGACGGCGCTCGTCGACACGGGCTGGGCCGGCCCTCTCGTGCCCGACCGCGCGGTGGTGCGGGCGCGGGCCCCCAGAGTGCGTCCCGCGGGCGACGACGCCGAACTGGCCCGCGACCAGGCGGCCAGGGCCGCCCGCCTGCCCAGCGTCGCCTGGCGGGCGCTGCGTGAGGGCCTGGAGCACGGGCCCGTCCTGGTGCAGGTCCCGCGCAGGGGCTACCTGCCCGCGCTCGCGTGCCGCCACTGCCGCGCCCCCGCCCGCTGCTCGGGCGCGCCGCCGGTCCGCCTCGCCACGGAGCCGTCGCACTCGGAGCAGCCGCACTCGGAGCCGTCGTATTCGGGGCCGGTCTGCTCGGGACCGCTGGCCCTGCGGGGCGGGCACGCCATGCCGTACTGCCGCTGGTGCGGCCGGATCGCGGGCGACTGGCGCTGCCCCTCCTGCGGGGGGACCGGCGTGCGGGCCGTCATCGTGGGCGCCCGGCGGACGGCGGAGGAGCTGGGCCGGGCCTTCCCGTCCGTCGCCGTGCGCACGAGCGGACGCGACGGGGTCCTGGCCAGGGTGAGCGGCGCTCCGGCACTGGTCGTGGCCACCCCCGGGGCCGAACCGGTGGCCGACGGCGGCTACGCGGCCGGCGTGCTGCTCGACGGATGGGCCCTGCTCGGCCGTCCCGACCTGCGCGCGGCCGAGGAGACCCTGCGGCGCTGGGCGAACGCCGCCGCGCTGCTGCGGCCGGCGGGCGAGCTGGTCGTCATGGCCGACGCGGCGGTCCCGGCCGTACAGGCCCTGCTGCGCTGGGACCCCGTCACCTTCGCCGAGCGGGAGCTCGACGACCGGACCGAGCTGGGCTTCCCGCCGGCCGTGCGGCTGGCCACGCTGACCGGCCCGGCGGCGGCCGTCAGGGAGACGCTGGCGGACGCCGGCCTGCCCGCCGGGGCGCAGGTGCTGGGGCCGGTGCCGGTGGACGGCGGGCAGGAGCGCGCCATGGTCCGGGTGCCGCGTCACCTCGGCTCCGCGCTCGCCCGCGCGCTCAAGGGCGCCTCCGGGGTGCGCTCGGCACGCAAGGCGCCGGAGGTGGTCCGAGTGAACATTGATCCGCTCGATCTCATCTGACCGATTCGCCTCGCACAAAGCGAGCCGTTAGCGTGCGTGTGTGTCGATCGAATGGGTGAACCGGGCCGTCGACGGCCTCCGCGCCTGGGGGCGGGAGAGGAACGTCGAGGTCGACGTCGACGAGGTACGGCTGCTGTGCGACTACGCCAGCGACTATCTGGAGGTCAACGAGCTGGGCGATTTCCGGCCGGGGACCTTCGAGGAGCTCCTGCTGGAGATCTACCCGCGCAAGGTCATCGCGCCGCCCGAGAGCGCGCCGGAGACCGTGGCCGCGGCGCGCACGCTGGTCGAGTTCCTCCTGGACACAGGCGAGATCGGCGGCAAGACCGCCGCCCGGATGCGGGCGACGATCGACGAGATCGAGCCCGAGATGCCCCGGGCGCTCGCCGACACGTCCAAGTTCGGCATGGCCAAGAGCCTGTTCAGCGCCATCGGCCCCGACTCGCTGGAGCTCGACGCCGCGGGCGGCCGGGCCGAGGGGGAGACGGACGGCCCCGACTGCGACTGCCCCGGCTGCGCGCCGCTGCCGCCCGTACGGCTCGCGCCGGCCGAGGAGGTGGCGCGGGCGGCGCGCGAGGTGCCGCTGCTGGTCGACGCCCACCGCGTGGTGACGTGGCTGGCGGAGGGCCGCCGCACCCTCACCCTGCGCCGCTCGCTGCGCGCCGCGGACGCCCGCGCGATCAGGGACGGCCTCGGCGTACGACGCCCCGAGGCCGCCTGGCGTCTGGCGCTCGAACTGGGGCTGGCGCACGCCGGCCCTCCGGCCGTCGAGGCGGCCGAGGGCTTCCGCGACCTGGCGGAGCGCGGCGACGAGGAGGTGCTCGACCTGTGGACGGGGGCGCTGGAGCTGCTGATCGAGGGCCTGGTGCCGCTGACCGGCGAGCGGGTGGTCGACGACGGGATGGCCCAGATCCACGACCTGCTCTACCGGCTGCAGTCGCCCGTCCAGGTGGACGCGCTCGCCGACTACCTGCGTGAACTGGCCGACGGGCGGCCGGTGGGGCGGCTGGACGAGGCGCTGACCGGCCTGGCGTACGCGGGAACGGTCCAGCGTACGGAGGACGGCCTGGCCCTCACCACGCACGCCCTGTGGGGCCTGCGCGAGGTGTACGCGGGCATGGGCATGGACGCGCCGCTCGCCCCCGACCTGGCCGAAGGCGACGCGAGCGGCCTCATCGCGGGCCTCATCGGCGACGGCCCCGCGGACGAGGCGGCCGAACGGGACATCGCCGAGTGGCTGTCCCGCCGTACGCCCGAGCAGGCCGCGGCGGAGCTGCTGGCCGCCGTCGCGGGCGCCCCGGCGGAGGTGCGCGGGGTCGCGGTGACGATCGTCGACCGGCTGGGCCGGGAGGCGGCTCCCGTCGTGCGGTCCTACCTGGACGACACCGAGCTTCGCCCGCACGCCATCCACTGGCTGTCCTCGCGCGGCCTGGAGGCCCCCGCGCTCACGCCGGAGGAGGTGCTGTGGATGAGCGTCGACATGCTGGCGCTGGCGCTGCCCGCCGCCGAGGCCGACCCCGAGGGCTTCGCGGAGAACATCGCGGCCTCCGGCCCGCCCCCGCATCTGATCGAGGACATGTGGCGGGTGGAGCACCCCGACGTCGTCGAGGTCCTGGAGCTGCTCGGCAACACGCTGCGGGACCAGGCCGCCGCGAAGGCCGCCCGGAAAGCGGCCTTCAAGGCACGTTCGCGGGGCATCAGGTGACTGCTGTGCAGTAAGTTGCTGGAATGGCCGACAGCGACGTGCTCACCTTCCCGCCGGTCGACATCGCCCCCGACGAGGAGCTCGTCCACGCGGTCCGGGAGGTCCCCCTCGTACGCGACGCCCGCCGCCTCGCCGAGTGGGTCGGGGGCCGCTGCGCGGCCTCCTCCCAGGGCGTCTGCGAGGTGACCGAGGAGGGGCTGCCGCACCCGGCCGAGGCGGAGGCCATCGTCGCCGCGCTGGGCCTGGCGGCCGCCCGGCTCCGGCTGCTGTGGGTGGTCGCGGTGAACGGCCGTCTCGTGGAGGTCACCCGCCAGGGCGCCCGCCCCGGGCCGGGGGTGCCCGACCCCATGGAGTTCTGGGACGGCGTGGTCATGGACGTGCTCGACCGGACCGAGGAGGGCCTCACCGGCTCGGCCGTGGTCGACGAGCACCTCACCGAGATCCTCGCCACGATCTACTCGGTGCGCGAGGGCATGCCGCTCGCGGCGCTCGCCGGCGGCATCCTGCAGGCGCACGAGGTGGGATGCGAGGCGCGGCCGGCCGACCTGCGGCGGCTGCGGATGACCCTGCCAGGCGAGCTGTCGGCGGCGATGGCGCTGCTGGAGTACTGCGGGCTGATCGAGCTGACCGGCGAGCTGGTCCGCCTCAGCCAGCCGGGCGTGTGGGCGGTGCGCCGCGACCTGCTGCGGGAGGGGCACGACGCGCCGTCCCTGGGCGAGGTGGCCGCGCTGGCCGAGCTGGGGGCCGCCGACCTCATCGACGCGATGCTGCACGGCCGGGCGTCCGCCAGCGCCGCCACCCTCTGGCTGGAGCGCCGCGTCCCGGAGGACGCCGCGCGGGAGCTGATCAAGATCGCCGCGTCGGGCGACGCGGCCCAGCGCGGCACCGCGGGGACCGTGCTGGAGGAGCTCGGCCCCGAGGCCGCGCAGGCCGTACGGGAGGCCCTGGACGAGCCGATGATGTGGCGCTACGCCGCGGCCTGGCTGGGCGTGCGGGACCTGGAGGCGCCCGCGCTCGGCGAGGGCGACGGCGCCTGGGTGGCGGTGGACACCCTCGCCGCCCTGCTCTACATCGGCGCCCCGGTCGACTCCGTGGCCCACTTCGACCTGCTCGGCGAGGACCTGCTCGCGCTGGTGCCCGAGATGGGCCGGGCCGACCACCCCGACGCCCTCGCCGTGCTGGAGATGCTCGGCCGGCACCACCCCGATCCGCTGATCGCGAAGACGGCCAGGAAGACGGCGATGAAGGTGCGGTCGCGCACATAGACTGTGGTGATCCTCCTCGTGTATGTGACGTGAACGGAGCCGACCCTTGGCCATTCAGCCGATCCGCCTGTTCGGCGACCCCGTGCTGCGCACGCCGGCCGAGCCGGTGGTCGACTTCGACAAGGAGCTGCGCAGGCTCGTGAAGGACCTGACCGACACGATGATGGACGCGCCGGGCGCCGGGCTCGCCGCGCCGCAGATCGGCGTCGGGCTGCGCGTGTTCACCTACTACGTGGACGAGCAGCTCGGCCACGTGATCAACCCCGATCTCGACCTCGGCGACGAGCTGGACGAGGAGGGCGAGGAGGGCTGCCTGTCCTTCCCCGGCCTGTCCTTCCCCACGCCGCGGGCGATCCGGGCGGTCGCCAAGGGCTTCAACATGCACGGCGAGCCGGTGACGATCGAGGGCACCGACATCATGGCGCGCTGCTTCCAGCACGAGACCGACCACCTGGACGGCGTGCTGTTCATCGACAGGATGGACACGAAGCAGCGCAAGCTCGCCATGAAGGCGATCCGCGAGGCCGAGTGGAGCGGCCTGTCGGCCCCGGTGGTGAAGATCTCGCCGCACGCCACGCAGGGACGGGCCCTGTAGTGCGCCTGGTCTTCGCCGGTACCCCCGACGCCGCGCTGCCGTCGCTGCGCGCCCTGCTGGACTCGCCCCGGCACGAGGTGGCCGCCGTCGTCACCCGGCCGGACGCGCAGTCGGGCCGGGGGCGGAAGGTGCACCCCAGCCCGGTGGCCCAGCTCGCGGAGGAGTCGGGCATCGAGGTGCTCAGACCGGCGAAGGCCGGCGACCCTGACTTCCTCGACCGGCTGCGGGCGATCGGCCCGGACTGCTGCCCGGTGGTCGCCTACGGCGCGCTGCTTCCGCAGGCGGCCCTCGACATCCCGCCCCACGGCTGGATCAATCTGCACTTCTCCGTGCTGCCGGCGTGGCGGGGCGCGGCCCCCGTCCAGCACGCCGTACTGCACGGTGACGACGTCACCGGCGCCTCGACCTTCCGCATCGTGAAGGAGCTGGACGCCGGGCCGGTCTTCGGCGTGCTGACCGAGCCGATCCGCGACGACGACACCAGCGGCACGCTGCTGGCCCGGCTCGGCGAGGCGGGCGCGGGCCTGCTGCTGGCCACGCTGGACGGCGTCGAGGACGGCGCCCTGGAGGCGCGCCCGCAGCCCGCGGACGGCGTCAGCCTCGCCCCGAAGATCGAGGTCGACGACGCGCGCGTCGACTGGGCCGCGCCCGCGATGCGGGTGGACCGGCTCGTGCGCGCCTGCACCCCCGCTCCCGGCGCCTGGACGGAGTTCCGCGGCCAGCGGGTCAAGATCGGCCCGGTGCGGCTCGCCCCCGACGCGGACAAGCTCGCGCCGGGCGAGATCGCGGCCACCAGGAAGACCGTGCTCGTCGGCACCGCCAGCCACCCCGTCGAACTCGGCGAGGTGCAGCCGCAGGGCAAGCGGCAGATGACCGCCGCCGAGTGGGGCCGCGGCGTTCGCTTCGCCGACGGTGAGACGCTGGTCTGAGGGACCTGTGGCCACCACCACCGACGTGACCGGGCGGCGCCGCGTCGAGGCGGACGCGTTCCGGGCGGTGCACGGCGCGGGCGGACCGTGCGCCGGGCGGCGGGGTGGCGGAGGAAGGCGCTAGGGTTGCCCGCTGGTTCACGGATGACAGGGTCGAGGGTGGCAGGGTCGAGGGTGACAGGGTGAAGCAGGGCAGGGGTCAGGGCGGCGACGCAGGGGGCGGCGCGCCGCGCGGCCGGCGGGGCGGCCAGGCAGAGGGCCGGGGCGGCGGCCAGAACGGTGGCCAGGGCGGCGGCCAGGGCAGCGGACCGCGCGGCGGTGCCGGCCGGGCCCGGCCGGGACGCGGCGCGCAGACGGGGCACGCCGGGCAGGCCGCCCCCGAGGCGAGGACCGGGCAGCGGAGGCAGGGCCGTGGCCGCCCGCCGCGCGACGAGGCGCGTAACGCCGCCTACGACCTGATGCGGGCCGTCGACGAGCGTGACGCGTACGCCAACCTGCTCATGCCCACGCTGCTGCGGCAGCGGCGGATCACCGGCCGGGACGCGGCCCTCGCCACCGAGCTGGCCTACGGGACGCTGCGCGGCCTCGGCACCTACGACGAAGTGATCGCCGCGTGCAGCGACCGCCCGCCGGAGAAGGTCGACCCGCCGCTGCTCGACGCGGTGCGCCTCGGCGTGCACCAGCTTCTGCGCACCCGGATCCCGTCCCACGCCGCGGTCAGCGCCACCATCGACCTCGTACGGCTGCGCGTCGGGCCGGGCCCGTCCAAGTACGCCAACGCCGTGCTGCGGAAGGTCGCGGGCCGGACGCTGGAGCAGTGGCTGGAGATCGTGGCGCCGCCCCGCGAGGAGGACCCGGCCGGCCACCTCGCCGTCAGCTACAGCCATCCGCGCTGGATCGTCACCGCGTTGCGCGACGCGGTCGGCGGCGACCTGGACGAGACGGCCGCGCTGCTGGAGGCCGACAACGAGCGGCCCCGGGTGGTGCTGGTGGCGCGGCCCGGGCGGGCCACGGTGGAGGAGCTGTTCGCCGCCGGGGCGGAGCCCGGCGCCTACTCACCGTACGCCGCGTATCTGCCGGAGGGCGACCCCGGCTCCCTCGCGGCGGTGGGGGAGGCGCGGGCGGCGGTCCAGGACGAGGCCAGCCAGCTTGTCGCGCTCGCGCTGACCCGTGTGCCGCTCGACCACGACACGACCTGGCTGGACATGTGCGCGGGCCCCGGTGGGAAGGCCGGGCTGCTCGACGCGGTGGCCACGGAGCGAGGCGCCCGGCTGCTCGGCGCCGACCTGCAGTATCACCGCGCCCGTCTGGTCTGGGGCACCACCCGCGAGGCGAAGGTGATCACGGCGGACGGCACCCGGCCCGCCTGGCGGCCCGGCGCGTTCGACCGGGTGATGCTCGACGCCCCCTGCACCGGGCTCGGCGCGCTGCGCAGACGGCCGGAGGCCCGGTGGCGGCGCGACCCCCGGAGCATCCCCGAGCTCACCGCGTTGCAGCGGCGGCTGCTCGACTCGGCGCTGGAGGCCGTCAGGCCGGGCGGCGTCGTGGCGTACGTGACCTGCTCGCCGCACCTGGCCGAGACCCGCGCGGTGGTGGAGGACGTGCGCGACCGGGCCGAGGTGCTGGACGCGCGCGCGTTCCTGCCCGAGGTCCCGGGGCTCGGCGACGGACCGTACGGGCAGTTCTGGCCGCATCGGCACGGCACCGACGCGATGTTCCTGGCGCTGCTGCGCCGTCCCTGAAGAGCGTCCTCGCCACGGGTTCCCGGGACCGGTCCCGGGGCAGCACAGGGCGGCACGAGGCGGCACAGGGCGGGGGCGGGGACCTGGCGCCAGGGCTGAATAGACTGCAGGGACTATGGCCGTTCAGATCTCGCCCAGCATCCTGTCCGCCGACTTCGCCCGCCTCGCCGACGAGGCCGCGCGGGTCGAGAACGTCGCCGACTGGCTCCACGTCGACGTGATGGACTACCGGTTCGTGCCCAACCTCACGCTCGGCCTGCCGGTCGTCGAGTCCCTGCTGAAGACGACCTCGACGCCGGTCGACTGCCACCTCATGATCGAGGAGCCGGACCGGTGGGCGCCCGACTACGCCGAGGCGGGCGCGGGCAGCGTCACGATCCACGCCGAGGCCGCCAAGGCGGCCGTGCGCACGCTGCGGGCGATCCGCGCGGCCGGGGCGAGGGCCGGTCTCGCGCTGAACCCGGCGACCGCCGTGGAGGGGTACGAGGACCTGCTGCCCGAGATCGACATGCTGCTCGTCATGACCGTCGAGCCGGGCTTCGGCGGGCAGCGCTTCCTCGACATCGTGCTGCCGAAGGTGTCGCGGGCCCGCACCCTGATCGACAAGTACGGCGGCGAGGTGTGGCTCCAGGTCGACGGCGGCGTGTCCACGGAGACCATCGAGCGCTGCGCCGAGGCCGGGGCCGACGTCTTCGTGGCCGGCAACGCCGTCTACGGTGCCGACGACCCCGCCCGCGCCGTCACGGAGCTCAGGAACCTCGCCGAGCGGGCGACCCCGCCCTCCTGACCGGCCATCCGAACGGGCTTCTCGGCCGGGCTTGCCGGCCGGGCTGCGCCCGGTCACGCCGCGGACCCGCGCGGCCGTCCCCCGGACGGGCCGGGGTCAGGCCAGGGCGGGGTCGAGGACCACGTCCTCGCCCTGGGTGGTGGGCGCCTCGGGGAAGTGGCAGGCGGTCAGGTGGCCCTCGCGGTTGCCGCTGAGCCGGACCAGGGGCGGCACCTCCTCGGCGCACTTGTCCTGGGCCTTCCAGCAGCGCGTGCGGAACCGGCAGCCGGACGGCGGGTTGATCGGCGAGGGCACGTCGCCCGCCAGGCGGATGCGCTCACGCGGCTCGCTCGACATGTCGGGCTCCGGCACCGCCGACAGCAGGGCGTGCGTGTACGGATGCCGGGGCCGCTCGTAGATCGACGCGCGGTCGCCGATCTCGACGATCTTCCCGAGGTACATGACCGCGACCCGCTGGGAGAAGTGCCGCACGACCGCGAGGTCGTGCGCGATGAACAGGAACGCGATGCCGAGCTCGCGCTGCAGTTCCTGCAGCAGGTTGACCACCTGCGCCTGGATGGAGACGTCCAGCGCCGACACCGGCTCGTCGGCGATGATCAGCTTGGGGTCGAGCGCCAGGGCCCGGGCGATCCCGATGCGCTGCCGCTGGCCGCCGGAGAACTCGTGCGGGAAGCGGTTGTAGTGCTCGGGGTTGAGGCCGACGATCTCCAGCAGTTCCTGGACGCGCCGCCTGCGCCCGCCGGGCGGGTCGATGTCGTTGACCTCCATCGGCCCGCGGATGATCGTGCCGACGGTCTGGCGCGGGTTCAGCGAGCTGTACGGGTCCTGGAAGATCATCTGGATCTCGGGCCTGATCGGCTTGAGCTCCCGGCGCGAGCTGTGGGCGATGTTCCGCCCGCGATAGAGGATCTCGCCCGAGGTGGGTTCGAGCAGGCGGGCCGCCAGGCGGCCGGTGGTGGACTTGCCGCAGCCCGACTCGCCCACCAGGCCGACGGTCTCGCCCTCGCCGACGGCGAGGTCGATGCCGTCCACCGCGTGGACCGCCCCGACCTGGCGCTTGATCAGCGTGCCACCCCGTACGGGGAAGTGCTTGACCAGCCCCTTGAGCTCCAGCAGCGTCTCGTTCATGCGCCGTCCTCGGTCCGAGCGTCGATCTGGGCCTCGGTCCGGTCCGAGGCCTGGGTGGTGCGAAGTTCCCTCTTCTGTTCGAGGGTGAGATAACAGGCGTCCCCGTGACCCGTCTCGGGGGAGACGTCCGGCCGTTGCCCGAAGCACAGTTCGGGCCCGGCGAGCCGCGGATAGTCGCAGCGCGGGTGGAACGGGCAGCCGGAGGGCGGGTTGAGCAGGCTCGGGGGAGTGCCGCGCACCGGCTTCAGCGGGACGTCCACGCTGGAGTTCAGCCGCGGCATCGACGACAGCAGGCCCCACGTGTAGGGGTGGCGCGGCTCGCGCAGCACCTCGCGGACGGTGCCGCGTTCGGCCGCCCGCCCGGCGTACATGACCAGGACGTCGTCGGCGGTGTTGGCCACGACGCCGAGGTCGTGCGTGATCAGGATGATCGAGGTGCCGAACTGCTGCTGCAGGTCCTTGAGCAGGTCGAGGATCTGCGCCTGGACGGTCACGTCCAGCGCGGTGGTCGGCTCGTCGGCGATCAGCAGGTCGGGGTCGCAGACCAGCGCCATGGCGATCATCGCGCGCTGCCGCATGCCGCCGGAGAACTCGTGGGGGTAGTGGTCCACCCGCACCTCCGGCTGCGGGATGCCCACCCGCCGGAGCATCTCGACGGCCCGGTCCCGGGCCTCCTTCTTGCTCGCGCCCCGGTGCTTGCGGTAGACCTCGCCGATCTGCCGGCCGATCGTGTGGAACGGCGACAGGGCGGTCAGCGGGTCCTGGAAGATCATCGCGACCCGGTCGCCGCGGAGCTTCTCCATCGTGGCGCGGTCGGCCGTGATGAGCTCCCGGTCCTCCAGCCAGATCTCGCCGCCGATCCGCGTGTGCGCGGGGTCGTGCAGGCCCAGGATGGCGAGGTTGGTGACGGACTTGCCCGACCCCGACTCGCCGACGATGCCGAGCGTGGTGCCCTTCTCCAGATCGAAGGACAGGCCGTCGACGGCGTGGACGACGCCGTCCTCGGTGCTGAACTCGACGCTCAGGTCACGGACGGACAGGAACGGCCCGGGGCCGCGAGAGGTCCCCGGCTCGCCGCTCCACGACACGGTGGTCACTTGGTGCTCCAGTTCCAGGTTTCGGGCGTTCGGCTCGGGCACGGCTCAGGTCAGGCGGACCCGCGGGTCGATGAACGCGTAGAGCACGTCCACGACGATGTTGAGGATGACGATCATCGCGGCGCCCACGATGGTCACGCCGAGCAGCATGGGGAGGTCGTTGTTCTGCACCGCCCGCACGGCGAGCTCGCCGATGCCGTGGAGGGTGAACGTCTGCTCGGTGATGATGGCGCCGCCCAGCAGGGTGGCGAGGTCGACGCCGAAGATCGTGACGATGGGGATCATCGCGCCGCGCCAGGCGAACCGGAAGAACACCGCGCGGTTCGACATGCCCTTGGCCCGCGCCGTGCGGACGTAGTCCTCCGCGAGCTGCTCCACCATCTGGGAGCGGGTCATCCTGGTGTAGTTCGCGGTGAAGATGATCGACAGCACCACCCACGGGAGGAGCAGGTGGGTGAACCAGCCCACCGGGTCCTCGGTGACCGGCACGTAGGACGGGCGCGGGATCAGCTGCATGGTGTCGACGAGGTAGAAGGCCAGCAGCGGGCCGACGAAGTAGATCTGCAGCGAGGCCCCGATGACGGACGAGGCGCTGGCGATCTTGTCGAGCGGCTGCCCGACCTTCCAGGCCGCGATCATGCCGGTGATGATGCCGAACGCGAGGATGACGATCGACGCCCCGAACGTCAGGGACAGCGTCACCGGGAAGCGGTCCACGATGGCGCCGAACACCGGCTCCTGGGTGGCGAAGGAGTAGCCCAGGCAGGGGGCGGGGCAGTCGCCGAACTGCACGAGCTCGCGGCCGGCGAAGATGCCCACGAGCCAGTGCCAGTACTGCACGAACAGCGGCTCGTCCATGCCCAGGTTGTGCCGGACCAGCTGGAGCGTCTCCGGCGGGCAGATCTTGCCGCAGAACGCCCGGGCGGGGTCGCGGGGGACGGCGTAGAAGAGGTAGAACGTGACCGCGCTGATGATCAGCAGGATCATGAGGGCGCCGAGGATCCGGCGTACCAGGAAGCTGGTCATGGTCTCGTACGTGCTCCAGCGGTCGGAACGGGCGGGGGCCCGCCGCCCCGCCCGCGGGGGCGGAGGCGGCGGACCCGGTGGTGCTACTTCACGTAGACGTTCAGCGCGGACTGCTCGCCCTGGATCGGGTCGAACCTCACCCCGCCGAGGCCCGAGCCGTACAGGCCGAAGTAGGTCTGGTAGAACTCGGGGATGATCGCGGCCTGGTCCATGATCTGCCGGTCGATCGCGGCCCACGCCTTGCCGGCCTCGGTGGGGTCGGTCGCCGCGTTGGCCTTGTCGATGGCGGAGTTGATCTCCGGCACGTTCAGGTGGCTGTAGTTCGGCGCGTTGTCGGAGATCTGACGGCCGTCGAACTGCGGCTGGATCGCGGTGGAGCCGGTCGGCCAGTCGGCCGCCCAGCCGCCCCAGTAGACGTCGTACTTGTTGTCCACCGGGCCGATGGCGTCGTAGTAGGTGCCCGCGTTCAGCGGCTTGCCGACCACCTTGATCCCGGCCTTGGCCAGCGCCTCCTTGATGGCGATGGTGACCTTCTCCTGCGTCGGCGTCTGGTTGTAGGCGTAGACGATGGTCGGGGTGGGGTTCCCGGCCTTCTGCAGCAGAGTCTTCGCGGCCTCGGGGTCGCCCTCGGGCTTGGCCAGCTTGCCGTACAGGTCGAACGCCTCGTAGCCGAGGACGGTCGGGCTCATCACGGTCGTGGCGATCTTCCCGGCCGAGATCTCGCCGCCCTGGAGCTGCTGGATCTGCTTGGCCGGCCACGCCAGCTGGATCGCCTTGCGGACGTTGACGTCCGTGACCCGCTTGGTGTTGATGTTGTAGAAGGTCGTGAACGGGGTCAGGCCCTGCAGCGACCGCTTCATCAGGTCGGCGTTGCCGAACACCTCCTGGACCCGCTCGGGGGCGACCGGGTTGTGGAAGGTGAACGCCTGCTTGTCGTTGCCCGTGTCGGCCATGAAGCGCTCGGTGGTCTGCTGGCTCTGCAGGCCGAACTCCATGTGGAACTTGTCCGGGTACGCGTGCCGGATGGGGTCGGTGTTCTTGTCCCAGTTCTCGTTGCGCTCCAGGTCGAGCGACTTGTCCGTCACGTGACTGACGATCTTGTACGGACCGGACGACCAGGGCTGCTTGTCGTACTTCTGCTTCGTGTCGTGCGCCTTCGGCACGGCGCCGTAGCCGGTCATGGCGACGGTGAAGTTGAAGTCGGGGTGCGCCGCGTTCAGGTGGAAGACCACCGTCTTGTCGTCCGGCGTCTCGATCGTGTCGAGTTCCTTGCCGTCGTACGGGCCCTTGTACTGGTCGCGGAACGGCTTGTTCGGGTCCGGGACCAGCCAGGACTCGGCGTAGTCGGGGCCCTCGGTGATGAAGTCGGCGAACAGGCGCTCGAAGCTGTACTTGACGTCAGCGGAGGTGATCGGCGCGCCGTCCTGCCACTTGAGGCCGTCCTTGAGGGTGAACTTCCAGGTCTTGCCGCCGTCGGTGGTGGTGCCCGTGTCGGTCGCGAGGTCGCCGACGAGCTTGATGTTGCCCGCGTCGTCCTGCTTGTAGTTGGTCAGCGTCCGGGTGAACAGGGCCGAGACCGAGGAGTTGTAGTTGATGTAGACGCGGCCGGGGTCGAGGTGGCTGAAGTCGTCACGGTCGATCATGTAGACGGTGCCGCCCGGCTTGGCGCCCGGGACCTCGGGGGCCGGTCCCGTGGAGTCGTCGGCGGTGCCGACCGATATCGCGCTGACGGCCTTGTTCTCCAGCGGCTTCTGGGAGCTGCCCGCGGCGCCCTCGGGGGCCCCGCCGCCACCGCCCTTGGCGCAGCCGGCCAGTGCCAGCGCGCCCGCCGCGAGCACGGCCGTCATGGAGACGAATCGCCTGCTGTGCGATCTCATGTGGTCCTTCCTATGGAGGTGCGCGCTCACTGGGTCAGCGCTTGGTGCGTGGGTCGAAGGCGTCGCGGATGGAGTCCCCGAGCAGGTTGAAGGCCACCACGAAGATCAGCATCGAGACGCCGGGGAACAGCAGGTAGGTGACGTCGGAGTGGTAGACGTTCACGCCCACCTGGAACATGCGGCCCCAGTCGGGGGTGGGCTCGGTCATGCCCACGCCGAGGAAGCCGAGTCCCGCCTCCGCGCCGACGTAGAGCGGGAGCGCGAGCGTGGCCTGGATGATGATCGGGGTCCAGAGGTTGGGCAGCAGTTCCTTGAAGATCACCCGGGCCGGCGACGCGCCGGTGACGCGGGCGGCCTCCACGAACTCGCGCGCCCGCAGCGACAGCACCTGGGCACGCAGCAGGCGGGCGATCGTGGCCCAGCCGAGGACGGTGAGGACGACGCAGATCGACACGTACCGCAGCCAGACCGGCGTCTCCTCCTCGGGGAGCACGAGAGCCGCCTCGACGACCGGGAGGAAGACGATCAGGAACAGCTGGGAGGGGAACGCGAGCAGCGTGTCGATGACCCGCCCGATCACGTAGTCGGTGCGGCCGCCCAGGTATCCCGAGGTCACGCCCATCACGACCCCGATGACCGTGGTGAGGACGGTCACGATGACGGCGATGCTCAGCGAGGTGCGGATGCCGTACACGAGTTGCGTGAAGACGTCGCGGCCCAGGCCGGGCTCCAGCCCGAACCAGAAGTCCCCGCTCATGCCGCCGTTCGGCGCGATGGGATAGCCGAACTGGTTGAGCAGGCCGGGCTGGTTCTGCCCGTACGTGGTGTACGGGTCCTTGCCGTACAACGAGGCGATCACGGGGGCCAGGAGCGCGATCAGGAAGAAGGCGAGCACGACGATCGCCGAGCCGACGCCTGTCCTGTCGCGCCGGAAGCGGCGCCACATGAGCTGTCCGGGCGAACGGCCGACGACGGCGGGACCGGACGCGGCCGGGTCCGCGGTGTCCGCGGGCTCCGCGGCGGCGTCGGTCGCGGTCGAGGGGGGGAACGTCATGGTTCGGTGCTCCCGGGTGGACCATTAACGATCGGAAGAGATCCGACTATAGGGAACCCTGGCAACTGATTTGGCAGGGGTCAATCACTTGGCGCGGGCAGTTCGCCGCGTTCTTGCTTCGTTGTGCAATGTAAATCACCTTGTGTCCTGCGACCGCGTTGACCTTGGTGGACGCGCCGCGGGACACTGCATATTACATGAATGCACTTATGTCACAACTTTGTGACATAACCCACACATACCCGAGAAGAAGTGCACAGATAAGGATCCTTGTTTGATCACCGATCCGATCCCCGCAAACCCGCACTAGGTCGTTGAAGCGGGCGTGGCTACACTGGTGTCTAGCAGAGCAGCGTGCTCCGGGGTCGGTGAAATTCCGAACCGGCGGTGACATCCCTGCCCCCAGGGGTGAAGTCCGCGACCCGGCCGAAGCCATCGGCCGGTGGACCTGGTGAGACTCCAGGACCGACGGTGAAAGTCCGGATGGGAGGAAGCGCGCGAACGGGCGGTCGTATGCCGCCGGGCGGTCCCACAGGGCCGTTCCGGCAGCGGGCCGCCCGAGCAGTGGTGCGTGGCCGCATCCCGATCGTTCCCCGGGGCCCGCCGTTACGGCAACGGCGAGAGGAAGACCGGGTGACCTCGCGGGACATCCTTCACATGCGGCGCGCGATCGCGCTCGCCGCCCGGGGACTGGGCGGCACCAGCCCCAATCCCGTCGTCGGCTGCGTCGTCCTCGACGCCTCGGGTGAGGTCGCCGGGGAGGGCTTCCACGCCTACGCCGGCGGTCCGCACGCCGAGGTCGTGGCGCTGCGCGAGGCGGGCGGACGGGCCCGGGGCGGCACGGCCTACGTGACGCTGGAGCCGTGCGCCCACACCGGCAGGACCGGGCCCTGCGCCACCGCCCTCCTGGAGGCCGGCGTGGCGCGGGTCGTCGTCGCCGTCCCCGATCCCAACCCCGTGGCCTCGGGCGGCGCTGAGGTGCTGCGGCGGCACGGCGTGCTGGTGGACGAGGGCGTGCTGACGGCGGAGGCCGAGGAGGGCAACGCCGCCTGGCTGACCTTCGTACGGGCCCGCAGGCCCTATGTGACCTGGAAGTTCGCCGCGACGATCGACGGCCGCTCGGCGGCCGCCGACGGCACCAGCCAGTGGATCACCTCGCCCGAGGCGCGGGCCGACGTGCACCGCCTGCGGGCCGAGAGCGACGCCGTCCTCGCCGGAATCGGCACCGTGCTCGCCGACGACCCCCGGCTGACCGTCCGGCCGTCCGTTGACTCGATCGCGCCGCCGGCGGCCCTCCCCGCCTCGCCGCGCGCCACGCCCGTGCTGCGCGTCGTCGCCGACCCCGGCGCCCGCACCCCCGCGGGCGCCCGTGTGCTGGACGGCGAGGCGCCGACGCTGGTCGCGGTGGCCGAGGACGCCGCCGTCCCCGCCCACCTGACCCACGTCGTACGAATCCCCCGTGCCAAGGGGGGAATAGACCTCCACGCTCTCCTGGCTGAGTTGCACGGGAGGCAGATCGTGAGCGTGCTGGTCGAGGGGGGTCCCACGCTCGCGGGCGCGTTCCTGCGGGAGGGACTCGTCGACCGGGTCGTCGGCTACCTCGCCCCGGCGCTGCTGGGCGCGGGCGCGTCGGCGCTCGGCCCGGCGGGCGTCTCGACGATCACGGAGATCCACCGGCTGGAGTTCGCCTCGGTGACCCCCCTCGGGCCGGACATCAAGGTGGTCCTGCGGCCCAAGATCACCGCTCGTCAGTCCTTCCCGCACACCGATCCCCTGGGTGCGGATCCCCAGGTCGTACAGTCCCCTAAGGAGAGCTGAGATGTTCACCGGAATCGTCGAGGAGCTCGGCGAGGTCGTGGCTCTGGAGTCCCTGGGCGACTCCGCGCGCCTCACCGTGCGCGGCCCGGTCGTCACCGGCGACGCCCGGCACGGCGACTCGATCGCCGTCGACGGCGTGTGCCTCACCGTGGCCGGCGCGGAGGGCGACTCCTTCGCCGCCGACGTGATGAAGGAGACCCTCGCCAGGTCCGCGCTCGGCGCCCTGCGCCCCGGCTCGCGGGTCAACCTGGAGCGGGCCGTACGCGCCGACCAGCGGCTCGGCGGGCACATCGTGCAGGGCCACGTGGACGGGACCGGGGAGGTGCTGTCGCGCGAGCCCGGGGAGCACTGGGAGGTCGTGCGGATCTCGCTGCCCGCCGGTCTCGCCCGCTACGTCGTGGAGAAGGGGTCGATCGCCGTGGACGGGGTCAGCCTGACCGTGGCCGCGGTCAGCGACGACTCCTTCGCGGTCAGCCTGATCCCCACCACCCTGGAGCTCACCACGCTCGGCCGCAAGCAGCCGGGCGAGCCGGTCAACCTGGAGGTGGACGTCATCGCCAAGTACGTCGAGAAGCTGACCGCCGCGACCGCCAAGGGGGTCGCGGCGTGAGCTGGACCGAGGCGGGATTCGACGTGTACGGCCAGCACGTCCTGTGGACCGACCTGGTGGGCAACGTGTGCGCGCTGGGCACGGTCTGGCTCGCGATCAAGAAGACGATCTGGACCTGGCCGGTGCAGCTGCTCGGGTCGGTCCTGCTGTTCGTGGCGTCGGTCGGCGCGCACATCACGGGCAACGCGCTCAAGCAGGCGCTGTTCGGCGTCCTGGCGGTCTACGGCTGGGTGAAGTGGTCGCGCGGCACCCGCGGCGGCGCGGAGCTGCCCATCCGGTCGGCGCGGCCGGGGGAGCGGGCGGCGCTCGTGGGCCTGCTGGTCGCCGGGACGGTCGCGGTCGCGCTCACCTTCACCTTCCTCAACTCCCGGGGCTGGAACATCTCCTGGAACCCCTGGCCCGACGCGTACATCTTCGTGGGCAGCGCGGCGGCGACGTGGGCGCAGGGCAGGGCCCTGGTCGACTTCTGGATCATCTGGGTGGCCGTCGACCTCGTGGGCGTGCCGCTGGCGTTCAGCTCCGGGCTGGTCGTCTCCGGGGTGGTCTACGGGCTGTTCTTCGTGATGGTGATGATCGGTTTCCGTGACTGGCTGCGCCAGTCGCGCACGTTGCGGGCGGTGATCGCGTGAGTGACATCAGGCTGGACCCGATCGAGCGGGCCGTCGCCGACATCCGGGACGGCCGTCCCGTGGTCGTGGTCGACGACGAGAACCGCGAGAACGAGGGCGACCTCATCTTCGCCGCGTCCAAGGCGACGCCCGAGCTGGTCGCCTTCACGATCCGCCACACCAGCGGCGTGATCTGCGTGGGCATGGAGGGCGCCACGCTCGACCGGCTCGGCCTGCCGCTGATGGTGCAGGACAACCGCGAGCGTCTGCGCACGGCGTACACGATCAGCGTGGACGCCAGGGACGGCGTGACGACCGGCATCTCCGCCGCCGACCGGGCCAGGACCATCAGGACCCTGTGCGACTCGGCGACCGAGCCGTACGAGCTGGTGCGGCCGGGGCACATCTTCCCGCTGCGCTACCGTGAGGGCGGCGTGCTGGCGCGTCCCGGCCACACCGAGGCGTCGGTGGACCTCGCCCGGCTGGCCGGGCTGTCCCCGGCCGGCGCGCTCGCCGAGATCGTCAACGACGACGGCACGATGGCGCGCCTGCCGAGGCTGCGCGAGTTCGCCGACGAGCACGACCTCGCGCTCGTGTCGATCGAGCAGCTCGTCGAGCACCGCCGCCGGTCGGAGCCGATGGTCACCCGGGTCGCCGAGACCGGCATCCCGAACCGGTACGGCATGTGGCGCGCGTACGGCTACGCCAGCGCGCTCGACGGCGGCGAGCATCTCGCGCTGGTGTACGGCGACCTCGGCGACGGTGAGAACGTGCTCGTCCGGGCGCACTCCGAGTGCCTCACCGGGGACGTGCTCGGCTCCCTGCGCTGCGACTGCGGGGTGCAGCTCGACACCGCGATGCGCATGATCGCCGAGTGCGGCCGCGGCGTGATCGTGTACCTGCGCGGCCACGAGGGGCGGGGCATCGGGCTGCTGGCCAAGCTGCGGGCCTACGGCCTGCAGGACAACGGCAGCGACACCGTCGACGCCAACCTCGAACTGGGGCTGCCGGTGGACGCCAGGGAGTTCTCCAACGCGGGGCAGATGCTGGCCGACCTCGGCGTGAAGTCGGTGCGGCTGCTGACCAACAACCCGGCCAAGACGCGGGGCATGGACGGGTACGGCGTCAAGGTCCTCGGCCGCGAACCGATGCCGGTGGCGATGAACCCCTACAACGAGCGGTACCTGACGGCCAAGCGCGACCGGCTCGGCCACGAGATCTCCGGCGGCATACCCCGCGACATCCACGGCGAGCACTTCGGCAGGGAGGCCTCATGAGTGAGCGAAGCGAGCGAACAAGCAGGCACAGCGCGATCCGCGCACGCGGCTCCGAGCCGTCAGGCGAGGAGGGCGCATGAGCGGTGCGGGACGGCCGGACGCGGCGGCGGTGGACGCGGGCGGGCTCACCGTCGGCATCGTCGCGGCCCGGTGGCACGAGAAGATCACCGACCAGCTCCTGGCCCGGGCGGTGCGGGCGGCCGAGGACAGCGGCGCGGCCGTGGTCACGGTCCGGGTGGCCGGGTCGCTGGAGATCCCGGTGGTCGCCCAGGCACTGGCGCGGCGCTGCGACGCCGTCGTCGCGCTCGGCGCGGTGATCAGGGGCGACACGGCCCACTTCGACTACGTCTGCGACTCGGTCACCGCGGGGCTGACCAGGGTCAGCCTCGACGAGTCCACCCCCGTGGGCAACGGGGTGCTGACCTGTGACACCCTTGATCAAGCGGTCGAGCGGTCCGGCGTGCCGGGCAGCAAGGAGGACAAGGGGTACGAGGCGACGATCGCTGCCCTGGAGACCGCGGTCCTCCTGCGCGGCCTCGCCGGCTGACACCCGCGCGATCCTCGCATCCGCAGCGCCGAGCCGGGAAGATGTCACTGGTGATCACGTTCCGTCCGTCCGCCGGGCACGCCGTACGCAGTCCCGAGGGGGATCGTCATGCCTGAGGGCGTGCCGTCGTTGCCGGTCACCTGGCGGCCCCGGAGCACGACGATCATCGCGTACGGCCTGGCGGGGGTGATGGTGGGCGGTGCGATCGTGCTGGCGGTCGGCCTGCCGGAGCAGTTCAAGCTGCCCGACCGGCTGGGCATGGTCGGCTTCGGGCTGCTCGTGGCGTTCGTGCTGCACCTGCTCGGCCGCCTGCGGGTGCGGGCGGACGAGCGGGGGATCACGGTGGTGAACCCGCTGCGGGTCCACCGTTTCGAGTGGGCGGAGGTGCTCGACGTCACGATGGTGGAGGGCGACCCCTGGCCCAAGCTCGACCTCGCGAACGGGCTCAGCCTGGGCGCGATGGGCATCCAGAGCACCGAGCGGGAGCGCTCGCGCCGGGCGGTCGCCCAGCTCACCGCTCTCATCCGGGAACGCGGCGAGGCCCCCGACCACCTCTAGCTCCTGAATGGTCACCGAAATCAGGAAATATCAGCGGCCCTGAAATAATTGACATGGCTCGAATAGCGCCTGCCTCCTAGACTCTGGACGTGGCCGCCAGGCGGGAGTCGCAAGTGGGCAATAAGCCCGATTCGAGCGACGTTGCGAGATCTGCCCTTCCATGGGGTAAAACGCTGCAGGCGCGGCGGCTGGCCGCCGAACTCACCACGAAAGAACTGGCCAAGCGGGCCGGGTGCGATCCGGCGTTCGTCGTCTGGCTGGAAATGCTCCCGGTCCGGCCGGCGAGCGGTCTGGCGGACCGGGTGGAGGCGCTGCTGGATCTGCATCTCGACCCACCGCCCGAACCCGGCCCCGAGGGGCTGATCAGCAGGAGGGCCTTCACCGGTTCGCTGAGCGCGATGATCTACTACGCGGCGAGCCGCGGGGACATCGCCGGCGCGGCCCTGCGGCCGCGGCTCGGCCGGGAGATGATCGACGATCTGGACGCGGCCCGGCTCGCCCTGGTGGCGCGCGAACGCGCCTTCGGCCCGGCCGAGCTGATCGCCTCCGCCGCGGGCTACCTGTCGCTGATACGGCGCCTGCTGCGGGAGGGAGCGCACGGCTCCATGAGCCGTGACCTGCTCAGGACCGGCGCCCAGTGGGCCGACTTCGCCGGTTGGCTCCATCAGAGCGCCGGCGCTCCGGCGATCGCCGCGTCCTACGAGGACCTGGCCGTCACCTGGGCGCGGGTCGGCGGCAACGCCCAGCTGGAGGCCTACTTCCTGGGCCGGCGTTCCCAGATCGCCGTCGACGCGGACGACCGGCCCTTCGCTCTGTCGCTGGCGCGGACGACGATCGAGGACGGGCTCCCGCCGACGATGAAGGCGTTCCTGCTGCAGCAGCGGGCGCACGCCTACAGCGGCATGGGAGTGCGGAAGATCGGCCTGCGGCTGCTCGACGAGGCCGACGAACTGGTCGACGGCCCGCGTGCCCAGGATCACTCGGGCGAGAGGAATCTGATCAAGGCGGATTACGTCACGCACGCCTATCTCGCCCTGCAACGCGGAAAGGTCCTGACCGACACCGGGCGTCCCCGAGCCGCCATCGAGGTGCTGGAGGCGGGCATGCGGAAGTGGCCGCGCGATTTCTACCACGAGGGAAGCCTGGTCTCCGCCCGCCTGGCGGTCGCCCATGCCGCTGCCGGCGACATGGAGGAATCCGCCCGCGCGGCTCTGCGGGCCGTTCGCATCGCGAAGGAGACCGGAGCGGGCCGGGCGATGGGGGAGATGGCCCCGATCATTCCGGTTCTCCGCGCTCATCGCCGGAAATCTCGAACAATCGACGAATTCTTCCGGAATCTGAACAACGTTCCTCCTACCATCTGACGAGGCGAGGCGGCCGCCGGAACAGCGGCACGACTCCTCGCGGGAATCGAACGTCTCAACAACGGGTGGCCGATGTCGGAATTCTGGTTGGGGCTGCTCGGCGCGGTCATCGGCGGGGTGTTCAGCACAGCCGGTTCGCTGGTGCAGGCACGTGCCACGTACGGCGCGGTCATGCGGCAGGTCGTCGCCCAGCACGAGTTCGATCGCCGGCTCAGGAGGGAGGACGAGATCCGGAGCGCGGCGACCGCCATCCTGCTCGCGTTGTCGAGCATGTCCGCGCGGGCCTTCTCGCTGGCCGAGCAGCGGGCGTCGGCGCACGAGCACACCGCCGGGGCGGCCGGCGATCTCCGGTCCGGCCTCACGACCGGTGCGAGGGAGACCCGTTCGCTGGTGCTCGTGTACGAGGACCTGCTCGACGACGAATCGGTCGAGCGGGTGCTGGAGGCGTGCGCCCTCGCCGCCGACCTGCCGTTCCAGCCCGACTCGCACCTCGGCACGGCCCTGGAGCGGATCGACCTGGCGATGCGCACGCTCAAGGCCGTGAAGCGCGGGGAGGCCGTTCCGCCGGCCTAGGTCGTGTCTGACGAATCAAGCCCTGCTGCGCGTGGCCCAGGCGGCGCCTCGCTACGTTGTCGTCCCACCCACGAAGATTCCGCGCCGGCCCGGAGATTTCCGCGTACCCGGGACGCGCCGTCGCGGCCCTGGCCGCCGCCCCCGCCGGCCAGGCACCACGACCAGCTCGCATGTTCCTCACCCTTCCTCGTTCCACCCGTTGATCACCACGAGGAAACCAGGCGGACGCGCCGGAGCGGCGCGTCACCACAGCGGGCGACGCGCCATTCGCCGTCCGGGTGAGGACGGTGCCCCGGCGGGCCTCAGGCGGTCAGCCGTACGGGCGTGGGGGCGTCGTGCAGGCCGCGGCGGCGCAGTTCGGGCAGCACACCCTCCCCGAACCAGTAGGCCTCCTCCAGGTGCGGGTAGCCGGACAGGACGAACTCCTCCACGCCGAGCGAGGCGTACTCCTCGACGAGGTCGGCGACCTCTGCGTGGCTGCCGACGAGAGCCGTGCCGGCGCCGCCGCGCACCAGGCCGACCCCCGCCCACAGGCCGGGGTGGATCTCCAGGTCCCTGACCCTGCCGCCGCGGAAGCCCTCGTGGAGCGCGAGCATCCGCTGCTGCCCGACCGACTCGCTGCGGCCGAGGACGGCGCGCGCCGCGTCGATGTCCTCGGGGGAGATCTGGTCGAGCAGCCGCTTCGCCTCCGCCCACGCCTCCTTGGACGTGTCCCTCGCGATCACGTGCAGACGGATGCCGAAGCGCAGCGTACGGCCCTCGGCGGCGGCCAGTTCGCGCATCCGGTCGAGTTTGGCCGCGACCTGCGACGGCGGCTCGCCCCAGGTGAGGTAGACGTCCACGTGCCGGGCCGCGACCGGGCCGGCGGCGGCCGACGAGCCGCCGAAGTACAGCTCGGGCACGGGGTCGGGCCGCTCGGCGACCGTCGCGCCCTCGACGTCGTAGTAGTGGCCGGTGAAGTCGAACGGCCCGTCCCAGGCGCCGCGGACGATCGTCAGGAACTCCGCGGTCCGGGCGTACCGCTCGTCCTTGGCCAGATGGTCGCCGAAGCGCCGCTGCTCGGCGGTCTCACCTCCGGTGACCACGTTGAGCAGCAGCCGCCCGCCGGAGATCCGCTGGTAGGTGGCGGCCATCTGGGCCGCCAGCGTGGGCGACAGCGCACCGGGCCGGAACGCGACCAGGAACTTCAGCCGCGTCGTGACCTGGGTCAGCGCGGCGGTGACCAGCCACGCGTCCTCGCAGTAGGTCCCCGTCGGGGTGAGCACGGCCTCGAACCCCGCCTGCTCGGCCGCGCGGGCCACCTGGGCGAGATAGTCGATCGAGGGCGGGCGGCGGACGGCCGCCGCGGACAGGCCGTGACTACGCGTCAGGCCGTGCCCGCCGCCGACGATCGCCCGGCCGTCGCCGGATGTGGGCAGGAACCAGTGGAATCTCATCGCGCGGCCTTTCCGACGACCTCGTTGAACCGGTCGTCAACGAACTGGGAGAACGTGACCGTGCCGGGGATCAGGCCCTCGGCGCCGAAGGCGTCGGCGATCTCCTGCTCCGAGGAGACGACCGAGTCGTCGATCTCGACCGGGGTGGCCACGGCGTTGGCGACGGCGGCGTTCGCCACCTCGGCGGGCAGGCCGGTCTCCCGCGCCCAGACCTTCGCCCACTCGTCCAGGTGGGCGGCGGCCCAGACCCGGGCCTTGGCCAGGCGGGTGAGGAAGTCGGCGATCGCGGCCCGCTTGCCCGTGTCCTCGATCGCGGCCGGGGCGGCTACCTGGAAGCCCAGGCCGTTCACGATGCCCGCGCCGTCGACCAGCAGCCGTGCCCCGTGCTGGATCTTCGCCTGGGAGGAGAAGGGGTCCCAGATGGCCCAGGCGTCGACCGTGCCGGAGGAGAACGCCGCCAGGGCGTCGGCCGGCTGGAGATACTGCGGCTGGATGTCCTTGAAGGACAGCCCGGCCTTCTTCAGCACGGCGAGCAGGTGGTAGTGGGCCGAGCTGCCCTTGGCCACCGCGATCTTCCTGCCCTTGAGCTGCGCCGTCGAGGTGATGGCGGACCCGCCGGGGACGAGGATCGCCGACCCCTTGGCGCTCTGCCGGTAGGCCGAGACGACCTTGATCTTTGACCCGGAGGCGGCGGCGAAGACGGGCGGGGTGTTGCCCACGCCGCCGATGTCGACCGCGCCGGCGTTCACGGCCTCCAGCAGCGGCGGGCCGGAGGTGAACTGCGACCACGCGATCGTGTAGGAGGTGCCGCCGAGCAGCCCGGCGGCCTTGAGGATGGCCTCGGAGCCGGCCTTCTGGTCGCCGACCCGCAGCGTGACGCGTCCCTGGGCCTCGCCCGGCTTTCCGGCGGCGGCGTCCTGCCCGGCCGTGGCGCAGGCCGCCGTGCCGGCCGTCAGGGCGATCAGCAGTACGGCGAGGAGTCTCCTGGTCATTCCGTTCCTTCCTGGGGCACGCCCAGGGCCGCCAGCAGGGCCGTGCGCAGGGCGAGGAGGTCGTGGTGGTCGCGGTGCCGGGGGCGCGGCGCGGTGACGGTCCAGGAGTGGGCGACCCGCCCGCCGTCGAGCACCAGGACCCGGTCGGCGAGCGCCAGGGCCTCGTCCACGTCGTGGGTCACCAGCAGCACGGCCGGGCCGTGCGCCGCCCACAGGTCGAGCACGAGGCGGTGCACGGTGATCCGGGTCAGCGCGTCGAGCGCGCTGAACGGCTCGTCGAGCAGCAGCAGGCGGGGCTCGCGGACGAGGGCCCGGGCGAGGCTCGCCCGCTGCGCCTCGCCGCCGGAGAGCGTCAGCGGCCACGCCCCGGCACGCTCGGTCAGGCCGACCTCCGCGAGCGCCGCGTCCGCCCTGGCGGCGGGGCCGGGCGCGTCCAGGCCGAGCGTGAGGTTGTCGCGCACCCGCTTCCACGGCACCAGCCGGGGCTCCTGGAAGGCCACGGCCACCGAGCCGTCGACCTCGATGTCACCTTCGACCTCGTCGTCCAGCCCGGCGAGCGCGCGCAGCAGGGTGGACTTGCCCGAGCCGCTGCGGCCGAGCAGCGCGACGAACTCGCCGGGCGCGATCGTCAGGTCGAGGCCGTCCAGCACCGCGCGGTCGCCGAAGCGCCGGGTGAGGCGCCGCACCGAGGCCGCCGGTGCCTCGCCGGGACGGCCCGCACCGCCGGCGGGGGCCGCGTCACTCAGCGGGACAGGAACTCGCGCCGCCATCCGAGCGCCCTCCTTTCGAGGAGCCGGACCAGGGCGTCGGTGAGCAGCCCGAGCGCGCTGTAGACCAGCAGGCCGACCACGATCACGTCGGTGCGGAGGAACTCCCGGGCGTCGTTGATCATGTAGCCGAGCCCGGCGTCCGCGTTGATCTGCTCGGCCACGATCAGCGCCAGCCAGGCCACGCCGAGGCTCTGGCGCAGCCCGACGAGGGTCTGGGGCAGCGCGCCGGGGAGCACGATGTGCCGCACCAGCGCGGCCCTGCCGAGCCGGAGCGTACGGGCGAGTTCGGCGAGTTTGCCGTCCACGCCCCTGATGCCGGAGAACGTGTTGAGGTAGAGGGGGAAGGAGACGGCGAGCGCGACCAGCAGCACCTTGGGCGTCTCACCGATGCCGAACCAGAGGATGAACAGCGGGATCAGCCCGAAGAACGGCAGCGCCCGGAGCATCTGCATGATCGGGTCGACCGCGTTCTCACCGGCCCGGCTCAGCCCGGCCACCAGCGCCAGGACGATGCCGGCCGCCGCTCCCGCCGCGAAGCCGAGCAGGACCCGTTCGAGCGACACCGCGATCGCCGTGGGCAGCGTGCCGGACCGCACCAGGTCGAGCGCGGTCGCCGCGATCTGCGACGGCGCGGCGAGTAATCGGGCGGGCAGCAGCCCGCTGCCGCTCGCCGCCTGCCACACCAGCACGACGGCCACGGGGCTCACCCACCGGTACGACCGCCTCCCGGCGGACCGGACCGCGGCGCCTACGGCGGCGGCGCGGACGGCAGGGGCGCCGCCGGCGTGTGGGGCGGTGCCGGTTTCGATTCCGGCGACGGACATGGACACACCTCGCAGGGACGACGGAAGGTTCCCCACAAGGGTTGTCTATATTTCCTACCAAGTCAATAGGGTTATCTGTCTCCGCCGACGGCCGACGGCCGACGGGACCCGGGCACCCGGTCACGAGGCTCCGGGGACGGTGACCTTCCGCTCCTTGAACGGGAAACCGGTTCTCGCGGCGTCACTCTGCAGGCCGCTCAGCGAGGCCTGGCCGGCGTTCAGGTCGGCCTCCGTGGCGGTGCCGCTCTTGAGTCTGTCGGTGAGAGCCCTGACCTTGGTGCCGACGCCCTCGACGGCCTTGCAGAGCGTCGGGTTGGCCACGGCGAACCCCTTGGCGACCTTCAGCTCGTGCAGGGCGAACAGTCCCGCCACCGCCGCCTTCGCGAACGTCCGCTTGCGCTTCTCCGCTCCCTGCTCGAAGCCGCCGCTGCGCAGCGGTTTGTAGATGTAGCGGTGGAAGGCGCCCAGGGCGAGGCCCGCGTGCAGCGCGAAGCGCGTCTTGGCGAACCGCCTGGCGTTGCCGCCCGACGGGCACGGCGAGTTGTACTCGCTCTCCGTCGCGGTCGGCGTGGCGGCCACCGCCGGGCCGGCGACGGCCGCCTCTTCGGACACCGCCCTGGTGGTCGTGCCTCCGCAGCCGGTGAGCAGCGCCAGCGTCAGTGTGACCGCGGCGGTGAGCGCGGCAAGGGATCGGGCATGTCGTGCGGCCATCGTTTCCCCCTGGTGACCCTGTGGTTCCGCGGCTGTGTTCCCGCGGGCACGTTCTGGACGAGGTTGCCGCGCAGATGCCGACTATTCAGGCTTTTGCCGTATCCGGAGAATTCCATCACGATGGTCGTCCACGCATTTGGCGGTCGCCGTTCCGGGAGAACGTAGATCCCGTGCCGGGAGAATCCCGGAAAAGGCCCATCGCCGATCGATCCGAACGGCCTCCGGCCGCTCCACGTCTATTGGGAGATAGGGAATCGCAATTGATTCATCCCGGATCATGTCGGGCGACGCCCGATGGTCTGGACGCATTCCGGAACCGGTCCGGACTATGGAAGAGGAACACCCGAACCCACGTGTGACGTGATCGGAGAGGAGAACGGCCATGCGAGGAAGGCGACTCGGCATGACCATCGGCTCGGCGCTGCTCACGACGGTCGCGCTCTGGCCGGCGGCGGGATCCCCGGTGCGGGCGTCCACGATCTCCGGCGGCGTCGCCGTCTCGCAGGCGGCTCCCGGCGCGTCCGTCGCGAAACCGAAGCCGCCCAAGTGCACCAACCGTTGCACGAACCATCGCAAGTACAAGTGCTGTCCGAAATGCAAGCGCGTGAAGGGCAAGTGCTAGCCGCCAATAAGCCGAGTCGCGGGGCCGCCAGGGTGGTGTGCCGGGTGCGCCGATCGCCGGCCGCCACCGCGGCAACGACTCGTCGAGAGGGGCGCCGCCGTCAGAAGGCGGCGGCGCGATTTCCTGGAGGGCGTCGAGCAGGGGGAGCATGCCCTGGTTGACCGCGGCGACGCCCTCCGGCGGGTCCTGGGTGGGCGAGCGGTCGGAGAACAGCATTGCGTAGCGGCGCGGGCGGACCGGCGCTCAGCGCCGCCAGAGATCTCTCCGTCACGGTGACGGTCCTGCTGGCCTACGTGCTGTGCCGTGCCGGTCAAGCCGGCGCACCGGATCTCCCGGCGTTGAGCGGCCCCCGTCGGCCTATGCTGATCGGCGACGACGGGAGAGCGCATGGCGGTGCTGATCGACCGGCCGAACTGGCCGGGTCCCCGGGGGCTGCTCTGGTCCCATCTGGTCAGCGACTCGTCACTGCGGGAACTGCACGAGTTCGCCCGCCTGCTCGACGTGCCGGAACGCGCCTTCGACCGGGACCACTACGACGTGCCGGAGACGGTCTACGACCGGGCCGTCCTCCTGGGCGCCGAGCCGGTCGGGAGCCAGGAGCTGGTACGGCGGTTGCGCGCGTCCGGCCTGCGCCTCCCGAAGACGCGAAACAGATCTACGTTGTAAAGGCGCGCTCTTCCAGATCGGCGAGTTCACGGGTCATGTTGTCACGGGCGCGGTCCTCCCACAGGTCCCGGCCGACGGGAGTGCCGAACAGGCGGGGCTTGCCGAGCAGCGCCCGCAGCACCGCGGCGCGGCCGGCCCGGAAGGCGTCGCCGGGCACGTGCCGGTACTCCTCGCGCACGGCCCTCGTGTACGCCTCGTACGTCTCGGGCGGCGCTCCGAGGATCGCGAGGTCGGCGTCGCACAGGACGGCCGCGTTCGCGTCCCCGGGCTCGTACGTGTGACCCGCCGTGAGCCGCACCAGCCGGGCGACCTCGGCGACCCGCGCCGGGGGCAGATCACAGGCGGGCAGCCGGGACTGGGCGAGCTGGGCGCTGCGCTCCTCGTCCCGGCCGGGCCGCCCGTCGTAGACGGCGTCGTGGAACCACGCGGCCAGCCGTACGGCGTCGGCGTCCGCGGCCTGGGCGGCCAGCGGCTCGACCGCGGCCAGGACCGCCCGCAGGTGATCCGTCGTGTGGTAGCGGCGGTGTGGCTCCGCCCATCGGGCGGCGAGTTCGGCGGCGAGCGCCCGCCCGGCGGGGGAGCCGGCGAGGCAGGCGGGCCGGGGCAGGCTCGGGTCGTCGGTCATGCTCCGACCCTAAGGAGTGTCGGGCGACGCGACAGCCTGGACCTCGTCGCCGATCGGCCACCGGACGCCGACCGGCCTGAGGGGGACCGGCAGGAGACCCGGGCGCCTGCCTCGCCCGCCGGTCCGGTGACCGCGTGGGGGAGCGCTGTGGGATTGTGCCAAGGCGGCGTCTCCGGGTCGCCCGGCTTTGGCGGATTCGGCCAGAGCGGGGCGGAACGGCCTGCGCGTAGCCTGTCCGTGTGCTGCGGCGGACCACCACCATCTCCGACATCGACTCGCCGGCGGGGCTGGCGGAGCTGCTCAACCACCACGACTACCTGCCCGACGAGGGGCTCACGACGGCGGCCTATCTCGCGCTCAAGATGGGGCGGCCGCTGTTCCTGGAGGGCGAGGCGGGCGTCGGCAAGACCCAGCTGGCCAAGACGCTGGCGGCGATACTCGGAGCGCCGCTCATCAGGCTGCAGTGCCACGAGGGCCTGGACGCCACCCAGGCCATGTACGACTGGGACTTCCCCCGCCAGCTCCTCCACCTCAAGGCGGCCGAGGCGGCGGGGAGCGCCGACGTGGCCGCGCTGGAGGGCGAGATCTACGACCGGCGGTTCCTGATCGCCCGGCCGCTGCTGCGGGCCCTGGAGACGCAGCCCAGCGTGCTGCTGGTGGACGAGATCGACCGGGCGGACGACGAGTTCGAGGCGTTCCTGCTGGAGGTGCTGTCGGACTTCACGATCTCGGTGCCGGAGATCGGGACGATCAGCGCACCGACCCCGCCCGTCGTCGTCCTGACCTCGAACCGGACCCGCGAGGTGCACGACGCGCTCAAACGGCGCTGCCTCTACCACTGGCTTGAGCACCCGGGTTTCGACCGGGAGGTGGCCATCGTGCGGCGCCGCCTGCCCGGCTGCGCCGAGCGGCTCGCGGCGGACGTGGCGCGGGCCGCCGGGCGGATGCGCGCGGCCGGCCTGCTCAAGCCGCCCGGCGTCGCGGAGACGCTCGACTGGGCGGAGGCCCTGCTCACGCTCGGCGCGGCGGAGCTCGACCCGGCCCTGGCCGCCGCCACGCTCGGCGCCCTGCTCAAGCACCGGGAGGACCAGGAGACGGTGCGCGCGGGAGGGCTGCTCCACGCGGACGGCGGACGTGACTGACCCCGGCGCCCGCCGCCCCGCCGAGCGCCCGCCCGAACCGCGGAGTTCCGAACCGCGGAGTTCCGAACCGCGGAGTTCCGAAGCGCGGGGGGCCGGACCACGGCGGGCGGGCGACGCCGAGCGGATCACGGGCGGGCTGGTCGGATTCGCCCGGACGCTGCGGGCGGCCGGAGTGCCGGCCGACCCCCAGCGCACGCAGAATTTCCTGGCGGCACTCGCCCACCTCGACGCCGCCGTGGCACGGGACGTCTACTGGGCGGGCCGCCTCACCCTGTGCGCGGGCCCCGACGACCTGCCCCGGTACGACCGCTGCTTCGCCGCCTACTTCTCCGCCTCCCTCCGGCCGGCACGCCGCGTCCGCGGAACGGCCGTCTCCGTGACCCGGCCGGTGGCGGCGCCGTACGGCACCGGCGACCCGCGGACCACCGGAGAGCCGGGGGCGCCGCCGGCCACGGCGAGCGAGATCGAGGTGCTACGGCACCGGGACGTGGCGCGGATGAGCGAGGCGGAGCGGCGGGAGGTCCACCGCCTGCTCGCGTTGCTGCGCGGCACGAGACAGACGCGCAGGTCGCGGCGGTACCGTCCGTCGCCCCACGGTCCGGCGTACGACAGGCGGCGCACGATCAGGGAGATCCTGCGCGACGGCGGGGAGCCGGCCCGGCCGCGCCGCCGCGCCCGCCGGAACCGGCCGCACCGGGTCGTCCTGGTCGTCGACGTCAGCGGTTCGATGGCCGCCTACGCCGACACCCTGCTGCGGTTCGCGCACGCGATGGTGCGGGCGGAGCCCCGGGCGACCGAGGTGTTCAGCGCGGGGACGCGCCTGACGAGGATCACCGGCGCGCTGCGCCACCACGATCCCGGCCTCGCCATGGACGAGTGCTCGGCCGCCATCCCGGACTGGAGCGGCGGCACCAGGCTGGGCGAGGAGGTGCGGGCCCTGCTGCGGCTGCCCGACCCCCGGGGAGCGATCGTCGTGATCGCCTCCGACGGCTGGGAACGCGGACCGGCCGACCTCCTCGGCGCGCAGATGGCCCGGCTCTCGCGGCTCGCCCGCCGGGTGGTGTGGGTCAACCCGCACAAGGGCGACCCCGCCTACCGTCCGCTGACCGCGGGCATCCGCGCGGCGCTGCCGTACGTCACGGACTTCCTGGCCGGGCACAGCCTGGCCGCGTTCGAGGACCTGGCCGCGCTGCTGGCCGGCCGGCGCGCGGATCCGCGCGGGGCCGCACGGAGGGGAGGGGCCGATGCGTGATCTGCTCGACCAGGTGCTGGAGTGGTGGGAGTCGGGACGGCGGTTCGGGCTCGCCACCGTCGTCGGCACGTTCCGCAGCGCGCCGCGCCCGCCGGGGGCGGCGATGGCCGTGCTCGACGGCGAGGCGGTCGGCAGCGTGTCGGGCGGCTGCGTCGAGGGGGCGGTGTACGAGCTCGCCACCCGGGTCGCCGGGGACGGGACGCCGGTGCTGGAGCGGTACGGCGTGAGCGACGACGACGCGTTCGCGGTCGGGCTGACCTGCGGCGGGATCATCGACGTGTTCGTGGAGCCGGTGTCGCGGCGCGACTACCCGGAGCTGGGGGAGATCGCCGCGGCCGTCGCGACGCGGCGGCCGGTCGCGGTGGCCACGATCATCGGCGGTCCCGGCCGGGTGGGCGCCCGCCGCGTGGTGTGGCCGGACCGCGCGACGGGCTCGCTCGGCTCCGCCCGGCTCGACGACGCGGTGGACGACGACGCGCGCGGCATGCTGGCGCAGGGCCTGACGGGCGTGCGGCGGTACGGCCCGGACGGCGAGCGGCGGCTGGACGACCTGCCGGTGTTCGTGCTCTCCTTCGCGCCGCCGCCGCGCATGCTGGTCTTCGGCGCCATCGACTTCGCCGCGGCCGTCGCGCGGATCGGCCGCTTCCTCGGCTACCACGTGGTGGTGTGCGACGCGCGGCCGGTCTTCGCGACCGCCAAGCGGTTCCCCGAGGCCGACGAGGTCGTGGTGGCCTGGCCGCACGACTACCTGACCACCACCGAGGTCGACGGGCGCACCGTGATCTGCGTGCTCACCCACGACCCGAAGTTCGACGTGCCGCTGCTGGAGGCGGCGCTGCGCACCCCGGCGGCGTACGTGGGGGCTATGGGGTCGCGGCGCACGCACGAGGACCGGCTGGCGCGGCTGCGCGAGGCCGGGCTGTCGGAGGAGGAGCTGTCCCGGCTGCGCTCGCCCATCGGGCTCGATCTCGGGGCGCGCACGCCCGAGGAGACCGCCGTGTCGATCGCGGCGGAGCTGATCCGGCTCCGCTGGGGCGGCAGTGGCAGGCCGCTCACCGAGACCTCCGGTCGCATCCACGGCGAGCGGTGACGTGACGGACGAGGAGGTCGTCGCCGGGCTGCTGCTGGCGGCCGGGGGCGGCAGCAGGTTCGGCGGGCCCAAGGCGCTGGTGGAGTTCGAGGGGGAGCGCCTCGCCGGGCGAGGCGTCCGGCTGCTCACTGAGGGCGGGTGCCGGCCCGTCCTGGTCGTGGTCGGTGCCGCCGAGGCCGCAGTCGAGGCCGAACTCAAGGGAATGACCGAGAGCGCGGTGGAGAAGGCGGCCGGGGATACGAAGGCGGGCGTGGGGGCGGACCCGGTCGAGCACGCAGCCGGAGGCGCGGCTGCGGACGCGGAGGACGGCGCGGTCGCGGAGGCGCTCGGGGGCGTGGCCAAGGGCGCGACCGAGGATGCGGAGGTCGGCGCGGTCGTCGTGCGTAACCCCCTGTGGGAGACGGGCATGGGCTCGTCGCTGCGGGCCGGGCTGCGCGCGCTTCCGCCGTCCGCCGCCGCGGTGGTGATCGCCCTCGCCGACCAGCCCCTCGTACGGCCCGAGGCGGTGCGCCGGCTGGTCGCGGCGTTCCGGGACGGCGCCCGGGTCGCCGTCGCCGCGTACGGAGGCGTGCCGCGCAACCCCGTACTGATCGCCCGCGAGCACTTCGCGGAGGTCGAGGCGCTCGCCGTGGGCGACGTGGGCGCCCGTCCCTTCCTGCGCACCCATCCCGGACTCGTCACGGCCGTGGCCTGCGACGACGCGGGCGACCCGGCGGACGTGGACACCCCGGACGACCTGCGGCGACTCCGGGGAGCCAACGGGGGAGGCCAGCGGTAAGGCCACAGGGGAGACCGCCGTCGAGACCCTCGACCGGATGCGGGCCCGCGACGGCATACCCGCAGCGCCGACGCCCCGACATCGCTGACATGCCGCCCGCCGCATGGTCGCGCAGGGCCTCCAGCGGGCGGACCCGGGCGGCCCGGCCCGGCGCGGACCACGCACCGAGCAGACCCGCCGCGTCCCGGCGTCGGCTGATTTGCCCGAATCGCCGCCGTTTGCCGGGCTGACCATTATGATCATGAGGAATCATCCGGCCGAGCGGGAGCGTGTCATGACGGAGCAGGCGCCCGGTGGGTTCGACGTCACGCGGCCCAACGTCGCCCGGATGTACGACTACTACCTGGGCGGCAAGAACCACCTGCCCGCCGACCGGGCGGCGGCCGAGCGGGTCATCGAATTGTCGCAGGGCCACGTGCGGGAGGCCGTACAGGAGAACCGCGCCTTCCTCGGCCGGGCCGTGCGCTTCCTGGCCCGCGAGCGTGGCATCCGCGCGTTCCTCGACCTCGGTGCGGGGCTGCCGACGCAGGGCAACGTCCACGAGATCGCCCTCGACGTCTCGCCCGACGTGCGGGTGATGTACGTGGACAACGACCCGGTGGTGGCGGCGCACGCACGGGCGCTGCTCGAAGGCGATCCCCGGGTGCGCTTCGCGCTGGCCGACCTGCGGCGGCCGGAGGAGGTCGTCGCCGCGGCGCAGGCGAACGGATTCGTCCTCGACCGGCCCGTGGCGCTGCTGCTGGTGTCGTGCCTCCACTTCGTGCGCGACGAGGAGGACCCGGAGGGGCTCATGGCCGCCTACCGCGAGTTGCTTCCCTCGGGCAGTCACGTCGTGATCTCGCATGTCAGCTCCGATCCCCTTCCGGATGAGATGGCCGCGATGGGCGGTGTCTACAGCAGGGCCAACGCGCCGTTCGAGGCCCGGCCCGCCACGCAGATCGCCAGGTTCTTCGACGGGTTCGACCTGGTGGAACCCGGGGTCGTCGAGTTGAACCGGTGGCGGCCCGAGCCCGACGCGCTGCCCTTGCGCGGGGTCGCCCTGCCGGTGCTCGGCGGTGTCGCCCTCCGCCCCTGAGTCGCCCACGAGTCGCCCCTGAGCCGCCACCAGACCCTCCCGTGCCGCCACCAGACCCTCCTGCGCCGCCCCTGAGCGAGGTGGCCGCGGCCGGTCCGGGTCGTTAGCCTTGGTCACGCCGACGGAACATCATTCGGTTACTCACCGGTGTACGCGCGGAAGGACGAGGCGGATGCGGATCGGGATGGCCCTCAACTACTCAGGGGACTTCAAGGAGACGGTCGCGGAGCTGGCCGACTACGAGAGGGCCGGGCTGGACATCGTGTTCGTCGCCGAGGCGTACAGCTTCGACGCGGTCAGCCAGCTCGGCTACATCGCGGCGCGGACCGAGCGGCTGCGGATCGCCTCGGGCATCCTGCCGATCTACTCCAGAACGCCGGCCCTGCTGGCCATGACCGCCGCGGGCCTCGACTACGTCTCCGACGGGCGTTTCACCCTCGGCCTCGGCGCCTCGGGCCCGCAGGTGATCGAGGGCTTCCACGGCGTGCCGTACGACGCGCCGCTCGGCCGCACCCGCGAGATCATCGAGATCTGCCGCAAGGTCTGGCGGCGCGAGCGGCTGGAGTACGAGGGACGGCACTACACCCTTCCGCTGGAGGGCGGCACCGGCCTCGGCAAGCCGCTCAAGCTGATCAACCACCCGGTGCGCGAGCGCATCCCGATCGTCGTCGCGGCGATCGGGCCCAAGAACGTCGAGCTGGCCGCCGAGCTCGCCGAGGGCTGGGAGCCGATCTTCTTCATGCCCGAGAAGGCCGGGGAGGTGTGGGGCGCGTCGCTGGCCGCCGGGCGGGAGCGCCGGGACCCCGCGCTCGGCGAACTGGACGTGATCGCGCAGGCCGTGCTGGCGATCGGCGACGACGTCGAGGACGTGCTGGACCTGGGCCGCTCGATGGCCGCCCTCTACATCGGCGGCATGGGCGCCAAGGGCAGGAACTTCTACAACGACCTCGCCCGCCGCTACGGCTACGAGAAGGAGGCCGAGCAGATCCAGAACCTCTACCTGGAGGGCAAGAAGAAGGAGGCCGAGGCGCTGGTGCCGAGAGAACTGCTGGAGCACGTCTCCCTGGCCGGCTCGGAGGGTCACGTCAGGGAGCGGATCGCGGCGCTGCGCGAGGCCGGGGTCACCACGCTCAACGTCGCCCCGTTCGCGCACACCCACGAGGAGCGCGTCGGGCTCATCGAGAAGATCAGAGACCTGGCGTCCTGACCCGCGGCCCGGTCGCCGGTCCCGGGCGAGGTACGCGCGGTCTGCGGGGATGCCCGGAGGACGGCGGTAAAGTCCGTTCGTGACCGATGTCCACAGGACCGCCGACAGGACCGCCGACAGGACTTCCGACAAGACCGCCGAGGAGACCCACGCCAGGCGGCGTGCGCGGCTGGCCGAGGCGCTGGGGGAGCACGGGGCCGGGGCGGTTCTCGTCACCTGGCCGGTCAACGTGCGTTACCTGACCGGGCTGACCAGCTCCAACGCCGCCGTGCTCGTCACCGCGGCGGGGGAGGCCGCGCTCGCCACCGACTCGCGCTACCGGGAGACGGCCGAGGCGGTGTGCGCGGGAGTCGAGGTCGTCGAGGACCGCGACGTGGCGGGGGTGCTGCTCGATCGCTGCGCGGGCGTGGAGCGGGTCCTGGTGGAGGGCGACCACATGCCGGTCGGGCTGTTCCAGCGGCTGTCCGAGCGGCCGTCCGGCAGTCACCCCGGACGCCGCCCCGCCCTCACTCCGGCCGGCGGCCTGGTGGAGACCCTGCGCGCCGTCAAGGACGAGGCGGAGATCGAGGCGCTGCGCCGCGCGTGCGCGCTCACCGACGAGGCGTTCTCCCTCGTGGTGGAGCGCGTCGCCCCCGGCGTCACGGAGCGGGAGATCGCCCGGTGGCTGGAGGTCGCCATGGTCGAACTCGGCGCGGACCGGCCCGCCTTCGACTCCATCGTGGCGAGTGGCCCGAACGGCTCGATCCCGCACCACTCGCCCTCGGAGCGGCGCGTCGAGCGCGGCGACCTCGTGACCATGGACTTCGGCGCGCGGTACGGCGGCTACCACGCCGACATGACCCGCACGGTCGCGGTGGGCCCGCCCGCCGCCTGGCAGCGCGACCTGTACGACCTCGTACGGCGGGCGCAGCGCGCGGGCCGCCACGCCGTACGGCCGGGGGCGACGGCCGGCGAGGTGGACGCGGCGGCGCGCGAGGTGATCGCCGGAGCGGGCCACGCCGAGCGGTTCGGCCACGGGCTGGGGCACGGGGTCGGCCTGGAGATCCACGAGCTGCCGTTCCTGGGCCCTGGCAGGACCGGTAGACTAGAGGATCGAGTTCCGATCACCGTCGAGCCGGGGGTCTATCTTCCGGGCGCGGGCGGTGTGCGCATCGAGGACACGCTGGTCACGCGTGCTGACGGGCCGGAGCTTCTCACACTGACGACCAAGGAGCTGCTCGTCCTCTAGGGCAGCCGCACGCGGGAGACGCACGTGGCGACGACGAACGACCTGAAGAACGGACTCGTGCTCAAGCTCGACGGCGGAGAGTTGTGGGCCGTTGTCGAGTTCCAGCACGTCAAGCCGGGTAAGGGCGGCGCGTTCGTCCGTACCAAGCTGAAGAACGTCATGTCCGGGAAGGTCGTCGACAAGACCTTCAACGCCGGCGTGAAGGTCGACGTGGCGAACGTCGACAAGCGGGAGATGCAGTACTCCTACCTCGACGGCGACGACTTCGTGTTCATGGACACCGAGACCTACGACATGGTCAACGTCGCGCGGTCCGTGGTGGGCACCGCCGCCAACTACATGCTGGAGAACACCACCGCGACCATCGCCTTCAACGAGGGCAACCCGCTGTACGTCGACCTCCCGGCGGCCGCCGAGCTGACGATCGCCCACACCGATCCCGGTCTGCAGGGCGACCGCTCGACCGGTGGCACCAAGCCCGCCACGCTGGAGACCGGCGCCGAGATCAAGGTCCCCCTCTTCATCACCACCGGCGAGAAGGTCAAGGTCGACACTCGCACCGGCGAGTACCTCGGTCGGGCCTGACGTGTCGGCTCGGGGGAAGGCCCGCCGCCGCGCGCTGGACGTCCTCTTCGAAGCCGAGGCCCGGCAGGTGAGCCCGCTCGACGTGCTCGCCGAGCGGGTGGAGCGGGCGGACCCGCCGGTCAACGAGTACACCTCCTTCCTCGTCGAGGGCGTGGTCCGGCACCTGGACCGCATCGACGAGCTGATCTCGACGTACGCCGAGGGCTGGACCCTGGAGCGCATGCCCGCCGTGGACCGCAACGTCCTGCGCGGCGGCACGTACGAGATGCTGTGGTCGGAGGAGGTCCCCGAGGGCGTGGTGATCAGCGAGTGGGTGCATCTGGTGGCGGAGCTGTCGACCGACGAGTCGCCGCAGTTCGTCAACGGCCTGCTGGCCCGCTTCAAGCAGCTCAAGCCCTCGCTGTCGCTCTGAGCCGGGAGGAGGCCGCAAGTGCGTGACGCCACACGCCGCGCCGTCGTCTGGGAGGCGCTGCGCGCGGTCCTCGCCGAGCGGGCGGCCGCCCTCGGGAGCGAGACCCTCGACATCGTGGACGCGGGCGGCGGCACCGGCGGCTTCGCTGTGCCGCTGGCCACGCTCGGCCACGTCGTGACCGTGGTCGACCCGACCCCCGACTCGCTGGCCGCCCTGGAGCGCCGCGCCGCCGAGACGGGCGTCGGGGTCAAGGGCCTGCAGGGCGACGCCGCCGACCTCGGCGACCTGCTGGAGCCCGGCAGCGCCGACCTGGTCCTGTGCCACAGCGTGCTGGAGTACGTCGAGGACCCGGCGGGCGCCCTGGGCGCCGTCGCCGGCATCCTGCGGCCGGGCGGCGTGGTGAGCGTGCTCGCCGCCAACTCGGTCGCCGCGGCCGTCCACCGCTCCCTGGCCGGGCACTTCGACGAGGCCCGCCAGGTGCTGTCGGACCCGGAGGGCCGCTGGGGCGACCGCGACCCGACGCCGCGCCGCTTCTCCCGGGAGACGCTGGCCGCGCTGCTGGGCACGGCGGGGTTCGCCGTCGGCGAGGTGCACGGCGTGCGGATTTTCGCCGACCTCGTGCCGGGCATGCTGGCCGAGAGCGATCCCGACGGCCTGGTCGCGCTGGAGCGGGCGGCGGCCACCCATCCCGTGCTGCGGGACATCGCCACCCAGATCCACGCCATCGCGTACCGCGGATAGACGCGCGAACAGACCCCGCGAACAGACGCGGGCGATCACGGTCGGACGCGAATAGAAAAGACGTTCGGGTGGGGTGGGGTTGGTGGGGGAGCGGTCGGGTAAGGTGACGTCATGTCCCGGAACCAGCTGCTGCCCCGGGATCCGTCGCCGCCGCCGGAGGGGCCCGTCGACGACAGCGGCTGCCCGATCCTGCACGTGGACATGGACGCCTTCTTCGCGAGCGTCGAGCTGCTCGACCACCCGGAGCTCCGGGGCACCCCGGTCATCGTGGGCGCGGCGGGCGCGCGCGGGGTCGTCCTGAGCGCGACCTACGAGGCCCGCCGGTTCGGCGTCCACTCCGCGATGCCGATGACCCGAGCCCGGCGCGTCTGCCCGCAGGCGACCGTGATCCCGCCCAGCCACGGCAAGTACTCCGAGGTCTCCCGCGGCGTCATGGAGATCTTCAAGGCGATCACACCCGAGGTCGAGCCGATCGCCTCCGACGAGGCGTTCCTCGACGTGGGCGGGGCGAGGCGCAGGCTCGGCAGTCCCGCCGCGATCGCCCGGATGATCCGCACCCAGGTCGCCGAGCAGTACGGCATCACCTGCTCGGTGGGCGTGGCGAGCACGAAGTTCGTGGCCAAGCTCGCCTCACGGCAGTGCAAGCCGGACGGCCTGCTCGTGGTCCCGGCCGGCAAGGTGGTGGAGTTCCTGCACCCGCTGCCGGTCGCCGCCCTGTGGGGGGTGGGCGAGCGCACCGAGCAGGCCCTCGTACGGCTCGGCATCCGGACCGTGGGCGACCTGGCCCAGGTGCCCGTGGCGACGCTCCGGCGTGAGCTCGGCGTCGCCGGCACGCACCTGGCGGCCCTCGCCTGGGGGCGCGACGAACGCCGGGTGGTGCCGCACGCGCCCGACAAGAGCATCGGCAACGAGGAGACGTTCCCGCACGACGTCGACGACCCCGAGACGATCAGGCGTGAGCTGCTCCGGCTGTCGGAGCGGGTCGCCGCGCGGCTGCGCGCCGCCGGGCACGTCGGCCGCACCGTCAGCGTCAAACTCCGCCGCTCGGACTTCACCACCATCACCCGGTCGCGTACGCTGCGCGAGGCCACGGACGTCGCGAAGGAGATCTACGACACATCATGCGAGCTCTACGAGGCGGCAGGACTGGAACGGGTGCGACTGCGGCTGGTCGGGGTGCGCGTGGAGAACCTCGGCCCGGCCGCTGCGGCGACCCGCCAGCTCGGCCTGGGCGAACGGGAGACGGGCTGGCGGGAGGCGGAGCAGGCCATGGACCGGGCCGCCCGCCGCTTCGGCCCGGACGCGGTGAAGCCGGCGTCGCTTGTTCGTCGTCCGTTTGGTCCAATAGGTCCATGACGTCGCCTCCGGTTTGGACCGCGTTGGTCGTTTTCTTTCGCCTACGTCTGAGGCCTCGTATTCTGGGGATAACCGACCGCGAGGTTCGGACACCCCGCGTCGTCCGTTGCCGTCTTCCCCTGAATGGGGCCGTCCTTGGGAGGCGCCGTGCCGCTGTCTGAGCACGAGCAGCGCTTGCTCGACCAGATCGAGCAGGCCCTCTACGCCGAGGACCCGAAGTGGGCGAACACCGTACGGATCAGTGATCCGCGCAGCCACTACAAGCGCCGCCTGGTGAAGGCCTCCATAGGCTTCGCACTCGGCGTGGTCCTGCTGATGGTCGGCGTCGTCGCGGCATTGATCTGGCTCGGTGCCGCCGGCTTCGTGGTCATGCTGGCCACCTGTCTTTGGGGCCTGTCGAGCTGGAAACGCATGAACGGGTTCGGTGACTCCCCGTCGTCCCGCACCCGAGGCCGCCGCCCCCAGCGCCGCAGCTTCATGGAGCGCATGGAGGAGCGCTGGCGCCGCCGTCACGACGAGCACTGATCCCCGTGCTCGCGCACACGTTCTGAATCATCCCCGGTGGGCCCGCACAGCGGGCCCACCGTCTCTTGTGCCCGGCCTCTTGTGCCCGGCCTCTTCTTCCGGCCTCGAATCGCCCTCGGATCGGCCTCGCCGCTCAGCGGCGGGTGCCGGTGAGGGTCGGCTCCCGCGCGGGCTCGCCGTCGTCCCCGGCGGCCGGCCGGCGGAACGGCCCGTCCGGGCCGCCCGAACGCGTCCCGCCCTGCCGTGCCCCGGTTAGCCGCGTCCTGCTCAACCGTGTCCTGTTCAATCTGGGCGCCAGGTTCTCCATCCGGTCGAACACATCGAGCGCGCCCTCGCCGAACGCCCGCACCCGCAGCAGCGTGGACACCGGAGCCAGCCCGGCCCCCAGCCTCCGCCACCGCGACAGGTGCGCGGCCAGCCCGCGCCTGATCCGGTTCAGGTCCGCGGGGACCGGCCCGGACGCCGGGGGCGCCGGCGCGTACCGCAGCCGCTCCTCGGCCGTGACGACGCGGGCGAGCGACTCGGCGGCCCGCCGGTCCAGCGCGTACCTCTCACCGATCCGGCGGCCGAGCGCGCGCGGCGTCTCGCCCGGCTCCCCGGCCATGCCGAAGTCGATCAGCGTGTCGCGCAGCTCCGCCCACGCCGCGTGCGGCCCGCCGGACGGACGGGTCAGCCGGCGGTTCCGGCCGCGCCGCACCAGCAGGCGCGCCGCGGCGGGCAGCAACAGCAGCACCAGGGCGCCCGCGGCCCCGAGGCCGACCTTGACGCTCGTGGGCGTCCCCGGGTCGGCGGCGACGGGCGTGCCCTGCGGCTCGCGGTCGAGCTGGCGGGGGTTCGGCCGGGACGGGCCGCCGACGCCGGTCGTGTCCTCGTCGTCGTCCGACTGTCCCGCCGAGGGACCGGCCGAGGGCTCGGCCTCCGGTGTGACAGGGCGGGTGTACTCCGGCACCTCGGCGGTGCCCTGCCCGCCGACGCCGGCCGGGGTGGGCTCGAACCGCAGCCAGCCGACGCCGTCGAAGAACAGCTCCGGCCAGGCGTGGGCGTCGTGGGTACGGACCGTCCACTTACCGTCGATCTTGCTGCCGCCCGTGTAGCCGATCGACACCCGGGCCGGGATTCCGGCCATCCGGGCCATCGCGGCCATCGCCCCGGCGAACTGCTCGCAGTAGCCCGCGCGGTCGCGCAGCACGAAGCGCGACAGCGCCTCGGCCCCCGACCCCGACGCGCGGAGGCTGTAGGTGAAGCCGCCCTTCCGGGTGAACCACTCCTGGAGCCTGACCGCCTTCTCGTACGGCGTGGCGGCCCCGGCGGTGACCCGGCGGGCGAGGGCGTTCACCCGCGGGTCGAGCCCTTCCGGCAGCCGCAGGAAGGGCTCGCTCTCCGGCGGCGTCACCGCCGACCGCAGCGCCCCGGCACCGGGGTCGGGCTCGTCGGCGACGACCTGGTAGTCCAGCCCCGCCACCTCGTCGCGGGTGGAGAAGACCATGAGCGACCCGCGGTCGGCCCGCCAGTCGCCGTCGGCGTCGACCTGCCGGGCCGGGTACGGCAGGGGCAGGAAGTGGAGCCGGTCGAGGTCCTCGCTGATCGTGACCCGCATCGTGGCCCGCTTCACCGGCACCCCGGGGCCGAGGCCGGGCACGGGCGGCAGCGGCCCCTCAGACACCCGGTCCTCCGGGCGTCCCCGCAGCGGGCTGAAGGTCCACTTGGCGCCGTCGAAGACGTCGAGCGCGTAGATCCGCAGATAGTGCGGCTTGTCGTCGCTGCTGGTGTAACTGAGGACGGTGGCGTTGCGGTCCTGCCTGAGCTGGCCGCCGAGCTTGGCGATGGCGTCGGGGATGCCGATGTTGCCGCCGCTCCCGCCCAGGCCGTTGCCCACGCCGAAACCGAACAGCGGGTCGGGGGACAGCGCCGGCAGGATCGCGGGCACCAGCACCGCGAACACGATGGCCGTCACGCCGATGCGCTTGCCCGACAGGGCCAGCCGCTCGGTGTCCGGCGCGACCCCGGACGCCGGGCCGGAGCGGCGGACCACCACGGCCCGGCCCCAGCCCTTCAGCCGCTCCCGGCCGTCGGCGACGAGCAGGCCGACGTAACCGAACGCCGCGACGACGAACGCCGGCCATCCGATCGGCTCGGGGAGTACGGCGGCCGGCACGGTGAACAGGGCGAGCATCGGCAGCCCGGCCAGCGCGGCCCGGCGCAGCCGCACCGCGAACACGTCCACCACCAGGGCGATCAGCGCCACGCCCGACGTGGTGAGCAGGGTGATGCCGGGGTTGGCGGGCACCGGGGCGGCGTAGCGCTGGATGTCGTCGAAACCCTCCCCGAGGAGCGCGGCGAGCCCGGCGAGCGAGCCGCGGGTGGGGATCACCCGGAGGAACGCCTCCTGCGCGGTGAAGGCGGCCGTCAGGTAGACGAGCACCGCGACGGGCGCCACCGCGGGCGTCACCCAGGGACGGGCGCCCAGGCGCGAGGCCACCGTCCCGGTGGCGGCGACGACCAGGATGACCCCCATGCAGGACCAGAACCACGCGCCGCCCTCGAAGAGCGGATAGAGCGTGATCGTGACCGCCGCAGTGGCGAGCCCCGCCGTGATCGGCAGTTTCAAGGGTTCCACCTCTTCTCCGGGCAGCCCGGCCGGCTCAGGCCGCGCTCCTGCTGTTTCCGGCCTCGGGCCACACGGTCGCTAGCGACGTGCCGGCGGGCAGGTCGAGCACCCGCCAGCCGGCCCCGGTCAGCACCGACCGGGCGGCCTGCGCGTGCTCGCCGCCGGAGCCGTCCCAGCCGGCGAGATCGAGCAGCACCGCCACGGCGGTCACGCCCGGGTGCCGGAGCCGCGCGAGGGCGAGGGCCTCCTCGGGGTCGAGCGCGCCGAGGACCGCGATGATCAGGCCTTCCCCGCCGCCCTGGCGCAGCGCGCCGACGCCGTGCTCCAGGGACCGCGCCGAGCTCTGCCGGACGACCGCGAGCGTGTCGAGCAGCGACCACGACTGGCCGGTGTCCACCGTCTGCCGTGCGCCCTGGTCGGTGACCAGGCGCAGGGCGAGTCCCTCGGCGGACAGGTGGACCCCGATGGACGCGGCGGCGGAGACCGCCACCTCGAACGACGAGCGCGGCCCCTCGCCCCGGTGGGCGTACCTGCGGGTGTCGAGCAGCAGCGCGCCGCGGCTCTGCCACTCCTGCTCCTCGCGCCTGACCATCAGCTCCCCGCGCCGCGCCGTCGACCGCCAGTGGACCCGGCGCAGGTCGTCCCCCTGGCGATACTCGCGTGGCGCCACGTCGTCGTCGCCGGCCGCCGCGACCGACCGCGTACGGCTGTCGCCCCCGCCGGTGTGGTCGCCGGACAGGCGTACCTGCGGCAGCGGCACCACCTCGGGGGTGACCACGAGCGTGTCGGTGACGGTGAACGAGCGGGTCAGCTCCACCAGCCCGAACGGGTCGGCGATCCGCACGGACAGCGGCCCGATCGGGAAACGCCCGCGCAGGTCCGAGCCGACCTTGTAGTCGATCTCCCGGACGCCGCGCGGCTCCATGCGGTCCAGGACGAACCTCGGCCGGGTGCCCAGCGCGTACTGCACGGTGTCCTCCACCAGCAGCAGCCCGGTGGGCAGCCGCGTGACGTTCTCCAGCCGCAGGGTGACCGTGCTCTCCTCGCCGGCCTGCACCCGCGCCGGGCCGAGCCGGCGGGTGCAGGACAGGCGGTAGCGGGTGCGCGTCACGACCAGCGACGCGATCAGCGGCATCGCGATGATCAGTACGGCCACGCGCAGCAGGTCCTGCTCGCCCAGGACGAGGGCGCACACCAGGGCCGCCACGCCGGAGGCGAGGAACGACCGTCCCCGCGATGTCAGAGCCTTCAGGCCGGGCATGGGCCCTCCGTCGCTTTCTCGTCAGTGCGCGTCCGGGACTCAGCGTCCGGACTCAGTGCGCGTCCGGGACGGGGACGCGCCGCAGCAGCTCGTCGACGAACTGCTCCGGCCGGCGGCGCTGCCCCTGCGCCTCAAGGCTGGGCAGGAGGCGGTGCGCGAGCACGGGAACGGCCAGGTCCTGAAGGTCGTCGGGGATCACGTAGTCGCGGCCGGACAGCGCCGCGTGGGCCCGCGCGCTGCGCACCAGGTGGAGGGTGGCCCGCGGGGACGCGCCCAGCCGCAGGTCGGAGGAGCTCCGGGTGGCCGCGACCATGTCGACGGCGTAGCGCTTGACCGGCTGGGAGACGTAGACGGCGCGGACGGCCCGGATCAGCGCGGCCACCTCGGCCGTGGTCGCCACCGGCTCCATCTTGTCCAGTGGCTGGGAGGCGCCGTGCACGTCGAGCATCTCCAGCTCGGCAGCCGGCTCGGGATAGCCCATGGCGATCTTGGCGGTGAACCGGTCGCGCTGCGCCTCGGGGAGGGGATAGGTGCCCTCCATCTCGATGGGGTTCTGCGTCGCGATGACCATGAACGGCGACTCCAGCGTGTAGGTGACGCCGTCGACCGTCACCTGGTGCTCCTCCATGCACTCCAGCAGCGCCGACTGCGTCTTGGGGGAGGCGCGGTTGATCTCGTCGCCGACGACGATGTTCGCGAACACCGGGCCCGGCTTGAACTCGAACTCCCGTGTTTGCTGGTTGTACGCGCTGACCCCGGTGATGTCGCTCGGCAGCAGGTCGGGCGTGAACTGCACGCGCTTGACCGGGCAGTCGATGGAGCGGGCCAGGGCCTTGGCGAGCATGGTCTTGCCGACGCCGGGCACGTCCTCGATCAGCAGGTGGCCCTCCGCCAGCAGCACGGTGAGAGTCAGGCGGACGACGTCGCTCTTGCCCTCGATCACGGATTCGATCGCGTTGCGGATCCGATGGGCGGTGTCCACCAGATCCTCAAGCGGGGCTGTCGCGTCGGTGACGTCGGGTGTTACAGCCACCAGGCCTCCATGAGGGTGCGTCCCCGAGAATGGGGCGTTAAACGTTCCTTTTCCATTCTGTGTACCGACCTTATGTCCCCTGTGGTTCGTGGGCGACTTTGTCCAGAAATCAGGGTGAAGTGCGCGTAGAGTCCTGACCTTTCGCGGTCACGTACCGCGACCGGCCGAATCCCGGGGCGCGACCCCGGCCGCTCCACTTCCCCCCACCCGCTTTCCCGCCGCTTCCCCCACCGGGCCGCGCGCCCGGCCGGAACCCCCTGCGCGTCAAGGCTTGGGTCGTGAGCCGACACGCCCGCGCGCGGGCGGGGGGCGGCGCGGCGCCCCACTCCGACCCACCCCATTTCACCTGCGAAAACGCCGCCGATTTCGAATGCGGACACGGCCGGAATCAGTTGACGGTGGGGAGAAGTGGAGTATGGTGGTGCGCAGTGGAGGGCAGAGGCTACAGAGCTGAGCGCTCCGCAAGGCACAGGAGGTGGGTCCGGTGTTTCTCGGCACCCACCACCCGCGCCTCGACGACAAAGGACGGCTGTTCCTGCCGGCGAAGTATCGCGAGGAGCTGGCGGAGGGTCTGGTGATCACCAAAGGCCAGGAGCGCTGCCTCTACGTCTTCCCCGTAGAGGAGTTCCAGCGCATCACCGAGGCCCTGCGCACCGCACCGGTGACGGCCAAGGCGGTCCGCGACTACAGCCGTGTCTTCTTCGCCAGCGCGTCCGACGAGATGCCGGACAAGCAGGGGCGCATCACGATTCCCCAGACGCTCAGGCGGTACGCCGGGCTGGAACGCGACTGCGTCGTCATCGGCGCCAACACGCGTCTGGAGATCTGGGACGCCCAGGCGTGGGACACCTACCTGGATGCCCAGGAGCAGGCATTCTCCGATCTGTCGGAGGAGGTGCTGCCCGGGATCCTGTAGCTCGATTCCCTTTCTCGTTCGATCAGAAGACCCGTCGGTGACGTTCGGCGAGGTCTCCACCCGCTCCCAGATGGCAGCTGATGCACCTTCCCCGGTGTCAGACGCCACGGCAGGCGACGCGGATGGGGACCTGGCCGGGCGGGTCGGTTCCCCTGGAGGAACCGGCATGGGTGGGGATCCGTTGGGTAGTCACCGGCGGCACAGCCGCGAATCCGCGAGTACAGCGGCGTAATGGGGGTTGGAAGCGTTGTCGTACGAGCCCGGTCAGCCGGGTGGTCACGTTCCGGTCATGCTCGATCGCGTGCTGGAGTTGCTCGCTCCGGCGCTCACCGGACCGGAGCCGGTGGCCGTGGACGCCAACCTCGGTCTCGGCGGGCACGCCGAGGCGCTTCTCGCCGCCCACCCCTCCCTCCACCTCGTCGGAATCGACCGCGACCCCACCGCCATCGCGCGCTCCACCGCACGGCTCGCGCCGTACGCGGACCGGATCACCCTGGTGCGCGCCGTCTCCGACGAACTGGCCGACGTGCTCCATGACGCCGGACGGCCCCGCATCGACGCCGCGCTGTTCGACCTCGGCGTGTCCTCCCCTCAGCTCGACGAGGCAGAGCGCGGTTTCGCCTACTCCTACGACGCCCCCCTCGACATGCGGATGGACCGCGACCAGGAGCTCACCGCCGAGCGCGTGGTGAACACCTACCCGGTCGCGGACCTGATCCGCATCCTGCGCGACTACGGCGAGGAGCGCTTCGCGGCACGCGTGGCGAACCTCATCGTCAAGGAGCGTGCCAAGGACCCCATCACCAGCACGAAACGGCTCGCCGACCTCGTACGCGCGGCGATACCCGCCGCGACGAGGCGGACCGGGGGCAACCCGGCCAAGAGAACGTTCCAGGCGTTGCGCATCGAGGTGAACGGAGAGCTGACCGCGCTGGAGCGCGCGCTCCCGGCCGCGCTCGGCGCGCTCGCACTGGGCGGGCGCGTTGTCGTGCTCGCCTACCACTCCCTGGAGGACCGGCTCACCAAGCGGGTCCTCGCGGCGCGAACCAAGGACACCAGCCCTCCGGGGCTGCCGGTCCCGTTGGAGGCGCACCAGCCTCGGTTCCGCCTTCTGACGAGGGGAGCGGAGCTCCCGGACGACGAAGAGGTGGCCCGCAACCCGCGGGCGGCCTCGGCCCGCTTGCGGGCGGCAGAGAGGATCCGCGAGGGATGAGGACAGAGCAGGAGAGCAGGAGGGCGGCCGGACGCGTGGCCGCGCCGTCCCGCGTACCCGGCCGGGTGCCGGGCCAGGCCGCCGGGTCGGCGGGCGAGACCGTCGCGACTCCCGACAGGCCCCTCGGCGGCGCGCGCCGTCGGCGTGAGGACGACCAGCCGCGCCGGGCCCGGCCCGCCGCCGCGAGCGACGCGCTCCCGCGCGAGGCCGTCCCGGCTCCCCGCGGCGG
>NZ_VANP01000015.1:0-194897 GCF_005864065.1 Microbispora triticiradicis | reverse complement strand
CTCCATCGAGTGGGAGGACGCGGGCATGGACCGGCTGCACGGCGCACCCGAGTCCCTCGCCTACATCCGCGCACTCAACGCCATCACCCCACCCGACGCGGCCTTCGACGCCGCCTTCTCCTCCGAGTGACGTCTCACCCCCAGGCGGCGGCCGCGGTGTCCCCACCGCGGCCGCCGTCTTTTTTCACGGAGACGTCTTTTCCCGGAGACGTCTCATTTCGCGATGAGCACGACCGCCAGCAGGATCAGCACCACGAGCCCGGCGAGCACGACTCCCATCGTCACCAGCACCCGCACCCGCGTACCGGCGTCCGGGCCGGAGGGGCCGCGCATCGCGAACAGGTCCGTGCCCAGGCTGCTCGACCCGGGTACGCCGTCCACCGGAGCACCATGACCCCCGGCACCCTCCAGCGGCCCCCCGGGACTCCCGGGATGCGCCGAGGGATACGGGCCGAAAGGCGGGCCGGAGTGTTGTGGACCGGACTGTTGTGGACCGGAGTGTGGACCGGGAGGAGCCGGAGGCTGCGCGGCGGGCAGGGGAAGGCTCCCCGCGCCGTGCTGCCCCGCGCCGTGCTGCCCCGCGCCGTGCTGCCCCGCGCCGCCCATGGCGGCGTTGCTCGCGGCGGCGTGATCGGGGGCAGAGGAGAAGGGCGGGGCCGCCGCCGGCCCCCGGTCCGGCGTCCCCGGCAGCCTGCCGGGAACGGTGGTGTCGTGCCTGCCCACGGGATCGGGACCGGGTTCGGGTCGCGGCGGGGCAGGAGGGACCCTGGGCACGCCCGTCGGGCGGGGCACGACCATGGTGCGGTTCACGTCCTCCTCGCCGTCGCCCGGAGCCACGCCGCCTGGAGCTGCGCTGCCCGGACCCGCGCCGTACGGAGCCATGCCGCCCGGAGTCGCGCCTGACGGGACAGTGTCGGGAGACCCGGCGGCGGGGGACGGGGCGATCATCTCGATCTCTTCGGGCCGGGCCTGCTGATCCGCCCTGCCGTTCGCCCCGCCGTCCGCGCTGCCGTCCGCGCTGCCGTCCGTGCTGCCGTCCGCCTGGACGTCCGCCGTCCCGGCCGGACGCGCGGGGGGAGCCGGAGCGGGCGCGGGTGAGGCGCCCGTCGGCGTGTCGGCGATCATCCGCAGCATCGCGGCCGCGCGTTCGGGCGTGAGGCGCGCCCTGTGGTCCTTCTCCAGCAGCCCCTCCAGCACCGGGCGCAGCGGCCCGGCCTGCGCGGGCGGGTCGGCGCTCTCGGTCATCAGCGCCGCGAGGGTCTCGCCCACCGTGGCGCGTTCGTACGCCGGTCGCCCCTCGACGGCGAAGTACAGCGTCGCGCCGAGCGACCACAGGTCCGACTCCGGGCCGGTGTGATCGCCCCGGGCCCGCTCTGGGGCGGTGTAACCCGGGGAGCCGATGACCATGCCCGTCTGTGTGAGGGCGGTGTCGCCCAGGGCCTTGGCGATGCCGAAGTCGGTCAGGACGACCCTGCCCGTCTCGGTCAGCAGGACGTTCGCCGGTTTGACGTCCCGGTGCAGGATGCGCTGCGCGTGCGCGGCGCGCAGCGCGCTCAGGAGGTCACAGCCGATCTCCGCCACCAGGCGTGGCGGCAGCGGCCCCTCCTCGTCGATCACCTGCTCCAGCGACCGGCCCTCGACCAGCTCCATGACGATCCACGGGATGCCGTCGGCGAGGATGACGTCGTGGATCGTGGCGACGGAGGGATGACTGACGCGGGCCGCCATACGGCCCTCACGCAGCATGCGTTCGCGCAGCTCCTGGCGTTGCCGGGGGCTGAGTGCCGGGTCCTGGCGGATCTCCTTGACCGCGATTTCCCGGTCCAGCGAACGGTCGTACGCTCGCCAGACCGTGCCCATGGTTCCCCGACCGATGCGGACGCGCAGCTCGTAGCGATCAGCGAGCATCCGCCCATGCTGTTCCGGCATGAGAAGAAAGATAGCGATTAAGCCTTGAAACGCGCTTTCCTGTTACTTGATAAAAATCCTCGGCCAGTACCGGCGCGGTAGCAGAATCTTGATCATCTTCGCCACGTGCCGCATCATGGGGATGCGCACGACCTGCTGGAAAGCGGGCTCCGGCGGCTTGCGGTGCAGCCCCTCGCTCGGCCGCCGCCGCTGGGACGGCACGGCGGCGACGTCGCCTCCCAGGTCGCGCGGATAGGCGAGGTGCCGTCCGGACTGCCCGTACAGGGTGTGCGGCCCACTGTGCCGGAACTGGCCGCTGTGCCCATAGGGCCCGGTCTGTCCGTACGGCCCGGTCTGTCCGTAGGGATCGGTCTGCCCGTACTGGCCGCCGGACGGGAAGGACGGCCCGAGCGGCCCGCTCGGCCCGTACACCCTGTAGGAGCCGGACGGATCGTACGGCCCGCCCGCCTGGTACGGCTGGCCGTACGGCCCCGACTGCCGGTGCGGCCCGGAGTCGCGGTCGCGCGGGGCCACCTTGGGGGCCGGTCGCGACTCGGCCCGGTGCTGACCTCGGTGCTGACCCCGGGGCGGGTTGCGGTGCGGCGGCTTGCGGCTGCTGGGGGGAGCGGGCGCGGTGGGCGGCGGCGAGGGACGTCCGCCGCGGAAGGGAGAGGCGAGCGGATCGTCGACCACGCCTCCGGCCGCGACCCTGGACAGGACGTGCGCCGCGCGGACGCCGTCGATCCTGGCCGCCGGGTCGATCTGCAGCAGTCCCCGCAGGACCGGGGCGAGCGGGCCCGCCTTCTCCATCGGGATGGGCGCCCCGCTGGTCAGCGCCGCGAGCGCCGCCGCCGCCGTACGGCGGCCGTGCAGTCCGCGCCCCTCGACGGCGGTGTAGAGGGTCGCGCCGAGCGACCACAGGTCGGCGGCCGGGCTCGCCCGGTCACCGAGGACGCGTTCGGGGGAGATGTATCCGGCGGAGCCGAGCACGATCCCCGCCTGGGTGATGGAGGCGTCGCCCTCCAGGGCGGCCAGCCCGAAGTCGGTCAGCACCGCCCGGTCGTCGTCGGTGACCAGCACGTTGCTGGGCTTCACGTCGCGGTGCAGGATGCCTTTGGCGTGCACGGCCCGCAGCGCGCCGAGGACCTGCCGCCCGATGTCGGCGACCCGGCGCGGCGGCAGCGGGCCCTCCTGGCGGATGAGCTCCTCCAGCGACCGCGCCCGGAGCAGTTCCATCACGATCCACGGCCGGTCGTCCTCGGTGATGACGTCGAAGACCGTGATGACCGAGGGGTGGGCGACCATGGCGGTCGCCCGGCCCTCGCGTTCGGTGCGCGCGCACAGCTCCGCCCGCAGTTCCTCGTCGAGGACCAGCGGAAGCCGCACCTCCTTGACCGCCACCTCGCGGTCGAGCAGTTCGTCACGCGCCCGCCACACAGTGCCCATCCCGCCGCGCCCGACCGGCTCGATAAGCCGATAGCGCGCGGCTAGCAGGTATCCGGAGGGCGCACGCATGGGTGGCAGCTTACCGATTTGTGCCATGCGACCTGTAGAGACCATGCCGGGAAATTGTTGAGATCTTCTGTCAAAGATCCTGACAACGTCCCCGCAGGGTCAGCGGCGGCCGATGGTAAGGACGGGCCCGGTGGTGTCGGTGAAGAAGTCGTCGCCCTTGTCGTCGACGACGATGAAGGCAGGGAAGTCGACGACCTCGATCTTCCAGACCGCCTCCATCCCCAGCTCCGGATATTCCAGGACTTCGACCTTCTTGATGCAGTCCTGAGCCAGCCGGGCCGCCGGGCCGCCGATGGAGCCGAGGTAGAAACCGCCGTATTTCTGGCACGCCTCGGTGACCTGCTTCGACCGGTTGCCCTTGGCCAGCATCACCATCGAGCCGCCCGCCGCCTGGAAGCGCTCGACGTACGAGTCCATCCGGCCCGCCGTCGTGGGGCCGAAGGAGCCGGACGCGTAGCCCTCGGGCGTCTTGGCCGGGCCGGCGTAGTAGACGGCGTGGTCCTTCATGTACTGCGGCATGTCCTCACCGGCGTCGAGCCGCTCGGCGATCTTCGCGTGCGCGATGTCGCGGGCGACCACGAGCGGCCCGGTGAGCGACAGCCGCGTCTTCACCGGATATCTGCTCAGTTCGGCGAGGATCTCCGGCATCGGGCGGTTCAGGTCGATGCTCACCACGTCACCGCCGAGGTGCTCGTCGGTGGTGTCCGGGAGGAACCTGGCGGGGTCGGTCTCCAGCTGTTCGAGGAACACGCCCTCCGGCGTGATCTTCGCCAGTGCCTGCCGGTCCGCGCTGCAGCTCACCGCGATCGCGACCGGGCAGGACGCACCGTGCCGGGGCAGCCGGATCACCCGCACGTCGTGGCAGAAGTACTTGCCGCCGAACTGCGCGCCGATGCCCAGCTTCTGGGTCAGCTCGAAGACCTTCTTCTCCATCTCCAGGTCGCGGAAGCCGTGGCCGCTCGCCGAGCCCTCGGTGGGGATGGAGTCCAGATAGCGGGCCGAGGCGTACTTCGCCGTCTTCAGCGCGTACTCGGCGCTGGTGCCGCCCACGACGATCGCCAGATGGTACGGCGGGCAGGCGGCGGTGCCGAGCGAGCGGATCTTCTCCTCCAGGAAGGCGAGCATCCGCTTCTCGTTGAGCACCGCCTTCGTCTCCTGGTAGAGGAACGACTTGTTGGCCGAGCCGCCGCCCTTGGCCATGAACAGGAACTTGTACTCGTCCGGGTGGCCGTTCGGGTCCTCGGCGTAGAGCTCGATCTGGGCCGGCAGGTTGGAGCCGGTGTTCTTCTCGTCCCACATCGTCAGCGGGGCCATCTGCGAGTAACGCAGGTTGAGCCGGGTGTACGCGTCGTACACGCCGCGGCTGAGGTGCTCGGCGTCGCGGCCGTCGGTCAGCACGTGGCGGCCGCGCTTGCCCATGACGATCGCGGTGCCGGTGTCCTGGCACATCGGCAGCACGCCGCCGGCCGAGATGCTCGCGTTCTTGAGCAGGTCGAGGGCGACGAAGCGGTCGTTGCCGCTGGACTCCGGGTCGTCGACGATCTTGCGGAGCTGGGCCAGGTGGGACGCGCGCAGATAGTGCGAGATGTCGTGGATCGCGGTCTCGGTGAGCAGCCGCAGGGCCTCCGGCTCGACCTCCAGGAACCTGCGCCCGGCCGCCTCGGTGACCCGCACCCCCTCGCGGGTGATCAGGCGGTACTCCGTCTCGTCGGGTCCCAGCGGGAGCAGGTCGGTGTAGTCGAACTCCGGCATCGTCCTCGGTCCTCGTGGTCTGCCTCGTCGGGCGCGCCCGCCGCGCGCGGGCCGTCCATGTCCCTGCACAGCGTACGGCGAATGAACAATGGTCATTATGCCTGGGGCATGAGTAGGTTTTGAATAAATTCAACCAGACGATATGCGCACAAAGCGGGATAATCGAGACAGTACGAGAGGAGGGGCCATGAATGGCGAGGTCATCGTAATGATCATATTCGCGATCGGCATCCTCGTGGCCCTGGCCCTGTCGCTGCTCGCGCTCGTGCTGCGGCAGGTCAAGGAGGGCGACATCACCTGGTGGGTTCCGTCCGGTGCGGCACGGCAGTCGCGCGACCGGTCACGCGACGGCTCACAGGACGGTTCGCGGCCTCCGGCGCCGGACGCCGGGGCCGGGGTGAACGGAGCCCGAGAGCGATCCCGCTGACCACGAGGGCCGTTCCGGCGAGGTCGGCCGGGGTGGGGACGGCGGTCCCTAGTAGGGCGGCCGTGGAGATCGCCCCGATGGGGACCATCCCGGCGAACAGCCCGGCCCGGCCGGGCCCCAGGCGGGGCAGCGAGCGGTACCACAGGAAGAACGCCACGCACGTGACGACGAGGGCGAGGTAGGCGAGGGCCGCCGCCTCGGCGGGGGTGGGTGTCCGCAGCACGTTCCGGCCGTCCAGGGCCAGCCCGGCGGCCAGCAGGAGTGGCACCGCGAGCAGGGCCGACCAGGCCGACAGCCGGACGGGTCCGATCAGCGGCAGCAACGGCAGGGCCAGCAGCGAGAAGCACAGCTCGCAGGCGAGCGCTCCGAGCGACCACAGCAGGCCGGGCAGGTTCCCGCTGCCCGCGCCCGTCGCCACGGAGGCGCCGGCGACCACCACCAGACCCGCCGCGACGACGCGCGGCGACGGCCGCCCGCCGGTGGCCATCGGGCCCACGAGGGCCAGCGCCAGCGGCACGGTGCCGAGGACGATGCCGGGCAGCGCGGGGCCGGACGCCCGGGCCGCCTCGACGACGCACACGTTGAACAGCACCAGCCCGGTCAGCGACAACGCGGCGAGCAGCCCCCACTGACGCGGCCGGAGCCGTACGGGTCCGAGGCCGCGTGCGCGGGCGGCGGCGAGCAGCACCACGGCGGCGAGGGCGTAGCGGATCGCCTGGCCGCCGTAGACCGGATAGTCCTCGATCGCGCCGGATACCGCGGCCAGCGTCCCCACGAGGAACATCGCCCCCGCGGCCCCAGTCGTGTAGGTGTTCACGTCTGCCGATCCTAGGAAGCGGTTGGTCTCCGCCACCGGTCCAATCGGACGGCGTTATGGTGGTCCAATGGGCGATCTTCACCTGGTGGTCGACCGGAGCGCGGGCGGGCTCGCCGCGCAGATCGCCCGCGAGGTGCGGGACGCGGTGCGCTCCGGGCGGCTCGGCCCGGGTGCCCGCCTGCCGGCCACCCGTGACCTCGCCCGCGACCTCGGCCTGTCGCGCGGCGTCGTCGTGGAGGCGTACGAGCAGCTCGTGGCCGAGGGGGTGCTCGAAAGCCGCACCGGCGCCGGGACCCGTGTCGCGACGGGGGCCGGGCGGCACGCGGCCGAGGAGCCGGCCGGGCGCGAGGGGGAGGGCCGGCCCCACTACGGGCACCGGCCCACGTCGCCGGACCTCGGCGCCTTCCCCCGGCAGGCCTGGCTCGCGGCCGTCCGCCACGTCCTCGCCACACTGCCGAACGACGCGCTCGACTACAGCGATCCCGGCGGCGTGCCCGCCCTGCGCCGCGAGCTCGCCGCGTACCTGGGCCGGGTTCGGGCGGCCGACGTGACGCCGGAGGACGTCGTGATCCTCACCGGGATGGCCCAGGGGCTCAGCCTCGTCCTGCACGCCCTGGCGCGCGAGCGGGGCCGCGGCGCCGTCCTGGCCGTCGAGGACCCGACGAGCGCGCGGCAGCTTCCGCTGCTCCGCCGGACCGGGGCGCGGCTCGTCCCGGTGCCCGTCGACGGGGAGGGGATCGTCGTCGAGGACCTCCCGGCCGGGGCCGACGCCGTGCTGGTGACCCCCGCGCACCAGTACCCCACCGGTGTCGTGCTGTCCCCGCGCCGCCGCGCCGCCCTGGCCGACTGGGCCGCCCGCACCGGCGCCCTGGTGCTGGAGGACGACTACGACGCCGAGTTCCGCTTCGACCGCGATCCCGTCGGGTGCCTGCAGGGCCTCGCGCCCGGCCGGGTCGTGCTCGCGGGCAGCGTGAGCAAGGCCCTCGCGCCGGGGCTGCGGCTCGGCTGGATCGCCGCGCCGCCGGGCCTCGCCCGCGCCGTACGGCTCGCGCGTGAGGAGTTCGACCTCGGTTCCCCGGTTATTGAGCAGTACGCGCTCGCCCACCTGATCGCGAGCGGTGCGTACGACCGGCACCTGCGCCGGATGCGCCGGGAGTACCGGCGGCGCAGGGACGCGCTCGTCGGCGCGCTCGCCGAGCACCTGCCCCGGCTCGCCGTACGCGGCATCTCGGCCGGGCTGCACCTCTACGCTGTGCCGGACGCCGTGCCGGACACGGTGCCGGACGCAGGGACGGACATGGTGCCGGACGCGTCCGCCCTGGCTGCGGCGGCCCGGGCGGCCGGCCTGTCGGCCGAGGTCGCGACCCCGGCCCTCGGGACCGCGGAAGGGCGGCCGGTGGGGCTCGTGATCGGGTTCGCCCGCCTGCCCGTCCACCGCGTCAGGGAGGCCGTACGCGCGATGGCCGAGGAGGTCAGGACGCGATAGGGGCCGTGGTGGCGGCGCTCCCGGCCGTACGCGGCTGGAAGCCCCGGGCGAGCAGGATGATCGCGGCGGCCAGCACGAGCGGCGCGGCGAAGGCGACCTGGTAGCCGGAGGCGTCGGCGATGCCGCCCACCAGGGCGGCGCCGACGATGAACCCCACGTAGTTGAACATGTTGACCCGGGCGATGGCCACGCCCGTGCCCGCCGGGTCGAGGCGGCCGGCCGCGCTGAACGACTGCGGGGCCACCACCGACAGGCCGATCCCGGTGAGGGCGAAGCCCGCGATGGCCGCGGGCGCCGACGGAGCCGCCACGATCGCGAAGAAGCCCAGCGTGGCCACTGCGCCGCCCGCGCGCACGATCGCCGCGGGGCCGAACCTGCGCACCGCGAGATCGCCCCCGACGCGGACGAGGAACGTCGTGAGCTGGTACGCCCCGAGAGCCAGCGGGATCACGGGCGTCGAGGCGTGCACGACCCTGTCCATGAAGACGGAGCCGAAGTTGGAGATCGACGAGTCGCCGACGTAGAGGAACGCCATCGCGAGGCAGAGGGGGATGATGGGACGCCACGCCACCCCCGCCTTGACCGTCGCCTGCCCCGGCGTCTCCGCTGGGGTTCCGGTCCGGTGGCGGTGCTCCTCACCCGGGAGATAGAGCCACGCCGAGGCGACCAGCGCGACGGCGACGGCCGGGACGAGGGCGATCGCGAAGGTGGCGGGCAGCCCGAGGCCGATCCCGGCCGCCGCCGACGCCCACAACGCGCCGGCGACCGCCGCCGCGCTCCACAGCGCGTGGAAGCCCGTGAGCACCGCCCGGCCGTACTCCCGCTCGACCGCCACACCCTGCATGTTCATGCCCGCGTCCACCCCGCCGAGCCCCAGGCCGAACAGGACGTTCGCCACGACGAGCATGGGGACGTTCGGCGCGAGCCCGGCGAGCACCACGGCCGCGCAGGCGAGCGGCTGCGCCAGGCGCAGCACCAGGCGGCTGCCGTACCGGGAGGCGGCGGTGCCCGCGAGCACGCTCCCGGCGCCCGCGATCACCGGCACGACCAGGAGCAGGATGGACAGCTCGCCGTCGGTGAGACCGTGCTTGCGCTGCAGCGTGGCCACCTGGGTGAGCAGGGTGGCGAAGGTGAGGCCCTGGACGGCGAACACGGCGAAGGCGGCGAGCCGCGCCCGCCGGTCACGAGGCGTGGGCACCGTGTTCCCTACCGTGCTGCGCACCGTGTTCCCAAGCGTGCTGGGCGCCGTGTTCCCAAGCGTGCTGGGCGCCGTGTTCCCAAGCGTGCTGGGCACTGTGCTCCCAGCCGTGCCTCCACAGGCGGCGCTCGCGACGGCGGCGAGTCCCGCGGACGGCGACCCTCACGGGCATCGCGACCCTCACGGACATCGGGGCCTCCACCAACATCCCAGGCCTCCAGGAACATGAGGAGAGTTCAGGTTTTCGCCAGCGTAGGAGCAGCGCCGCGCCCGGTCAATGGTCCGGTCCGCGGCGCGACCGGAGCCGCGTGGCCGCGGAGACTGTGAGGCGTGCCGCGGACCGCATACCCTCGAAGATGTGAGCAGCGAGTCCTCAGCCGCGAAGTGGATCTCCACCTTCCTCGCGTCGCGCGCTCCCGGCACCCCGGGCAGCCCCGCGACGCCCGATCCCGGGCTGATGCGCGCGTCGGACGCCGACCGGGAGCGGGTCGTCACGGTGCTGACGGACGCCGTCATCGACGGGCGCCTGACCCCGCTGGAGCACGAGGAACGGGTGGAGCGCGTCTGGGCCGCCCGCACCCTCGGCGAGCTGGCCGAGCTGACCGTCGACCTGCTGCCGCCGGAGAGCCAGCCGTTCCGCATGGACAACCGTCCCGTCACCGCCTTCTTCCGTACGGAGACGCGCGGCGGCCGGTGGGTGGTGCCCTCGCAGATCCCGGTGACGTCGCTGGGCGGCACGGTCTCGATGGACCTGTGCGAGGCGCTCCTCCAGTCGCGGCACGTGGTGGTCCAGCTTGCCGTCATGGCCGGCACGGTCACGCTGCTCGTCCCCGAGGGCGTGCGGATCGTGACCGCGCCCACCGCCCGCGTGCGGTCCTTCCGCAACGAGGTGCGGCTCCCGGCGGGCGCGACCGATCACGCCCCGGACGCGCCCGTGATCGAGCTGGCCGGGTTCGTCTTCGGCGGCAAGGTCGTCGCCCGCTCGCCGAAGCGCCCCCGCCGCCGCCTGTTCGGGCGGTGAGCCCCGCCGGGCCCGCTAGACGGCCGTGTCGAAGTTGATCGCGCTGTAGGCGCCGAGCTTCCAGAGCTGGTGCTCGCTCTCGATCTTGCGGATCGTCCCCGAGCGGCCCCGCATCACGAGGGAGTGCGTCACCGCCGCGCCGCCCTGGAACCGCACGCCGTGCATCAGTTCGCCGTCGGTGATGCCCGTGGCGGCGAAGAACACGTCGTCGGAGCGTACGAGGTCGTCGGTGGTGAGCACCTGGTCCGGGTCGAGCCCGGCGTCGAGGGCCCGGAGGCGCTCGGCGTCGTCGCGCGGCCACAGCTTGCCCTGGATCACCCCGCCCATGCACTTGAGCGCGCAGGCGGCGACGATGCCCTCCGGGGTGCCGCCGATGCCGAGCATGAGGTCGACGCCCGTGCCGGTGCGGGCGGCCATGATCGCGCCGGCCACGTCGCCGTCGGTGATGAAGCGGATCCGGGCCCCGGTCTCCCGGATCTCCTTGACGATGCGCTCGTGCCGGGGCCGGTCCAGGATCACCACGGTCACGTCGGACGGCTTGGCGCCCTTGGCCCGCGCCACGGCCCGGATGTTGTCGGCCACCGGAGCGTCGATGTTCACCTGCCCCGCCGCCTGCGGGCCGGTGACGAGCTTCTCCATGTAGAACACCGCAGAGGGGTCGTACATCGAGCCGCGCTCGCTCAACGCGATCACGGAGATCGCGTTGTTCATGCCGAGCGCGCACAGCCGGGTGCCGTCGATAGGGTCCACGGCCACGTCGCACTCGGGCCCGGTCCCGTCGCCGACCCGCTCGCCGTTGTACAGCATCGGGGCGTTGTCCTTCTCGCCCTCGCCGATCACCACGGAGCCCTTCATCGAGACCGTGTTGATCAGCTGGCGCATGGCGTTGACGGCGGCGCCGTCCGCGCCGTTCTTGTCCCCGCGCCCCACCCAGCGGGCCGCGGCCATCGCCGCCGCCTCCGTCACCCTGACCAGCTCAAGAGCCAGGTTGCGGTCGGGTGCGCGTTCTCCCGCAGCCAGTGCCGCCGGTACGTGATCAGCCATTGATCCCCTCACGTCGCAAGCTCCGCTATGGGCGATCGTAATGCGCGAAGGGGGCTTCTGTCCGATTGGTCTGAACCTGTCGGGCCAGGTCGGAGGCGTTCCAGGCGCGTGCCACGGGATTCGCGGGCGCGCGCCACGGGAGAGGACGGGTCGGGGATATCGTCGCCGCATGAGCGGCGACATTGGGCAACCCCCCGTACGGCCGGCCGAGCGGCCACTCGCGACGCGGACGTCGGACCGCGGGGCGGCCACGAGGGTCGCGCTCCTGGACGCCGCCAAGGAGACCTTCGTCACCCGCGGCTTCGCGGAGGCCGGCGTGACCGATGTCGTCGCCCGGGCCGGCGCCAGCGTCGGCAGTCTCTATCACCACTTCTCCGGCAAGGCCGACCTCTATCTCACGCTGTTCGAGGAGTTCCAGAAGCGCCAGGCCCAGCGCACCCGGCAGGCCGTGCAGGAGGCGAGGGCGGCGGGGGAGACCGGCCCGATGCCCCAGTTCCTCGCCGCCGCCCGCGCCTACCTGGAGGGCTGCCTCGCCGAGCGCGACCTCGCCGCGCTCTTCCTGCGGGGCGACGCGCCGCCCGGGTTCGAGGTCGTCATGCGGGAGCGGCTCCGGCAGTGGGCCAGGCGCACCGCCGCCCTGTTCGAGCACGAGGACGCGCTGGTCCTGGTCGTCACCGGCGCCCTCGCGGCGGTCGTGCAGGAGGTGACGTTGTCCGACGATCCCGCGGCGGCCCGGCGGATGGCCGAGGACGCTCTTCGCATCATTGGCAATATCCGGCAACCCTGACCGCCGGTACGGCCGGCGGCCACCCCGGTGGCTAATCTGGCGTGACGTGGGACGATTCACGCAGGGCTTCTTCGGTTACGCGTTCGCGCTCCTCGTCTGCCTCGCCGGCGTCGGGTTGTTCCTGCTCGTCACGCCGCAGAGCCGCACCGAGCACATCCCGCGGGTGCAGTACGGCATCGACCAGGCCAACGCGGTCCGCGCGGCGCCGTACGAGGTCGTGGCGCCGAGGCAGGTCCCGGCGAACTGGGTGCCCAACAGCTCCCGGCTGACCCAGGACGGCGGCGTCGTGACGTGGCGGCTGGGATTCGCGACCGGTGAGCGGGAGCACGCCATGGTCGCCCAGAGCGACGAACGCCCGGTCGCGGGGTTCGTCAACCGCATGACCAACACCGACAAGCCCGGCGGGAGCCGCCAGATCGACGGTGTGACCTGGGAGGAGCGGGTGCGGCCGGACAAGAACCAGCGGTCGCTGGTCTGCGTTCTCCCCGATCACGCGGTGGTCGTCACGGGGACGGCCGGCTGGGAGGAACTGAGCGCCCTCGTCCGCACGCTCACCCCGCAGCCCTCGCCGACGCCCGCGTCCGGCTGACCGCGGACCTCGGCCGGAGGCGTCCCGGCCGGCGGCTCGCCGCCCTCTGGCACGCCCGGTGCCGCGACCGCTGACGCCGTCACCACCTCCGCCGGTCGGGACGGCCGGTGGCCGCAGCCCTCGCCCGGCGTCAGATGACGCTGCCACCACGTCCGCCGGTCGGGACGGCCGGTGGGTCACCGCCCCCGCCCGGTGTCAGAAGGGGGCGTCCTCAGGTCCGTTCGGCTGGGGCTCCTGCCGCTGGGCCATCGCGGCGGCCAGCTTGGCGCGCGCGCCCTGGAGCCACTCCTCGCAGACGGCGGCCAGCCTCTCGCCGCGCTCCCACAGCTCGATCGACTGCTCCAGCGTGAGCCCGCCGTTCTCCAGCCGCCGCACCACGTCGGTCAGCTGCTCGCGGGCCTGCTCGTACGACGGGGTCTGCCCGTCCTGCGCGGAAGCCGGTCCGTCCTGCGGGGGAGTCTGCCTGTCCTCGCTCACGCCCTCCACCTTAGAGGCCGGGACCGACACTTCGCGGCCTCATAGCGATGCCTGATTTGGGCATAAAAGTCCTGATTGGGCCGTTGCTTAGGTGTACTAACCATCTGCGGGAGTGATGAACCGGGGGGTCATCTCCATGTGCGGAATCAGTGGCTGGGTGGACTACGGACGCGATCTCCGGGAGGAGCGGCAGACCGTCCAGGCGATGACGGACACGATGGCGTGCCGGGGGCCGGACGCCGAGGGGGCCTGGCTCGCCCCGCACGTCGCGTTCGGCCACCGGCGGCTCGCCATCATCGACATCGAGGGCGGCCGCCAGCCGATGACCGCCGAAGCCGGCGGCGAGGTCCTGGCCGCTCTCACCTACAGCGGCGAGGTCTACAACTTCCAGGAGCTGCGCGACGAGCTCCTACGGCTCGGCCACACCTTCCGGACCAGGAGCGACACCGAGGTCGTCCTGCGGGCGTACCTCGAATGGGGCGACGACTTCGTCTCCCGGCTCAACGGCATGTACGCCTTCGCGATCTGGGACACCCGGCGCGAGGAACTGCTGCTCGTGCGCGACCGCATGGGCATCAAGCCGCTGTACTACTACCCGACGTCCGACGGGGTGCTGTTCGGCTCGGAGCCGAAGGCGATCCTGGCCAACCCGCTCGCCGAGCGGGTCGTCGACGCCGACGGACTGCGGGAGATCCTCGCCTTCGTGAAGACCCCGGAGAGCGCGGTCTTCCGCGGCATGCACGAGGTACGGCCCGGCCAGGTGGTCAAGGTGCGCCGCGAGGGGCTGAGCAAGCGCCGTTACTGGGAGCTTGAGGCCCGCGAGCACACCGACGACCTGCCGACGACCATCCGGACCATCCGCGAACTGCTCGACGACATCGTCGCGCGGCAGCTCATCTCCGACGTGCCGCTGTGCACGCTGCTGTCCGGCGGCCTCGACTCCAGCGCGGTCACCGCCCTCGCGGCCCGCGCGCTGCGCGGCCGGGGCACGGTGCGGTCGTTCTCGGTCGACTTCAGCGGCTACACCGAGAACTTCCAGCCCGACGACATGCGCGACACCCCCGACACGCCGTACGTGCACGACGTGGTGCGGCACGTGGGCGCCGACCACACGGACATCGTGCTGGACTCGGCCGACCTCATGGACCCGGCCGTGCGCGCGGCCGTACTGCGCGCGAGGGACGTCCCGCTCGGCATCGGCGACATGGACACCTCGCTCTACCTGCTCTTCAAGGCGATCAGGGAGCGCTCGACGGTCGCGCTGTCCGGGGAGTCCGCCGACGAGGTGTTCGGCGGATACCGGTGGTTCCACGACCCCGCGGCGGTCGGCGCGCACACCTTCCCGTGGCTCGCCACACAGAACCAGACCGGCCTGACCACCAGGGGCGAGTTCCTGAACGAGGAACTGCTGAGCAAGCTCGACGTCCCGGCCTACCGCGCCGACAGCTACCAGCGGGCGCTGGCCGAGGTGCCGCGGGTGCCGGGGGAGACCGGGCTGCAGAGGCGGATGCGGGAGATCAGCTACCTGCACCTGACCCGCTTCGTGCAGATCCTGCTGGACCGCAAGGACCGCATGAGCATGGCCGTGGGGCTGGAGGTCCGCGTGCCGTTCTGCGACCACCGCCTGGTCGAGTACGTCTTCAACGCCCCCTGGGCCATGAAGACCTTCGACGGCCACGAGAAGAGCCTGCTGCGCGCCGCGACGGCCGACGTGCTGCCCCGCTCGGTGGTCGAACGGCGCAAGGTGCCCTACCCCTCCACCCAGGACCCGGCGTACGAGCACGCGCTGCGCGCCGCCGTGGCCGACCTGCTGGGCGGAGAGCCGGCCATCGGCTGCCTGCTCGACACCGGCAAGGTGCAGAGCATCCTCGACCAGCCGGTGGGCGCCGTCAGCCTCCAGGGCTCCCGTACGGCCCTCGAAGGGCTGCTCCAGGTGAACGCCTGGCTCGACGCGTACGGCGTCCGGCTCGCCCTCTGACACCGGAAGGACGGTCAGGGGCGGGCTGTCAGGCGGACGGGGCGTCGGGGTCGGCGGTCACCGTGACGCGGTCGTCGGAGAAGCGGACGGTGAGCTCGTCTCCCGGCTTGACGTCGGCCGCCAGGCGGACGACCTCACCCGACGGGCGCTGCGCGATGGCGTAGCCGCGTTCCAGGGTCGCGGCGGGGGAGAGCGTCACGAGCCGGGCCCTGAGGTGTTCGAGCGAGTCGGCCGAGCGGTCCAGGGACGCGGAAAGACACCGCCGGGACCGTTCGCGCAGCGCGTCGACCTGCTCGGCCCGCCGGTCGAGCTCCCGAACCGGATCGGCGAGCGACGGCCGCGAGCGTACGGACTCCAGCCAGGACAGCTCCCGCTCGACCCAGCCGCGCAGCACCCGGCGGCCCCGGTCCCTCAGCTGGTGGACCAGGGTGAGCTGCTCGCCCACGTCGGGCACGACCTTCTTCGCCGCGTCCGTCGGAGTCGAGGCGCGCACGTCGGCCACGAGATCCAGCAACGGGCTGTCCTGCTCGTGGCCGATCGCGCTCACCACGGGGGTACGGCAGGCCGCCACGGCCCGCACCAGCGACTCGTCCGAGAAGGGCAGCAGGTCCTCCAGGGAGCCGCCGCCCCTGGCGATGACGATCACGTCGACCTCGGGGTCGGCGTCCAGCCTGCGCAGCGCCTCGGTCACCTCGCCCACCGCGTACGGCCCTTGCACGGCGACCTGCTCCACCCGGAACCGGACGGCGGGCCAGCGGCGGCGGGCGTTCTCCAGCACGTCACGCTCGGCGGCGGAGTCGCGCCCGCAGACGAGCCCGACCGTCCCCGGCAGGAACGGCAGCCGTCTCTTCCGGTCCACGTTGAACAGGCCCTCGCCCGCCAGCACCTGCCGCAGCCGTTCCAGCCGGGCCAGCAGCTCGCCGATCCCCACCGGGCGGATCTCCAGGGCGGTGAAGGCGAACGATCCTCTGTTGACCCAGAAGTCCGGCTTGACGTGCACCACCACACGTGCGCCGTCCACCGGGCGCGGCACACTGGCCTCGTAGACGCCCCGGGCGCAGGTGACCCGCGCCGAGACGTTCGCCACCGGGTCGCGCAGGGTCAGGAAGACGGTGCCGCCACGAGCCGTCAGCTCGGTGATCTGCCCTTCGACCCAGACGGTGCCCAGCTTGCCGATCCACTGGGCGACCATCTGCAGCACCGACCTGATCGGCAGGGGCGCCTCCGGAGACGTCTTCGCGCTCAACCAGTCCTCCTCGCCCGGGCCCGGTGACCATCGCCCACGGTCATCGCTTACGGTCTTCGCCCACGGTCATCGCTCACCGTACGCTCGCCGTGCAGCACCTGCAGGCTAGCCGCAGCGCCCGACAATCCCGCGTCCCGACGATCCCGCGGCCCGGCGGGGCCGGGCCGGACCTCGCCGGTGCTCAGGACACGATCGGCACTCAGGCGCCGCCGGTGCTCCGGAGGCGGCCGGTGTCAGGACTCGGACTGGAGCTTCGACAGCCGGTTCTGGAACATGCGGACCACCTCGGGACGGTTCGTGTGCGCCTTCTCGTAGTCGAGGAGCGCGTGCACCTGCTCGGCCGACTTGCCGCGCAGCCTCGACCGCAGCGACGCGATGGTGAGGTTGGCGTAACCCGGCATCGGCTCCGCCTGCTCACCCCCGCCCTCGCTCACGGCCTGCTCGCTCACGGCGGTCTCCGCGGCGGCGGGTTCGGTGCCGGTCTCGGCGGCGGTGGGCTGAGCGGCCGGCTGAGCGGCCGGCTGAGCGGCGGGCTGGGCGGCGGGCGCGGCCTCCGGGGTCGCGGCTGCCTCTTCGGCGGCGCTCTGCGGGGTCTTCGCGGTGGTCTTCCTGCGGGTTCTGGCGGGCTTGGGCGCGGCGGCCTCAGCCGTCGCTCCACCCGGCGCCTCGGCCGTCTCTGCGGCGGTGCCGGTGGTGGGGGCCTCGGTGGTGGGGGCCTCGGTGGTGGCCGCCGCGGCGGGCTTGCGGCGGGTGCGCGGCTTCTTCGCAGGAGCCACCGGCGCGGCCTCGGCTGCGGTGTCGGCGGCCGGCTGAGCGGCGGGCGCGGCCTCGGCGGCGGCGGGCTGGGTGGCGGGCGCGGCCTCCGGGGTCGCGGCTGCCTCTTCGGCGGCGCTCTGCGGGGTCTTCGCGGCGGTCTTCCTGCGGGTCCTGGCGGGCTTGGGCGCGGCGGCCTCGGCCGTCTCTCCGCCCGGCGCCTCAGCCGTCGCCGTCTCCGCTGCGGTCTCGGTGGTGGGGCCCTCGGTGGTGGGGGCCTCGGTGGCGGGGGCCTCGGTGGCGGCCTCGGTGTCCTGCGTGGTCTCCGCGGGCTCCGTCGTCTGGACGGCCTTCTCGGCCTCCGTGACCTCTGCGGGCTGCGGAGCCTCCGTGACCTGCGCGATCTCGGCGGTGGTCGTCTCGGTGGCCGGGGCCTCTGGTGTCACGGCCTCGGGCGCCGTCTCGGGCTTGGGTGTGCCGAGGGACTCGTGGACCTTCGCCTCGGGGGCCGGTACCGCTTCCGTCTCGGCCGGAGCGGGCGCAGGAGTGGCAGTGGGGGAAGTGGCAGCGGGAGCCGGGGCGCTCGCGGCCGTCTTCTCGCCGTCCCGCTCCGCCTTGCTCGGGCGGGGCGCGAAGATGACGGGCTCCCTGCGCGCGGCCGGTTCCGCCGAGGTCTCCTCGTCGCGGGTGGCGGTGTCCGGGGCCTCGGTCTTCTCGGAACGCTCCTCCTCGCCGACGACGAGGCGCACGATCCGCGACCTGACCTTGTCGCCGATGAGCAGCGCCTGACCGACGCCGTTCAGAGCGGTCTGGAGCATGAGCACGGGCAGATCCCGCAGCCGCTCCCGGCTCTCCATCGCGTCGCGTAGAGGTTTTGTTATAGCCCTAAGGAAGGACATTTCGGCTCCCGGGGAGATGTGTATAGATACGCCCAGTCTCGCAAGACCAGGGTCAAGAGGCGGCTCGCGTTCCACATAGCATAGGAACATGGACGTGCAGACCTCAGCGAACCGCCGTGTCCTGGTCGCCAAGCCCCGCGGCTACTGCGCGGGAGTCGACCGCGCGGTGCAGGCGGTGGAGCGGGCGCTGGAGCAGTACGGCGCGCCCATCTACGTACGCAAGCAGATCGTGCACAACACCCACGTCGTGAAGACGCTGGAGGAGCGCGGCGCCGTCTTCGTGGAGGAGACCGAGGAGGTCCCCGAGGGCGCGATCGTCGTGTTCTCCGCCCACGGCGTCGCTCCCGCCGTCCACGAGGAGGCCGCCGGTCGCCGGCTGAAGACCATCGACGCCACGTGCCCGCTGGTCACGAAGGTGCACAACGAGGCCAAGAGGTTCGCGGCCAAGGACTACGACATCCTGCTCATCGGGCACGAGGGGCACGAGGAGGTCGAGGGCACCGCCGGTGAGGCCCCCGAGTACATCCAGCTCGTCGACGGCCTCGACGGCGTCGGCGAGGTGACCGTCCGTGACCCGGAGAAGGTGGTCTGGCTCTCCCAGACGACCCTGTCGGTGGACGAGACCACCGAGACCGTCGCCCGGCTGCGTACGCGTTTCCCGAACCTCATCGATCCGCCGAGCGACGACATCTGCTACGCCACCTCCAACCGTCAGACGGCCGTAAAGCAGATCGCCGCGGAGTCCGACCTGGTCATCGTCGTCGGCTCGGCCAACTCGTCCAACTCCAAGCGGCTGGTCGAGGTCGCCAAGGACTACGGCGCCGCCGCCTCCTACCTCGTCGACGACGCCTCCTTCGTACGGGAGGAGTGGCTGGAGGGCGTCCGCACGGTCGGCCTCACCAGCGGCGCGTCGGTGCCGGAGGAGCTGGTGCAGGGCGTGCTCGCCAAGCTCGCCGGCCTAGGCTTCGCCGACGTCGAGGAGGTCGAGTCGGTGCAGGAGAGCATGCGTTTCGCCCTGCCCCACGAACTGCGCCGCGACCTGCGCGCCGGATAGACGCGCCTGCCTGAGGTCCCGCACGGACGACCGGCCGTGCGAACGGCCTACTCGTCGGCCGCCTTGCCGTACACGCGGGGTTCGAAGTAGCCCTCGGGCTCGGGGTCGAAGGCCTGGCCGCGGCCCCTGCGGGTGCGGCCGGGCGTGGCGGCGCGGGCCGCGCCGACCTTCGCGCCGCCGACCTTCGCGCCGCCGAGTCCCGCGCCGCCGACCCTCGCGCCGGCGGGTTCGGGCACGGCGCCCGTACGCAGTTCCCTGAGGTTGGCGGGCAGGCCGCGCACCCAGGCGACGCCCAGCGCCAGCGCCGAGCCGGCGAACAGCCACGGGGCGGCCGACGAGAGCGTGGTGAACATGCCGAGCCCGAACGTCGGGAGCATCGAACCGGACCCGAGCGACCGCAGCAGCTCCACGAGTAGGGCCGCGAGGAAGAAGACCAGCGGGGGCGTCACCACCAGCGGCAGCAGGTCGCGGGGCCGTACGAGCAGGACGGCCGCGAGGCAGCCGGCCACGAACGCGGGCCCGGGCAGCTTCGGCAGGAGACCCACCACGGTGATCACGAAGAGCATGACGATCGCCCCCCGAGCGGTCAGCCGCAGCCCGGCTCGACCGGTGCCTGTCATCGGGCCCCCCTCACGACAAGTCTCGCGCCAATTTACCGTTCTGACGATGCGGGGGAGGGGAGCTTACCCGCTCTTCACCTTCGAGTTCGGGGATGGCGACCGGCCGGGGGACCTCCTCCACCGCCGCCGGGGCGTCGAGCGAGTAGTCCACGAGACCGAGGTCGTTCATCCTCCGCGCGCTGACCAGGACGCGGCTCTCCAGGCTGCCGACCGTCTGGTTGTACGCGGTGACCGCCCGGGTGAGCGCCCTGCCCAGGGAGTCCACGTGCCTCCCGAGGCCGCCGAGCCGGTCGTACAGCTCCTTGCCCAGGTCGAACACCGCCTTGGCGTTCTCGCTGACCGCCGCCTGCTGCCAGGCGTACTGCGCGGTGCGCAGCATCGTCACGAGCGTCGTCGGGGTGGCGATGTGCACGCGCCGCCGCATCGCGTACTCCAGTAACCCGGGATCGCGCTCCAGGGCCGGCGCGAGGAACGCCTCGCCGGGGATGAACAGGACCACGAACTCGGGCGACGGGCTGAACGCCTGCCAGTACGACTTGGCCGCCAACCGGTCCACGTGCTCGCGCAGGTGCCGCGCGTGCGCGTCGAGCCGGGCCGAGGCGAAGGAGAGATCGGCGGTCTCGGCCGCCTCCAGGTAGGCCGCGAGCGACACCTTCGCGTCCACGACGACGTTCTTGCCGCCGCTGAGCCGTACGACCATGTCGGGACGGACCAGCCCGTCACGGGTGACGGCGCTCACCTGCTCGTCGAAGTCACAGAACCGGGCCATTCCGGCGATCTCCGCCACCCGCCGGAGCTGCAACTCTCCCCAGCGCCCCCGGGCCTCCGGCCGCTGGAGCGCCCGCACCAGCGCGTCCGTCTGGGCCTTCAGCCGTTCGGAGCTCTCCCGTACGAACTCCATCTGCTTGCTCAGCTCGGCCCGGGCGGCGCGGGCGCCCGACTCGCTCTCCCTGAGCTGGCTCTCCACCTTGGCGAGCGTCTCCCGGAGTGGCGCGACGAGGTTCTCGACCGCCTGACGGCGCTGGTCGAGGTCGCCGGCCGCCTCCGCTCTCGTCGTGTTGAGCCGGTTTTCGGCCAGTTCGAGGAAGCGCAGGTTGGCGACGTCGAGAGCGTGCGCGGAGATGGCCTGGAAGCGCTCGGTGAGCTGGTTCTCGACGTAGGCGACCTTGTCCTCCGCCGCCCGCGTCCTCGCCTCGGCCTCCGCCACCCTGGCGGCGGCCTCGGCCGTACGGCCCGCGGTTCGCATCCCGGCGAGCGCCAGACCGGTCACCAGGCCGACGGCGAGTCCCAGTACGAGAGCCACGACATCCACGGTCTGGATGATTTCAGGCATTGGCATGCCAAACGGGGAGGCGCGCCCAGGAGAGGGCCGGGGCCGCCGATGTCCGGCGCACCCGCCGAGGCCCCTAAACTCGTGGTACGTGAGCCTGAGCATCGGCATCGTCGGCCTGCCCAACGTCGGTAAGTCCACGCTTTTCAACGCGCTGACCAAGAGCGGGAACGCCCTGGCGGCCAACTACCCGTTCGCCACGATCGAGCCGAACGTGGGCATCGTGGGCGTCCCGGACGCGCGTCTGGACACGCTGGGGGAGATCTTCAACTCCGCCCGCATCCTGCCCGCCAAGGTGGAGTTCGTGGACATCGCGGGCCTGGTCAAGGGCGCGTCCGAGGGACAGGGCCGGGGCAACCAGTTCCTCGCCAACATCCGCGAGACCGACGCGATCTGCCAGGTGATCCGGGTCTTCTCCGACCCCGACGTGACCCACGTGGACGGCGAGGTGTCGCCGCAGCGCGACATCGAGACCATCAACACCGAGCTGATCCTCGCCGACCTGCAGACGATCGAGAAGGCGGTGCCCCGCCTGCAGAAGGAGGCGCGCACCAACAAGGACCGCAAGGTCCTGCTGGAGGCGGCCGAGGCCGCGGCGAAGCTCCTCGACACCGGCACGACCCTGTACGCCGGGGGCAAGGGCGCCGGCATCGACCTCGCCGACCTGCGTGAGCTGCACCTCCTCACGGCCAAGCCGTTCCTGTACGTCTTCAACCTCGACGCGGACGAGCTGACCGACGACGACCTGCGGGCCAAGCTCTCGGCGCTGGTGGCCCCGGCCGAGGCCGTGTTCCTCGACGCCAAGATCGAGTCGGAGCTGGTGGAGCTGCCCGACGACGAGGCGCTGGAGCTGCTGCAGTCCGTCGGCCAGGAGGAGTCGGGTCTCGCCCAGCTCGCCCGGGTCGGGTTCGAGACGCTGGGCCTGCAGACCTACCTGACGGCCGGGCCCAAGGAGGCGCGGGCCTGGACGATCCGCCGCGGCGCCACCGCGCCCGAGGCCGCCGGGGTCATCCACACCGACTTCCAGCGCGGGTTCATCAAGGCCGAGGTCATCTCGTTCGCCGACCTGGTCGAGGCGGGCTCGATGACCGCCGCCAGGGCCGCGGGCAAGGCACGCATCGAGGGCAAGGACTACGTCATGCGCGACGGCGACGTCGTGGAGTTCCGCTTCAACGTCTGAGCCGGCTTCGGCTGCCGTTACCAGGGCTCTCCGATGCCGTCGGCGGCGAGGTGCCGTTCGTACGCGGCCACCTTGCCGTCGACGAGGTCGAGACAGTCCTGCAGCTGCGCGATCCGCTCGGCGACGTGGCGGCGGTGTTCGCGCAGCACCTCGAGTCGTTCCGCTTCGTTGCCGGTGCCCTCGCGCACGAGCCGGGCCAGCCGGCCGATCGCCGCCAGCGGCATGCCGGAGGCCCGGAACTTCACGCAGTTGCCCAGCCACTCGACATCCCAGGCGCTGTAGACCCGCCGACCGGCCTCGTCGCGCAGCACCTCGCCCGCGAGCAGCCCTTCACGCTCGTACAGCCGCAGCGTGTGCACGCTCAGGCCGGTGCGCCTGGCCACCTCGCCGATATGAAGGACCTCAGCCGTCACGCGGTGATCGTAACCGGTTGACCTAGACCTCGGTCTAACACCTAGCGTCCGCGTCATGACCAGCGACACGACAGCTGACACAGGGCGGGACCCCGGGCGGGACACGGGACGGAGTGCCTTCGGCGCCGTCAGTACGGCCGGCGAGGTTCTCGCCGGGATCGACCTGACCGGCAGGACCGCGGTCGTCACCGGCGGATACTCCGGCGTGGGTCTCGCGGCCACCCGCGCGCTCGCCGGGGCCGGGGCGCGCGTCGTCGTCCCGGCCCGCCGGCCCGAGACGGCGCGGCAGGCACTGGCGGGCGTCGAGAGGGCCGAGGTCGAGCGGCTCGACCTCGCCGACCTCGATTCCGTACGGGCGTTCGCCGAGCGGTTCCTGCGCCGGAGGGCCACCCTCGACATCCTGATCGCCGCCGCCGGGATCATGGCCTGCCCCGAGACCCGGGTGGGGCCCGGCTGGGAGGCGCAGTTCGCCGTCAACCACCTGGGCCACTACGCGCTGACGCATCTGGTGTGGCCCGCCCTCACGGCCGCCGGTGCGGCCCGGGTCGTCTCGGTCTCCTCCGGGTACGGCGCGGACTGGCGCATCCGGTGGGACGACCCGCAGTTCACCCGCGGCTACGACAAGTGGGCCGCCTACGCCCAGTCGAAGCTCGCGAACATCCTGTTCGCCCGCCACCTGGATCGGCTGGGCGGGCCGTACGGAGTCCACGCGTTCTCGGTCAACCCCGGCTGGATCCGCACTCCGCTCCAGCGGCACCTGACGGACGGCGAGATGGTCGCCGCCGGCTGGATCGACGCCGAGGGCAACGCGGCGCCCGGTCTGTTCAGGACGCCCGAGCAGGGTGCGGCGACACCGGTCTGGGCCGCCACGGCCCGCGAGCTCGACGGACACGGCGGTGCCTACTGCGCCGACTGCCGCGTCACCGGGGAAGGCCCCGCGGATGACGGAGAGGCGGCCCGTCTCTGGGCGCTCTCGGCCGGCCTGACCGGCCTCGACCACATCCGCTGAGCCCTTCGCCCGAGGATCTCATTGATCGTTTCCCTGCGGACGGGTAGCTTGGCTCTGATTACATAATTACAAAGGGTGGGTGCTGGTGATCGTCGAATACATCCGTTACCGGGTCGCCGACGGGGAGGAGTTCGAGGCCGCCTACCGGCGCGCCGTCGTGCCGCTCGGGCGGGCGCCGCAGTGCCTCGACTACGAACTGTCCCGTTGCGTGGACGAGCCCGCGTGCTACATCCTGCGGATCATCTGGACCTCGGCCCGTGACCACCTCGAAGGCTTCCGCGGCAGTGAGCACTTCCGGGAGTTCTTCGCCGAGATCAAACCGTATGTGTCGGACATCGAGGAGATGCGGCACTACGAGAAGGTGATCGAGAAGACCGAGCCCACGCTGTTCGAGTGGGCCGGGGGCGCGCAGGCGCTGGACCGGCTGACCGAGGCGTTCTACGGGCGGGTCAAGGACGACGACCTGGTCGGGCCGCTCTTCGCGCACATGGACGCCCGTCACCCCGCGTACGTGGCGATGTGGCTCGGCGAGGTCTTCGGCGGCCCGGCCCGCTACAGCGAGGAGCGCGGCGGCCACTCGCACATGGTCTCCCACCACCTCGGCAAGGGCATCACGGAGCAGCAGCGCCGCAGGTGGGTGAGCCTGCTCATGGACGCGGCCGACGAGGTCGGGCTGCCCGCGGACCCGGAGTTCAGGGCGGCGTTCGCGGGTTACGTCGAGTGGGGGACCCGCCTGGCCGTCCACTTCTCACAGCCGGGCGTCACACCGCCGGGCGAGGAGCCGGTGCCGCGCTGGGGCTGGGGCGTCATGCCGCCCTACCAGGCCTGAACCCCGGGCCGGGCGTGCCTGGCCATCCGTCTCCTCACCTCAGCGTCCCCTTCCGTACAAGGAGGTCCCAAGACGCGTGGCGGTAACATCCGCCGCGGTTCTCCCATCGGTCAGATCCTCCATGGCCTGCGGAAACGCTTGTATCAAGTGCCCTGGACGCCCTCGGGACGTTCCATTGAGCATCGAATTGAGGCCGTTGGGCGGCAACTCGTCAGGTGAATCCTCCCTTTCAGCAATCGATCCCATTTCGGGCGGTATGCCGGTTTGATCCGGGAGAGGGAGGCGCCCGCGGCGCAATTCGGGAGTCAGGGAAAGCCCAGGTGGCTCGACCTGCGCGACCCGATACGGGCCCAAGGAGGGACCATGCATCGCAAGTCCGGACAGCTCGCTCTCTCGGCGATCATCGCCGCGACGTTCACGGCCGGAGGGGTCGCTCTGGCGAGCGGCGCAGCCTCCGCCGCCACGATCTCGCCGCAGGAAAGGGTGCCGGGCGGCTCGGCGCGCTCGCTGGCCTACACCACCGTCCTGGAGCCCTCGCTGAGCACGGTCGCCGAGGTGCCGGCCATCTCCACGATCGCCGTGCCGGAGCTGCCCGCCACCCTGGCGGCGATGCCGCAGGCGATCTCCACGTCCGCCCTGCCGGCGGGCATTCCGATGTCCGAGATCCCGATGTCCGAGATCCCGATGGCCGCTCCGATCGTGGCCGCCCGGCCCTCAAGCCTCTCGATCACCGTACGCGAGCAGTTCCCGAGCTCGTCGTTCTCACGCGAGTGGCGCGGCTCAAGCCTGAGCGGCCTGAGCAGCATGGGCGGCCTGAGCGGCACGATGGAGCAGGCGCGGGCCGACATCAACGCAGAGGCCGGCAGCGCCATGCAGCGCATCAGGGACGAGGCCGCCAGCGCCCAGAAGCGCATCGAGCAGCTGGCGAGCGACGCCATGGCGCAGCTGCCGAGCGAGTCGTCCTCGCTTCCGTCCTCGCCCGAGTCGTCACTGGAGTCGTCCCAGGAGTCGTCCGTCGAGTCGTCGGTGGAGTCGTCCACCTCCGGTGAGTCGAGCCTCGGAACGGAGAGTGAGGCGTCCTCCTCGTCCTCGTCCTGCCAGTGACGAGCGCGCACGACCGATCGGAGAGGGTCCCGCACGTGCCGCGTGCGGGACCCTCGCGTGCGGGGGCCGGCTCCGGGCGGTACGTCCGCATCGCCATCTCTCCAGGCTGTGAAGACACCAATAGGTGGCGGTTAGGTAATCGCCGACCCTGCTGGCCAGGCATAACGCGCTTTTCCACAGAGTGGATAGACGTGGCGCCTCACAACGCGATGTAGACCTAGTTTGCTCGCTCGCGGCGATGCTTGCACCATGGGCGTGGCTTACCTGGAAGAATTGGCTAGACCGCTAGGGTGAATACTTCAATGCGGCTAACCGGAACGAGAGCAAGAGGAAACCGCGCCAGCCGGATGGATCGGCGCGAGCGGAGGCGTGATGGCTCGCAGGTCAGACGTCCAGCAGGATCCTCGGATCGCTGGCGACCCTGAGCCGTACCCTCCGGAGGGCCTCGACCGGTCGATCGCCGCGCACGGCACGGCCCCCCGGCGCAGAGGATGGAGCGGCGGCGGAGGCCGCTGGCTCGTCTGGGCCGGACGCGCGATCCTCTGGGCCCTGATCATCGTGATCGTGGTCAACGGGGTCCGGGCGCTGTTCGAGCGCTCCATGCAGGACACCGGCACCGGCAGCGCCCCGGCCGAAACGGCCACGTCCACCTTCCCGACGACGCGGGCGGCGGCCTTCGCGGACCAGTTCGCGGCGGTCTACCTCAACTACGACGCGGCCAACCCGCAGCAGCGTGCGGAACGGCTGAAGGCGTTCCTGCCGGAGGGCGCCGACGCGCAGTTCGGCTGGAACGGCTACGGGCGCATGTCCGCCGGCGCCTTCCAGTACGCGGGAATCGACGTGATCGACGACCACAACGCCCGGGTGAGCGTGTCGTACCAGTCCGGGGACGCCCGTGGCCTGCTGTCCGTGCCGGTCTACTACGACGGCGGCAGGTTCGTGGTGTCGGCGCAGCCCGCCCTGCTGCCCGACCCCGGCCCGGCCGGTCTGCCGCAGCTTGCCGAACCCGACAGCGACTCCGCCACCGAGGCCGAACTGCGTCCCCAGCTCGAAGGCTTCTTCAAGGCGTACGCCGCGGGCAACCAGGTGGATCTGCAGCGGTACGTCGCGAACGGCGTGACGATCGAAGGCTTCAACGGCAGGTTCGCCTTCGCCGAGCTGAAGAAGGTGTCCGTGCCACCGGGTGGCGCCGACAGCAGGAAGGTGACCGCGGTGGTGGTGTGGGCAGTGGCCTCCGGGGACGCGGCGGCGCCGAGTCCGTCCCAGGACCCGGCGGGCGAGCCGGGGGGCCTCGAACAGGCCTACGAGCTGACGATCGAGAAGCAGGGCGGCAAGTGGTTCGTCAAGGGCATCCAGGGTGCGAACCGGTCCGTGGGGTAGCGCATGCCCGGCACAGACATCGCTGATCCATACCCCCGGGAGGGCGAGAGTTGATTGTGAAGACCATCGCGGATCATTTCCTTGATCTCGCCGCACCGTCGCCGGCGCCGGCGACGGGCATCAACACCGAAGGTCTCGCCGATTTCCTCAGGAAGTTCTTCGCCCCGCTGTTCCTCGCGGTCGTCTCCGTCGTGGCGATCTTCTTCCTCTTCACCCGTGAGATCACCAGGTTCGTGCAGTTCATCATCCTGGCGATCGCGATCGGTGTGATCTTCTACGTTCCCAACATCATCGAGGTGACAGCGAAGGCCATCGCGGGCGCGCTCGGGATCAAGTGATCGGGCGGAGAGGAGGTTCGGGGTGGATCTGCCCACATATACCAATATCTGGCGTATTGAGAAGCGGCTGTACAAGCTGTACGACCTACGGCTGCCGATGCCGCTTCCGGTCGTCTGGATCGGTGTGTTCGTGGGTGTCTCCGTACCCTGGTGGCTCTTCCTCCTTCTGGTGAGACTGCCGCTGGAGGCGCCGTGGCACGTCGTCTACCTGGTTCCTCCCGGCGTGCTCACATGGCTGTCCACCCGTCCGGTCATCGAGAACAAGCGTCTCACCGAGCTTCTGCAGTCGCAGGTTCGCTACATGGCCGAGCCCAAGACCTGGTGCCGGATGGCTCCGTTCGACGAGCCGGACGAGATCGCCCTCACCGGTCGCGTCTGGCGGACCACTCCGCCGGTCGTCACCGGCAACGGCAGAGCCGCCCTCCGGGGGGCCGGAGCCAGGGCGCGCCGCCCGATCTCGGTGAAGGCCGCCGCCGCCCCGGAGACCGCGCACGCCTCAGGCGCCTCCGCACGGGCCGCCGCGGTGCACGCGGGCGGGCCGCCGCTCGACCCGTCCCGCGTCGTGCGGCCCGCGGTGGCCGCCGCTGCCGCCGCGGCCGTGCCGGTCACCACCGGCAGCCCCGCCCCGCTCCCCTGGAGCGGCGCCGTGGCCGCGGCCACGGGCGACGTCACGGGTGAACGGGTCTTCTCCCTGCCGCAGCCGTCCGCGCCGCCGGCGGATCCCGCCCGTTCGGACGATCCCGAGCGGGACCGTCACCCGGACGGACCTCCCGCCGGACGGGAGGACAGCGCGGTCCACGACAGCAGCGTCCACGACCGGGCGGTCCACGACACAGAGTCGCAGGGCCAGGACCAGGGCAAGGGTCAGAGCCAGGGCTGGGGCTGGGACCGGCGGGCGCCCGGCGCGGGCCCCGCCGCCTCGGAGTCCCACTCGGAACCTCACTCGGAGTCCCACTCGGGGACCCATCCGGTGCCGCCCCTCGGCACCGAGACGCTGCGCCGCCTGCGCAGGCTCGCCGCCTCGGCCGAGCCCCGCTCTGTACGGCCCGCCGACCCGGCGTTCTTCACCCCGGACCGGCACGACTCAGACCGGCAGGACTCGGACCGGCACGACCCGGACGGCGAGCGGGCCGGTGACCCGCCGGCTGCGTCGGCCGTTCGAGAAATCTCCGCAGGAACCGCCGCAGAGACCACCACAGGATCGGCCGCAGAGACCGCCTCGGAGGACGCTCTGAGGGCGGCTTCCGAGCGCGACGAGGCCGCACGGCAGCATGGAACAGCGCTAGGCGAGAATGCGGAGGCCCGGCCCCCGGCCGCTCCTGCCGCCTCCGAGTCAGCCGACGATGAGTCGGCGGACGCCGGGCCGGTCGCCCCGCAACCCGTCGCCTCCGGTCCCGCCGAGGCCGACTCCGACGCTTCCCAGGCTGCCTCCGAGGCCGGGATGGTGCGGGCACAGCGCTCCCAGCAGGTGTCCGGGCGAGTGGAGGACCACGAGCGGGACCACGACGAGCAGGCGCGGAGCGAGCGGGACCCGGGCACGGGGAGGAGCGAGGCACCCGCGCGGCGGGACGACGCCGACGTTCTCGCGCAGCACCGCAGGGGGCGGCCGCCTCGGCTGGTGCGGCCCCGTGAGCAGAGCGGAGCGTCCGGAGAGGCCTTCCCCGCGACGGCACAGGCCCAGACCCCGCCCGACCGGCCCGCGGACATCGCGGCGGACGTCGCGGACGTCCCGGAGAGCGCCGAGCCGGCCGACGGGACGACCACCGGGCCGGTCCGGACGGGCGCGACGGCCGCTGCCGGGCCTGCCAACGCCGACACCGGCACCAACGCCGGCACCGACGCGGACGCGGACCCGGCCGGTGAGGTCTCCGCGCCGGTCGCGCAGCCGATCAGGATCCGGCCGCCCTACTCGCAGCCCCCCGCCGCGCACCGTTCCGAGCCGCAGCCGCCCGGCGGCCAGCCCGGTGACGCGCGGCCCGGTGACGTCCAGCCTGGTGCCGGTCATCGGGAGGGGCCGTACGGCCTCGGTCCGGGGTCGCCAGGACCGACGGGCAAGGGGAGCGTGACGCCTCCGGCGGGTCCGGCCGGGGTGCCGATCCGGACGGTCCCGGCCGGGCCCCGCCACGCGGCCCCGTCCGGTGCGCGGCCCGCGCTGCCCGCCGCCGGCTCTCCGACCGGCCGTCAAGGGCACGAGGAGCCGCCGCGGCTGCGCCGGGTCGAGGCGGTGGTGGGCCGCGACCCGTCCGGCGGCTGGCGGCGCCTGGCGCAGGTGGTCGTGGGCGGCAGCCGTACGGACGGCATGGAGGTCGACGAGGCGCGCGCCCGCGTCCCGCTGACCACGAGCAGGCGGATCATGGTGCTCGGCTGCACGGGCGGCGCCGGGCAGACGACCACGGCCTTAATGCTGGGCCACACGCTGGCCCGATACCGAGACGACCGGGTGCTCGCGCTCGACGCGAACACCGGCGAGGGCACGCTGACCACGAGGATCGCCGCCGAGTCGCCGGAGACGCTGAGCTCGCTGCTGGAGGGCTCCGAGGAGGTGACCGGCTACCTGGGCATGCGGTCCTACACCACGCGCTGCGAGTCGGGGCTGGAGGTCGTCGGAGCGGACACCGACGACCGGGTCACGCAGCGCCTGGCGGAACGCGCGTTCCTGGCCGACTGGCGCCGGACGCTCGCCGCGCTCGACCGGCACTACCGGCTGACCGTCATCGACCCCGCGGCCGCGCTGGCCGCCCGCCTCCTGCCGTACGCCGACCAGCTCGTGCTGGTCGCCCCCGCGAGCGAGGACGCCTCCGAGGCGGTCGCGATGACGTACGAGTGGCTCGACGGCCACGGCTGCTCCGACCTGCGGCGGCGGGCGGTCATGGTGATCAACGGAGTGAGCCGCCGCAGCCTCCCCGACGTGGAGCAGGCGGAGGCGGTCGCGAGCGGCAGGTGCCGCGCGATCGTCCGCATCCCCTGGGAGGACGAGCTGGCGCCCGGACGGCCGGGACCGGTCGACATCACCCATCTCCGGACAGGCGGCCGCAGGGCGTACGTCGCGCTCGCGGGAGTGATCGTGAACGGCCTGGCGGCTGCCCAGGCCAAGCAGGAGGTGGCGAGATGAACGCCGGACGCGGGCCGCGGCGAGGGCGGTCGCGCGGGTCCGACGGGTCCCGGGACGTGCGATCAGGAGAGCTGGTGAAAGGTCGATGAGCAGGGCGCGCAGTCGCCTGGCGGTGCGGTACTTCGATGATCGGGTTCTGCTCACCGACTCGGCGGCCTGGGCCTACTTCCGCCTGCCGACGGTGAGCTACGAGTTCCTCACCCCCGAGGAGCGCGAGGCGCTGGCCACGAACGTCACGATCGCGCTGGCCGCGATCAGGATGCCCGACGCCGAGGTGCACCTGCGGGTCGCGCACCGGGCGTACCCGGCGGCGGAGTGGGCGATGGCCCTCAACGCGACCTCCGACGAGGGCCCGGGCTGGCGGGAGTACCTGGAGGAGATGTACCGCCACGTCTGGGCCAAGGACTTCTGGAGCAAGGAGGTCTACCTCGGCGTCAGGCTCGGCCCGCGCGGCGCCCAGCTCGGCACCGGCGTGCTGGCCCAGCTGTTCGGCTTCTACCAGCGCAGCGAGAAGAAGCTGGGCATCGAGGACGACCACGTGCCGGACCGGGAGATCGCCCGGTGGACAGAGGCCGCCGAGCGGCTCGGCCGGGCGCTGGCCTCCAGCGCGCTCTACGCCCGCCACGCCACCTCGACCGAGATCGCCTGGTTGTTCCAGCACGCCGCGGCGGCCGGTCTCGGCGAGCCGTGGCCCTCGGCCTCCCCCCGCCGCAGGTGGGGCAAGGGCGAGATCGAGGCGCTGGTCGAGGGCCAGATCCACAACGGCAGGTCGCTGCTGCGCATCCAGCAGCCCGCCGGCGAGGCCTACGTCGCGCACCTGTCGTTCGCCCGGTTCCCCGATCTCATGCCGTTCCCCGACGGCGAGCCGTGGCTGCACTTCGCCGACCAGCTTCCCTTCCCCGTCGAGATCTCCAGCCGGATGCGGCTGATTCCCCCCGTACGGGCCAGCAAGGACGTGGCGCGCAAGCTGGCCCACGCCCGTGACATGGACATCCACATCCGCGAGGCGGGGGCCGAGGCCCCGCTCGCGCTGGCCGAGCAGATCGACGCCGCCCGCATGCTGGAGCACGGCATCACCAAGGAGCGGCTGCCCTTCGTGTACGGCTGGCACCGGCTGAGCGTCAGCGCGCCGACCGAGGAGATGTGCGTTCAGCGGGTCGAGGCCATCGTCGAGCACTTCCGCGACATCGGCATCGACGTCGTCAACTCCACCGGCGACCAGTTCTCGCTGTTCTGCGAGGCGTTGCCGGGGGAGCGGCTGCGGGTCAACGCGTACGCCCAGCGGCAGCCGCTGCGGACGATCGCGGGCGGCATGGCCACCGCGACCGTCGAGATCGGCGACCGGGTGGACGAGTCGAACGCCGGGTGGATCGGGCCCTACGTCGGGGAGACCCTGGGCCGGGCGCGCAGCATCGTCCACTTCGACCCGCTCGTCGCGGCGGCGCGCAACCGCCCGACGGCCATCGCGATCACGGGTGAGCCGGGCGGCGGGAAGACCACGCTGGCGCTGCTGCTGATCTACCAGATGGCGCTGCGCGGCGTCACGATCGCGGTGATCGACCCCAAGGGCGACGCCGAGTCGCTCGTACGGCTGCTGCGGGCGCGGGGCCGGAAGGCGAGGGTCATCCCGCTGGGGTCGGCCGCGCCGGGCCTGCTCGACCCGTTCGCGTTCGGCGACGACATCGCGGCGAAGAAGACGATGGCGAGCGAGACCCTGCGGCTGCTGCTGCCGAGGATGTCGGAGGAGCGCGAGTCCGCCATGATCCAGGCGGTCGCGGCCGTGTCGAACGAGCCCGACCCCTCGCTGGGGAAGGTGGTCGACCACCTGGAGCAGTCGTCCGACCCCGCGTCGAAGAACCTCGGGGCCGTGCTGCGCTCCATGTCGGAGATGCACCTGGCCCGGCTGTGCTTCGACGCCTACGGTGGCGAGCAGATCGACACCGAGGGCTGGACGACGGTGTTCACGCTCGGCGGCCTCACGCTGCCCGACGTGGCGACGGTCAGGGACGACTACTCCTACGAGCAGCGGCTGTCGGTGGCGCTGCTCTACCTGGTGTCGCAGTTCGCCCGCCGCCTGATGAACGGGCTCGACCGGCGCACGCCGAAGGCCATCTTCCTCGACGAGGCGTGGGCGATCACGTCCACCCCCGAGGGCGCCAAGCTCGTGCCCGAGGTCTCCAGGATGGGCCGTTCGCGCAACACGGCGCTCGTCCTGGTCTCGCAGAACGCCGGTGACCTGCTCAGCGAACAGGTCACGAACTGCCTGTCGTCGGTGTTCGCGTTCCGGTCCACCGAGCGGGTGGAGGTCGAGCACGTGATGGAGCTTCTCGGCGTGGATCCCTCGGAGGACCACAAGGGGGTGCTGCGCTCCCTGGGCAACGGGGAGTGCGTCTTCCGGGATCTGGACGGCCGGGCCGGCCGTATCGGGGTGGACCTTATCTCGGAGGAGCTGCTGCGCTGGCTTGACACCAATCCGACACACGACAAACCCGGCGAGAACATGCATGATCTCTTTGACGGGGGCTCCGGTCGGTCGGGGGTCGCGCAGGAGGTGCGATCGTGAGCGTGCGCAGGAACGGTCCCAGAGGCCGCACCGGAGAGGGCGGCAGACGCGGCAGGAGGCTCCGGCGGAGCCTCGCCCTGCTGTTCGTCGCCTTCGCGGCGTTCGTGACGCTGCCGCTGGTCTTCCCGTCCGGTACGGCGAGCGCCGACGGGATCTGCGAGCTGTCGCCCAAACTCGCCCCCGAGATCGTGGGCGGCGGCGTCGACGGCCTGGTGCAGCCCCCGGCGCCGGACGACGCGACGGCCGCCGGCACCGCCGGTAAGCCGCCCGCCGGCTCGGCGAGTGGCTCGGCGGACGGCTCGGCGCCGAAGGAGCCGCTCACCAACTACGAGCGGTACGGCATGGCCGGGCAGTTCTGGCACACCTACGACCTCGGGTGCTCCGACGTCACCGCCGTCCTCGGCAACGCGTGGGCCAACACGGTCTTCTCCTGGGCCAAGGCCGTCGACCGGCTGACGATCAGCACGTACCAGGCGGCGGCCACCGAGGGCCCGCTGCAGCCCATCAAGGAAGTCGCCGACGACATCGTCAAGAACCTCGCCGACGCGATGTACTGGCCGTACCTGCGGCCGGTCGTCATCCTCGGCGCGATCTGGCTGGCCTGGTACGGCCTCATCCGCAAACGCGCGACGACGACCACCGAGGGCGTCGTCTGGATGGTCCTCGCGGTCACGGTCGCGATCTGGTTCTTCAGCCGCCCGGGAGACTTCACCGGCCTCGGCAAGACGGTGACCGACAAGACCGGCGAGATCGTCAACTCGGCGTTCTCCGGCCTGCCGGGAGCGGGCGGCGCGTCCTGCCTGCCCATGAAGGCGACCGAGCCGGGCGAGGTGCCGAGCGAGCCCACGGCGGGCGGCTACGGTCGGCAGGGCACCCCCGGCGTGGCCCAGAACGCCGACGCGCTGTGGTCGATCCTCGTCTGCAAGCCGTGGCTGATGGGTGAGTTCGCCACGGCCGACCCCAACGCCGGTCTCGTGAAGGGCCTCGGCCAGAAGACCCTCGACCTCCAGGCGATCGACGCCCAGGAACTGGCCGCCAAGCAGACTCCGGCCTCCGACTCGCATCAGCAGCGGTTCGAGGAGGAGGTCGCCAAGCCGCTGCAGAGCACTCCGGTGTTCTTCCTCTTCCAGGGCAAGGACTGGACCAGCCGCCTCGGCATCGCCATCGGGGCGTTCATCGCGGCGATGGTCGCCGGTCTGCTCATCTTCCTCGTCGCGGTGTCGCTGCTCGTGCTGAAGGTCGGCTTCCTGCTGCTGCTGATGCTCGCGCCGGTCTTCCTGCTGATCGGCGTGCATCCCGGCTCGGGACGGATCATCGCGATGCGCTGGCTGGAGATGCTGGTCGGCACGCTGCTCCGCCAGGCCGTGCTCGCACTGGTGCTGGGCATCCTCGTGTACGGCTACGCGTTGATCATCTCGACCAACCTGCCGTGGGGCATGCAGATCCTCTTCATGGCGCTGCTGACGATCGCGGTCTTCTTCTACCGGCGGCCGTTCCAGCATCTGTTCGCCTCGATGGACGGGCACACGCTGGCCACGCGGATGCTCGGCGAGGCCGCGACCGCGCCGACCCTCTCTCGGGCGGCCGCCGTGCTGCCGCCGGTCGCGGCGGCCCGGGCGGGCCGGTGGGGTCTGCGCAAGGCCGAGCCGATCATCGGCGCCGCCGCGATGGCGAGCGGCGCGGGCGCCGCCGCCGCTGCGGCCTCCTCCGTGGCCCAGGGCCGGGTGCGCGGCGAGGAAGGCGCGGGCAACGTTCCCGCCCAGGCCGGTGCGCGCGCGGGGGCGCAGCCCGCGCCGCTCGACGCCGACGGGCAGGCGGGCCGGCGCAAGGCCGGGGTCGCCGCCGCCCGTCCCGGCACCGCCCCGCCGCTGAACCTGTCCGGCGTACGGCCGGCCGGTGCGCGGGGCCCGGCGAACGGCCAGGCGCCCGGACGTGCCCCGGGAGGCGGGGCAGCGCCGTCCGGGCCGTCGGCGCCGTCCGCTCCGTCCGTGCCCCGGCGGGTGACGGGAGCGGCGGTCACCGGTGTCTCCGCCGCCTCCGCCGCTCCTGCCGCTCCCGCGAGCGGATCCGGCGGGTCCGGTGGCGGGTCGAACGGTGGGTCCGGCGGGTCCGGTGGGTCCGGTGGTGGCTGGTTCAGCGGCCGGTCCGGCGGCTGGGCCTCCCGGCCGTCGACCACGCGTGGCTCCGGCGGCGGGCCGGGCAGCCTGTTCGGCGGCGGCTCAGGTCGCTCGTCCCGAGGCTCCTCAGGCGGCTCAGGCGGCTCAAGCGGCTCCGGCGGTTCGAGTGGCGGCTCCGGCGGCCTGTTCGGCGGTTCGTCCCGCCGGGGCGACGCGGGCCGCTCCCGTCCGGCGCCGCCGCCGCGTGACTCCTCGCGTGACTCGGGGTCGTCCGCCGGGCGTTCGCGTCCGGCCGAGCCGCCCCCGCTCTGGCTGCCGAGCCGGGGGGAGAGCACGCGGCGCGAGGGCGACGCGCCGGCCCCGTTCTGGGCCAAGCCGGCCGACCGCGACTCCGGCGAGTGACGGGACCACCGACGAGGCCATGAGAAGCCGGAACAGCGACCGGGGCAAGGGGCTCGCCTTCGGGGCGGCCGTGGTGGTGCTCGCCGCCGTCGGCGTCTACCTCAGCATGAGCCCGCCGACGGACGGCGACGAGCAGGCGAGACAGCAGTCGGTGGGGCGGTCGGTGGCCGCCACCGGGCGGGCGACCACGGGGGCTCGGGAGCCCGGCCCGGTCGCCACCACGCCCGGCGCCTTCGACGTGTACGCGTACCTGCCGCTGTCGAGGGAGGAGATCGGCGCGGCGGCCGACCTGGCCCGCCGCTTCGCCGAGGCGTACGGCACCTTCTCCCACGACGAGGAGCCGGCGGCCCGCGCCGAGCGGCTCACGGCGTTCGCGACCACCGAGTTCGCGGACCAGCTCACCAGGACCGTCACCGATCCCGCCGTGGCGGACCAGAACGAGACCGACCAGGTGATCTCGAAGGGGTCGGCGAAGGTGGCGTCGATCCGCGACATGACGGGCAGTCAGGTGGTGTTCGTCGTCGACTCCACCCGGCACGTGACGGACCGGAGCGGCCAGAAGGACGTGCCCGAGCGGTTCGCCGTGACCGTCGTCAAGTCGGGCACCGACTGGCGGGTGTACGACCTGCAACTGGCCGACTCCGGCCAGGACGGGGACACCTCGCCGTGACCGTCCCGCCGCGCGGCACCTCGGTACGCACCTCGGGGAGCGTCGTCCGCAGGCTCGCCTCGGGAGGGCGGTCCTGGCGGTTGATCGCCGTGGCCCTCGTCGTGATCGTGCCGGTCACGCTGTTCGCCTCGATCATCCTCATGACCCCCAGCCCGTCGATGCTGCTCGGCGGCGGCTCGTCCGGGAACTGCGCCGAGGCCGCCACGGGACCCGGTGCCGGGGCGGACCTGTCCGCGACGGCGCGAAGCGACATCCCCGAGGACTACCTGGAGCTCTACAAGAAGTTCGGCAAGCAGATCGGCGTGCAGTGGAACGTGCTCGCCGCCATCGGCAAGCGGGAGACGAACCACGGCCGGTCCTCGCTGCCGGGCGTGCGCAGCGGAACCAACTACGCGGGCGCGGCGGGGCCGATGCAGTTCCTCATCAGCACCTGGGGCGGCCAGGCCAAGATGAAGATCGAGCCGGGCATCAACGGCTACGCCTCCGACGGCGACGGGGACGGCTTCGGCGACGTCTACGACCCGGCGGACGCCATCCTCGGCGCGGCCAAGATGCTCAAGCGCAACGGCGCCCCCGACGACCTCAGAAGGGCGATCTTCGTCTACAACCGCGCCACCTGGTACGTCGACCAGGTCCTGGAGATCGCCAAGCGCTACGCCGCGACGGGGGACATCGGCCTGCCCGCCGAGGCCGACCCGGCCTGTGACTCCGGGTTCGTAGAGAACGCCCCCGACGACGTCGTCCGCCAGATCCTCGAATACGCTCTGGCGCAGCGGGGCAAGCCGTACCGGTGGGGCGGCACCGGCCCGGACGCCTTCGACTGTTCGGGGATCATCTACATGGCCTACCGGAACGCCGGTCTGAGCATCCCGCGGACGACCTTCGGCCAGTGGCCCTTCGGCGTACCGATCGAGCAGGGCGAGGAGCAGCCCGGCGACCTCGTCTTCTTCAACGCCGGCCCCGGCACGTCGAAGGACAACCCCGGGCACGTCGGGATGGTCGTCTCGCCCGGCACGATGATCGAGGCGAGGTGCACCCTCTGCGGGCCGATCAAGGTGACGACCTACCGCGACCGGCCGAACATCGTGGGCTTCACCCGGCCGCTCCGCAACGAGACCGTGCTGGCGCAGCTCAAGCGGGCCCAGACGTGACCGGCAGGCTGGTCGTGGGCGCCGCGATCGTGGAGGACGGCCGGCTCCTGGCCGCCCAGCGGTCCGCGCCGCCGGAACTGCGCGGCGGCTGGGAGTTCCCCGGCGGGAAGGTCGACCCGGGGGAGGACGAGCGCGCCGCGCTGGTGCGCGAGTGCGTCGAGGAACTCGGCGTCGACATCGTGGTGTCACACCGCGTCGGCGGGGACTGGCCGCTGCCGAACGGCGGCGTGATGCGCGTCTGGCTCGCCGGGCTCGCCGCGGGCGTCCCCCGGCCGATCGAGCACCTCGCGCTGCGCTGGCTGGAGCCGCACGAACTGTACGACGTCGCCTGGTTACCCGCGGATCTGCCGGTCGTCGCCGAGATAGAGACGCTGTTGCCCGGATAGGACGCAGAATCGTGCCCTGAGACCGGCTTTGCCGTGCCGTGGACCGAACTACAATCGGTGTTGACCTCGCACGCGCTGACAGGAGGCGATCGGTGATCGGACGCGCATACATCAGGGCCGCGTCCTCGGCTGCCGCGTCGCTGGCACTCGCCACGCTGGCGGTCGTGGTCGTGAGCCCCATGCTCGGCGCGACCGCCGACCCGGTGAACCCGTGCGACACCACCCAGGGCGACAACTGCGACGTCGTCACGGTCACCGTCACGCAGACGCCGTCGGCCTCGCCCAGTCCGACCGCCGAGCCGGTGGTGACGAAGACCGTCACCGTCACGCCGACGCCCAAGCGCACCACCCGCAAGCCCACGGCGACCCACTCCACCACCCCGCCCGCGTCGACCAGCGGCCAGCAGGGGCAACAGGGCCAGCAGGGGCAGCAGCCTCCGTCCACCACCGAGCACTTCCCCTCGACGACCGAGGTGCCCGCCGGGACGGGCGGCACGTCCGCCACCCCCACCCCGGAGAGCGAGGGGCAGGTGAGCCTGCCGCCGGCCTCGACGCCGGATACCGGCCAGACTCCCACCCCGGCCGCCTCGTTCGAGGAGCCCGCGCCCGACACCGTGCCGTACGAGATCCGCAACGCCTCGCCCGAGTACGACAAGGCGTCGCTGGCCCACCGGCTCGCGATCCCCGCCGGTGTGCTCCTCGGCATCGCGCTGATCGCCTGGCTGATCTTCGAGGGCCGGCTCCGGCGGATGGCCCACGCCGCCGCCGTACGGCGGGGCGGCCCGGGCGCCGCCATGTCCACCACGGGGGCCGCAGCACCGGAGACGTCGGCCTATCCGGCGGGCTCCGGCTACGCCCCGATGGTCGGTTTCGTGCCGGTCCAGCCGTACCCCCAGCAGCCGTACCCACAGCAGCCGTACCCCCAGCAGTACGCGGTGCCCTACCCGCAGCAGCCCTACGGCTACCCCGTGCCGTACGGGTACGCCCAGCCGTACGGGTACCCGGCCGGGGACCCCGCGCAGACACAGGGGCAGGCACCGGCACAGGGGCAGGCGCCGACGGCCGGAGAGCCCCAGCAGCGAGAGCAGTAGACAAACAGTAGACACTCGGAGCAGCACACGAGAGGCGCCGCCCGGACGAGCCCGGGCGGCGCCTCTCGTGTCACGCGCGGGTCAGTGCTGGCGCTTGAAGATCTTCGAGCCCAGCCAGACCAGCGGGTCGTACTTCCGGTCGACCACGCGCTCCTTCATCGGGATCAGCGCGTTGTCAGTGATCTTGATGTGCTCGGGGCAGACCTCGGTGCAGCACTTGGTGATGTTGCAGTAGGAGAGGCCGTGGTCCTCCTGCGCCGACTCCTTGCGGTCCAGCACGTCGTACGGATGCATGTCGAGTTCGGCGATCCGCATGAGGTAGCGCGGGCCGGAGAAGTTCGGCTTGTTCTCCTCGTGGTCCCGGATCACGTGACAGACGTTCTGGCACATGTAGCACTCGATGCACTTGCGGAACTCCTGCGACCGCTCGACGTCGATCTGCTGCATGCGGTACTCGCCCGGCTTCACGTCCGCCGGCGGCGTGAACGACGGGACCTCGCGGGCCTTCTGGTAGTTGAACGACACGTCCGTCACCAGGTCCTTGATGACCGGGAACGTCCGCAGCGGCGTGACCGTGATGGTCTCGTCCTCCTCGAAGGTGGACATCCGGGTCATGCAGCCCAGGCGCGGCTTGCCGTTGATCTCCATGGAGCACGAGCCGCACTTGCCGGCCTTGCAGTTCCAGCGGACCGCGAGGTCGGGCGTCTGGGTGGCCTGGAGCCGGTGGATGACGTCGAGGACGACCTCGCCCTCGTTCACCTCGACGGTGAAGTCCTCAAGCCTGCCCTCGCCGCCCTCACCGCGCCAGACGCGGAACTTCGCCTTGTATCCCATCACGACTCCTTGACGGCGGCGTCGTACTCCGCCAGCTCTTCTTCGGTGAGGTACTTCTCCAGCTCGCCACGCTCGAACAGGCTGATCAGGTCGGAGCGCATCGACGGCTGGACCCTCTCCTCGACGCTCACGCCCGACTCGTCCGGCGTCACCGCCACGCGCAGCAGCTTCCTGCGCCACTCCGGCGACATGCCGGGGTAGTCGTCCCGGGTGTGCCCGCCACGGCTCTCCTCACGCAGCAGCGCGGCCTTCGCCACGGCCTCGCTCACCAGCAGCATGTTGCGCAGGTCGATCGCGAGGTGCCAGCCGGGGTTGTAGATCCGGCTGCCCGAGGAGGCGGTGTGCCTGGCCCGCTCCTTGAGCTTCTCGACGACCTGGAGGGCCTCGCTGATCTCCTCCGCCTTGCGGATGATGCCGACCAGGTCGTTCATCGTGCGCTGGAGCTCGTGGTGGACCTCGTACGGGTTCTCCCCGCCGGTGCGCTCCAGCGGCGCCAGCGCCTCCGCCCTGGCCTCCTCGACCAGCCCGGCGGCCGCCGCCGGCCGCCTCGCCAGGCCGTCGACGTACGCCGCGGCGCCCGCACCGGCCCGGCGGCCGAACACCAGCAGGTCCGAGAGGGAGTTGCCGCCGAGGCGGTTGGAGCCGTGCATGCCGCCGGAGACCTCGCCGGCCGCGAACAGGCCGGGCACCGAGGCCGCGCCGGTGTCGGCGTCCACCTCCACGCCGCCCATGACGTAGTGGCAGGTCGGGCCGACCTGCATGGGCTCCTTGGTGATGTCGACGTCCGCCAGCTCCTTGAACTGGTGGTGCATCGACGGCAGCCGCCGGATGATCTCGGCGGCGGGCAGCCGGGTGGACACGTCCAGGAACACGCCGCCCTGCGGTGAGCCGCGCCCCGCCTTGACCTCCGAGTTGATCGCCCGGGCCACCTCGTCACGGGGCAGCAGCTCGGGCGGGCGGCGGTTGCCCGCCTGGTCGTCGTACCAGCGGTCCGCCTCCTCCTCGGTCGTGGCGTACTTGTCCTTGAACACGTCCGGGATGTAGTCGAACATGAACCGGCGGCCCTCGGAGTTGCGCAGGACGCCCCCGTCGCCGCGAACCGACTCCGTCACCAGGATGCCGCGCACCGACGGAGGCCAGACCATGCCCGTCGGGTGGAACTGGATGAACTCCATGTTGATGAGGTTCGCGCCGGCGAGCATGGCCAGCGCGTGCCCGTCGCCCGTGTACTCCCAGGAGTTCGACGTGACGACGAACGACTTGCCGATGCCGCCGGTGGCCAGCACTACGGCGGGAGCGTCGAAGACGATGAAGTCGCCGGTCTCCCGCCAGTAGCCGAAGGCCCCCGCGATGGCGTCGCCATCTTTGAGCAGCCGGGTGATCGTGCACTCGGCGAAGACCTTGATGTACGCCTCGGGGTCGCCGTGCAGCTTCTCGTCCTCCTGCTGCAGGGCGACGACGCGCTGCTGCAGGGTGCGGATCATCTCCAGGCCCGTACGGTCGCCGACGTGGGCGAGGCGCGGGTACTCGTGACCGCCGAAGTTGCGCTGGCTGATCTTGCCGTCCTTGGTGCGGTCGAACAGCGCGCCCCAGGCCTCCAGCTCCCAGACCCGGTCCGGAGCCTCCTTGGCGTGCAGTTCGGCCATGCGCCAGTTGTTGAGGAACTTGCCTCCGCGCATGGTGTCGCGGAAGTGCACCATCCAGTTGTCGTTCGGGTTGACGTTGCCCATCGCGGCGGCGGCGCCGCCCTCGGCCATGACCGTGTGGGCCTTGCCGAAGAGCGACTTGCAGACGATGGCCGTCCGCTTGCCCTGCTGCCGCGCCTCGATCGCCGCGCGGAGTCCCGCTCCGCCGGCTCCGATGACGACGACGTCGTATTCGTGACGCTCCACCTTGAGATCCTTACAACGACGTGCTGCTTAAGCGAACGGGAAGTTGATGACGCCCTTGGCGACGAGGCGGACGTACAGGTCCGCGACCACGATCGAGACCATGGACGCCCAGGCGAACTGCTGGTGCCGCGCGTTGAGCTTCGAGACCAGCGTCCACGCCTTGTAGCGCAGCGGGTGCCTGGAGAAGTGGTTCAGGCGTCCGGCGGTGATGTGGCGGCAGGAGTGGCAGCCGAACGTGTAGCAGAGGACCAGGACCGCGTTCACCACGAGGATGACCGTGCCGAGACCGACGTGTCCCCAGTTGCCGTCCGCGTCGCGGAAGGACAGCACCGCGTCGTACGTCAGGATCAGTCCGATGATCGCGGCGACGTAGAAGAAGTAGCGGTGCACGTTCTGCAGGATCAGCGGCAGGCGCGACTCGCCGGTGTACTTGCTGTGCGGCTCGGCCACCGAGCAGGCCGGCGGCGACATCCACCACGAGCGGTAGTACGACTTGCGGTAGTAGTAGCAGGTGAACCGGAACCCGCCCGGGAACGCGAGGATCAGCAGTCCCGGCGGCAGGGTGTACCAGTCGCCGAACGGGGCGAATCCGAACAGCCGGGCCCCTTCTGGGCAGGTCGCCGCCGCGAGGCAGGGCGACGAGAAGGGGGCGATGTACGACCCGGCGAGAATGCTCAAGTCGAACATCGCCCAGAAGCCGTAAATCAGGAACAAGAAGAGCCCGGCGAACGTGAGCACCGGAGCAAGCCACCATCGGTCGGTGCGCAGAGTGCGCACCCTGATCTGCGCGCGTTGTTTCCGTACCGCGCTCTCGGCCGTTGTCTGGGTCATCGGAGACCTTCCACCCTCACTGACTCCGCGCACGCCGGAGCGGTCGCGCGTGCTCAGGCCGTGCTGCTCGGGCCGTGCTGACCCTGCTGCTCAGGCCGTGCGCGTTATTGGTGGGGCACACATTACGACGAGCACATCACGAACTGTGAGGAGGGTCACTCCTACCCGCTGTGATCTCGGTCACTTCCCCGGGAGTTTGACCACGGTGACGAAGAATTCGTCGATCTGCCGCACCACTCGGGTGAACTGGTCGAAGTCGACGGGCTTCGTGATGTACGCGTTGGCGTGCAGGTTGTATCCCCGAAGGATATCCTGCTCAGCCTCCGAAGTGGTCAGGATCACCACCGGGATGCTCCGCAGCGAGGGGTCGGCCTTGACCTCCTGCAGCACCTCGAAGCCGTTCAACCGGGGAAGGTTCAGGTCGAGCAGCACGAGGTCGGGCCGCGGCGCCGAGCCGTGCGGACCCTCGCCGCGCAGGAAGGCCAGCGCCTGCTCCCCGTCCTGCACCACGTGGAGGTTGTTGCCGACCTTGTTGTGCGAGAACGCCTCCTGGCAGAGCAACACGTCGCCGGGGTCGTCCTCCACCAGGAGGACCTCGATCGGGCGGAACTCACTCATCGGGGTCTCCCAGGGCCGGCAGCGTCCAGCGGAACGTGGCCCCGGCATCCCCGCCGGTGTCGAGCCAGATCCGGCCGCCATGATATTCGACAATCTTGCGGCAGAGCGCCAGCCCGATTCCCGTACCGGGATAGACGTCCCTTGAATGCAGCCGCTGGAAGATCAGGAAGATCCGGTCGGCGTACTTCGGCTCGACGCCGATCCCGTTGTCCGCGCAGCTGAACTCCCACATGTCGCCGTCCCGCCGTACGCCGATGTGGACCCGGGGCGGCTCCTCGGAGCGGAACTTGAGCGCGTTGCCGACGAGGTTCTGGAAGAGCTGCGTGAGCATGGTCCGGTTGCCGAGGACCCTCGGCAGGTCGTCGTGCGTGACCGTCGCCCCGGTGTCGGTGAGCCGGGCGTCGAGGTTGCGCAGCGCGGCGGCCAGGGCGTCGCCGCTGTCCATCTCCTCCTGCTCGCCGCCCACCCGGCCGACCCGGGAGAAGTCGAGAAGGTCGTTGATGAGCAGCTGCATGCGCCGGGCGCCGTCCACCGCGAAGCCGATGTACTGCCGGGCCCGGTCATCGAGCCGGTCGGCGTAGCGCTGCTCCAGCATCTGGGTGAAGCTCGCCACCTTGCGCAGCGGCTCCTGCAGGTCGTGGCTCGCCACGTACGCGAACTGCTCCAGCTCCCGGTTGGAACGCCGGAGCTCCTCGGCCTGGTCCGCGAGCTGCTGGCGCGCCTCCACGGACGACTGCCACTCGGCCATGATCCGGCGGCGCATGCCGTCGATGTGGCCGGACAGCTCCCACAGCTCGGCCGGCCGGGTGACGCCGAGCTCGTGGTCGAAGTCGCCCGCCGCGACCTCCCGGACCTGCCGGGTCAGCCGCGCGATCGGGCCGACGACGGCGCGGCGCACGATCAGCGCGCAGACGACGAGCGCCAGCACCATCGCGCCGCCCAGCACCGCGATCGCCGCGTAGATGGTCGTCCAGGCGGAGTAGAGCCGTTCCCGCGCGGTGTCGTGGAGCCGGCCCAGGGCCGCCTGCTGCCGGTCGAGCGCGGTCTTGACGGCCGCGAAGCGCTGGAGGTTGGGCCTGGCCAGGTCGGCGAGCGAGCCGGGGCCCCGGTCGAGCGTCCGGGCGACGACCGGCTCGGCGTAGTCGCGCCGCCAGGCGTCCGTGGCCTCGGTGAGGGCGAGGATCTGGCCGCGGACGCCGTAGCCGTGGGGCAACCGGGGGACGAGCCGGCCGATGTCGTCCTTCGCCGCCCGCTCGTCGGAGACGCCCTTGCGGTAGGCGTCGAGGTACTGCTGTTCCCCGGTGAGCCCGAACCCGCGGATCGCCCCCTCCTGCGCCTGCACGGCGGTGGCGACCCGCAGCGTGTGGAGGGCGGCCGGGTCGACCGCGTCGACGAGGGTCTGCCGGGCGTCCTGCGCCTGCACGAGCGCCAGCAGGGTCGCGCCGAGGGCGATCAGGAAGACGGCCAGCACGCCCGCGCCCGTGAGCAGGAACCAGCGGCTGACCGTCAGGCGGGAGTCCAGCGCGGGCGGGCCGAGCGGCGGAGGAGCGAGCGGAGGAGGGCCGGTGAGGGCCGGCGGCGCGCCCGTCTCGGTCGTCTCGGGCACGGTCTCAGGCACGGTCGTCTCAGGCGTGGTCTCAGGCATGGTCGTCATGCCCTGCCCTCCCCGGCGCCCGTGATGCCGGTGATGCCCGTCAGGGCCGTTCTGCCGCGGGAGACGAGGACGGCCGCGACGTCGTCGTGCATGGCGCCGTCGAGGCTGGCGATGATGCGGTCGAGGTCGATCCCCTCCTGGGCGCGGATCAGGTTCGCCAGCCCTTCGGTGCCGAGCAGGTCCCGGTTCTCGCCGACCGTGGCCTCGATCAGCCCGTCGGTGTAGAGCAGCAGCGACCACCGCTCGCCCAGCGTGACGTCGATGGGCGTCCACTCGATGTCCGGGAAGATCCCGAGCGGCGGGCCGGACGGCGTCTCGGTGACCACCCCGAGCACGCCGTCACGCAGCAGCAGCGGCGGCGGATGGCCGATGACGTGCAGGCGGGCGGTGGTCAGGTCCGGGCTGATCGCCGCGCTGCACATCGTGGTGAAGATCTCCGGAGACTTCCGCTCGTGCCGCAGCAGCGTGTCCAGCGTCCGCAGCACGTCGTTGCCGGTCTGCCCGGCGAGGACCAGCGTGCGCCAGGCGATGCGCAGCGCCGTGCCGAGCGCCGCCTCGTCGGGCCCGTGCCCGCACACGTCGCCGATCAGCACGTGCACCGCGCCGTCGGGCGTCTGCACCGTGTCCCAGAAGTCGCCCGCCAGCAGCCCGCCCGTACGGCCAGGAAGGTAGCGGGCCTGGTGCTGCAGCAGCGTGGGATCGAGCAGCGGGACGGGCAGCAGGCCGCGTTCGAGCCGGGAGTTCTCCTTGCTGACGATGCGTTCCTGGAGCAGTTCGCGCATGGCGAGATCGGCGCGCTTGCGCTCGATCGCGTACCGGATCGCGCGGATCAGCAGGCGGGCGTCGACGTCCTGCTTGACCAGGAAGTCCTGGGCTCCGGCGGCGACCGCCTCGATGCCGGCGTGCGTGTCGCCGAGGCCGGTGAGCACCAGCACGGCCGTGTCGGGGGCCATGGCGATGACCTGCTCCAGCGCCTCCAGCCCGGTGGCGTCCGGCAGGGACAGGTCGACGACCACGCACTGCACGTCGTCGGTCAGCCGCTCGCGCCCCTCGGACAGCGTCCGCGCCCAGGTGATCTTCGGTGGCCTGTCGGCGTCCGCCAGCAGCTCCTCGACGAGGAACGCGTCGCCGGCGTCGTCCTCGATCAGCAGGAGCGTCAGCGGATCGGGCAGGTCAGGTGGGACGGGGGTCACGAACGCCTCTCGGTCAGCGTCGGCAGCATCGTGGGGACAAACTTATCGTCAGGGGAGGGCGGGGTGCGGCTCCCATGGCTACTCACATGGCTACTCACATCGCGACGAGTGCCTCGATTCCGGGGGCGAGGGTCCCGGCGTGCGCGGCCTCGCTCAGGAACGACAGCAGTGTCGAGCGGAAGGCCTGCGCCGCCCGCGTCGGCTCCACATCCTTGCGGTGGGCGAGGGCGACCGTACGGCGGAGCCCCGGCACCAGCGGTGTGCCGACCAGCCCCGGCCGGTTCTCCAGCACCATCGAGGGCACCACGGCGATGCCGAGCCCCGCCTCGACGAAGCGCAGCACCGCGTCCATCTCCCCGCCCTCCACCGCGAAGCGGGGCTCGAAGCCCGCCTGACGGCAGGCGGCGAGCGTCGCCTCCCGCACGTCGTAGCCCCGGCGGAACATCACCAGGGGCCGTCCGCGCAGGTCCTCGATCCGCATGAACGGCTTGCGCCCCCGGTCGCCCCCGGAGACCACGACGAGGTTCTCGCTCAGGATCTCCTGGGTGACCAGGGCCGGATCGCTGCTCTGCAGCGGCAGGATGATCAGCGCCAGGTCGAGCTGGCCGCGGGCGAGGTCCCGCACCAGGTCGCGCGACCCGCCCTCCTCGACCCGCAACTCCACACCAGGGTAGTCGCGGTGGAAGCGGGCCAGCGCGTCGGCCAGCAACCCGGCGCACAGGGAGGGGGTCGCCCCGAGGCGGACCCGCCCCCGCCGCAGCCCCGCGAGCTCGGCGACCTCCCGCCGGGCCGTGTCGGCGTCGGCCAGGATGCGGCGGGCGAGCGGCAGCAGCGCCTCACCCGCCGGTGTGAGCGTGACGTTCCCCCGCGCCCGGCTGAACAGCGGGGCTCCCAGCTCCGTCTCAAGGCTCTTGATCTGCTTGCTCAGCGACGGCTGGGCGACCCGCATCCGCTCGGCGGCCTGGGTGAAGTGCCGCGTCTCTGCCACGGCCGTGAAGTAGGCCAGTTGCTGGAGCTGCACAGCTCGATAGCCTACGGCTATGGTCGACGGCGGCCCGATGCGGCCCCCGGACTGTGAGTTTGGTCGCACCCGCCCGGCGCGTCCCGGCCCCGCATGCGTACGGCGCAGAGGGCATAGCCCCCGGCTATCGAAACCAGAACCGCGATGACTTGGACGCCTGGAAAGACCGAACCTAGCGTTTCCATACGTGACTGCCACCATTGACCACTCTGTCGATCATGTTTCGGGGCACGGCCCTGCTGATCACGGCTCTGTTGATCACGGCTCGGTGGGGCGTGGCTCGGCGACCGCGCCGGTTCCCCGGCGGGACGTGTCCCGCGCGTCGGCCCGTCCCGGCCCGCGTACGCCCGCCCGGCGCGGCCTGTTCGGCACCTCCGCCGGCAGGAAGGCCGTCATGGCCGTCACGGGCGCCGTGCTCGTGCTCTTCCTGCTCGGCCACATGCTCGGCAACCTCAAGATCTTCCTGGGCGCCGGCTCCTTCAACCACTACGCCGACTGGCTGCGTACCGTGGGCTCACCCGCGCTGCCCGACCGGACCCTGCTGACGATCACCGAGATCGTGCTCGTGCTCGCCGTCGCGCTGCACATGTGGGCGGCCGTGTCGCTCGCCCGCCGCGCGGCCAAGGCGCGGCCCGTCAAGTACGCGGCCAAGCGCAGGTCGCAGGCCGGCGGGTACGCCACGCGCACCATGCGCTACGGCGGCGTGATCATCGTGCTGTTCGTGATCTGGCACCTGCTCGACATGACCTTCGGCACGGTGAACCCCGAGGGCGGCGACGCCACGCCGTACGACCGGATGATCGCCGGCTTCCAGCCCGGCCGCTGGTGGGTGGGGCTGTTCTACCTGGTCGCCATGGTCATGATCGGCCTTCACCTGCGGCACGGCCTGTGGAGCGCGTTCCAGTCGCTCGGCCTCACCCGCCGCCCCCGCGTCCGGAACGCGCTCAGGGCGGGCGCCGCCGTGGTCTCCGCGGTGCTCGTGGTCGGATTCGTCGCGGCGCCCGTCTGCATCATGATCGGAGTGGTCAAGTGAAGTTCCGCCGCCGCCAGCAGCAGGAGCCGGTGGCCCCGTCGCCGTCCCCGTCTCCGTCTTCGTCCGTGTCCCTGCCCGTGTCCCCGCCTCGGCCCGGCACGTACCGGACCGGGGAGCCCATCCGGGACACCAAGGCACCGTCGGGTCCCGTCGAGGACCGCTGGGACACCCGGCGCTTCCAGGCCAAGCTGGTCAACCCGGCCAACAAGCGCAAGCTGACCGTCATCGTGGTCGGCACCGGTCTGGCCGGCGGCTCGGCCGCCGCGACGCTCGGCGAGCTGGGCTACAAGGTCAAGTCGTTCTGCTACCAGGACTCGCCCCGGCGGGCCCACTCGATCGCCGCGCAGGGCGGCATCAACGCCGCCAAGAACTACCGCGGCGACGGCGACAGCGTCTACCGGCTCTTCTACGACACCGTCAAGGGCGGCGACTTCCGCGCCCGCGAGTCGAACGTCTACCGCCTCGCCCAGGTCAGCGTGAACATCATCGACCAGGCAGTGGCGCAGGGCGTGCCCTTCGCCCGCGAGTACGGCGGCCTGCTCGACACCCGCTCCTTCGGCGGCGCCCAGGTGTCGCGCACCTTCTACGCCCGCGGCCAGACGGGCCAGCAGCTGCTGCTCGGCGCGTACCAGGCGCTGGAGCGCCAGATCGCGGCCGGCACGGTCGAGATGCACACCCGCCACGAGATGCTGGAGATCGTCGTCAGCGGCGGGCGGGCCAGGGGCGTCGTGGTCCGCGACATGGTCACCGGCGAGATCGAGACCCACCTCGCCGACGCGGTCGTGCTGGCCACCGGCGGCTACGGCAACGTGTTCTTCCTGTCCACCAACGCCAAGGGCTGCAACACCACGGCGATCTGGCGGGCGCACAAGAAGGGCGCGTACTTCGGCAACCCCTGCTTCACCCAGATCCACCCGACCTGCATCCCCGTCAGCGGCGACTACCAGTCGAAGCTGACCCTGATGTCGGAGTCGCTGCGCAACGACGGCCGCGTCTGGGTGCCGCTGCGCAAGGGCGACGGCCGGGCCCCCGCCGACATCCCCGAGGACGAGCGCGACTACTACCTGGAGCGCATCTACCCGGCGTTCGGCAACCTGGTGCCGCGTGACATCGCCAGCCGGGCCGCCAAGAACGTCTGCGACGAGGGACGCGGCGTCGGCCCGGGCGGGCTCGGCGTCTACCTCGACTTCGCCGACGCCATCGCCCGGCTCGGCCGCGACGCCGTCGAGAAGAAGTACGGCAACCTCTTCGAGATGTACGAGCGCATCACCGGCGAGAACCCGTACGAGGTCCCGATGCGCATCTACCCGGCCGTCCACTACACGATGGGCGGGCTGTGGGTGGACTACGACCTCCAGTCGACCATCCCCGGCCTGTTCGTTATCGGCGAGGCCAACTTCTCCGACCACGGCGCGAACCGCCTGGGCGCCTCGGCCCTCATGCAGGGCCTGGCGGACGGCTACTTCGTGCTGCCGACGACGATCGGCGACTACCTCGCCGGGGCCGGCGCGTTCGGACCGGTCGAGGAGGACGACGTCGCCGAGGCCAGGAAGGCCGTCCAGGACAGAATCGACAGGCTCCTCTCCGTCAACGGCACCCGTACGGCCGACTCCTACCACCGCGAGCTCGGCCGGATCATGTGGGACTACTGCGGCATGGAGCGCACCGAGGAGTCGCTGCGTAAGGCGCTGGAGCGCATTCCCGAGCTGCGCGAGGAGTTCTGGAACAACGTCAAGGTGCCGGGCGACGCCGAAGGGCTCAACCAGGCGCTGGAGCGGGCCGGTCGGGTGGCCGACTTCTTCGAGCTGGCCGAGCTGATGTGCGTGGACGCCCTGCACCGCACCGAGTCGTGCGGCGGCCACTTCCGGGCCGAGTCGCAGGATGCCGACGGCGAGGCGCTGCGCGACGACGAGAACTTCGCGTACGTCGCCGCGTGGGAGTGGACCCCCGACGGCCCGGTCCTGCACAAGGAAGAGCTGGACTACGAGTACGTGAAGATGACCCAGCGGAGCTACAAGTGAACCTGACCCTGAAGATCTGGCGCCAGTCCGGCTCCTCCGACAAGGGGCGGATGGTGACCTACCGGGTCGAGGACGTCTCCCCGGACATGTCGTTCCTGGAGATGCTCGACGTGCTGAACGAGCGGCTGATCCTGGAGGGCGACGACCCGGTCGCCTTCGACCACGACTGCCGCGAGGGCATCTGCGGCATGTGCGGCATGGTCATCAACGGGGTGGCGCACGGCGAGCAGCGCGCCACCACCACCTGCCAGCTGCACATGCGGCACTTCGAGGACGGCGCGGTCATCACCATCGAGCCGTGGCGGGCCGCGCCCTTCCCGGTGATCAAGGACCTGGTGGTGGACCGGTCGTCGTTCGACCGGATCATCCAGGCGGGCGGGTTCGTCTCCGTCCCCGCCGGGTCCGCGCCCGACGCCCACGCCGTCCCGGTGCCCAAGGAGGACGCGGACGCCGCCTTCGACGCCGCGACCTGCATCGGCTGCGGCGCCTGCGTCGCGGCCTGCCCCAACGGCTCGGCCTCGCTGTTCACCGCCGCGAAGATCACCCATCTCGGCCTGCTGCCGCAGGGCCAGCCGGAGCGCGACTCCCGGGCCAGGGCGATGGTCGAGCAGATGGACGCCGAGGGCTTCGGCGGCTGCACCAACACCGGCGAGTGCACGGCCGTGTGCCCCAAGGGCATCCCGTTCGACACGATCGCCCGGATGAACGCCGACTACCTCAGGTCGGCTTCCAAGTAGCGCGACACCGCTCTGGGGCCCCGAGTTCCGGTGTCCGGGCACATAACCTCCCCTGCTCCCGGGTAACGTGTGATTTGTGTTGGCGTAACACGTCTGCCGTGAACCCGCAGGCGAGGAGTGTGCATGTCCGTGTCCGGTCCCCGTTCGACCTTGAAGGTCGCGTCCGTCGCGCGAGGCGACGCTCTCGTCGTGTACGCGGAGGGCGACCTGGACGCGACCACCGCCCGCCTGCTGCGCGAGGAGCTGCGGCAGGTCTGGGAGTCGTCCAGGATCTCTGTCGTCGTCATCGACGTCGCCAAGATCATGTTTTGCGACTCCCGGGGGCTGAGCGAGCTGATCTCCGCACTTCAGCGGGGTCAGGCCGCGAACGTCAGGCTGATCCTGAGCGGCGTGCAGGGCGTGCTGCGCCGGGTGCTGACGATCACGGGTCTGCGCAACGTCTTCGAGCAGCACCCGACGGTCGAGGAGGCGCTCGGCAGCGCGTCCGACGCGGGCCCGCGGCACCCCCCAGGCCCGGAGATGGGCGGACTGTACGAGGTCGCGGGCGACCGCTGACGGCTCTCCGGCCGGCGTGATCAGGCACCCTTCGCGAGCGGGAGCCACAGCAGGAAGAACGCCCCGGGGGCGGACGAATCCCTGACCTGCAGGCCGCCGCCGTGTGCTTCCGCGATCTCCCTGGCGATGGTCAGGCCGAGGCCCGGGCCGCCCTGCGCGCGGCTGCGGGCGGCGTCCAGCCGGTAGAACGGATCGAAGACCCGCTCCCACTGGCCATGGGGGATCCCGTCCCCGTCGTCGGTGATCAGCAGCTCACCGGTGTCCTTCCCATGCCGGACCTCCACCCGGACACGCGTCCTGGCATGCCGCACCGCGTTGTCGAGCAGGTTGGCCAGGGCGCGTCGGACGAGGTCCTCCGCCACCTCGACCACGACCCCCGGCCGGAGACTCAGGTGGACGCTGCACCCCCAGGACTGGAGGGAGGTCTCGTCCCGTACAAGGCGGCCCAGGTCCAGCCGCATCGTCGACCCGGGTTCGGCGGCGCGCAGCCTGGTGAGCAGCAGCAGGTCGGTGACGATCGACTCCAGCCGGTCGACGTCGCCGAGCGTCTGCTCAAGCAGAGCCGGCAGGCTGGCGTCATCGGGATGCGACCGCGCGTCCTCTAACCGCGTGCGCAGCGCGGTGAGCGGGGTACGCAGCTCATGCGAGAGGTCGGCGGCGCACCGCCGCTGCCGGTCGCGCAGCTCCCTGAGGCGCCGGTTCGCGTCGTCGAGGCGCGCGAGGGTGCCGTTGACGCTGCGGCCGAGCCGGGAGACCGGCCCGTACCCGTACGGCTCGGGGACCCGGCCCACGGTTCCGCCACGGTTGACGGCGTCCAGCCTCCTGGTGATCTCGTTCACCCGTCGCAGCGTGCGGTGTGGTCGTTCCGGAGACATGGTCGGTCACTCCTCGAAGGCCAGGTGGCGCCACGTCTCCAGAATCCGCGCTCCGCCGCTCACCAGCCAGGACGCACCCAACCTTGGTGTAGTACTCCCCCTCAGACGGGAAAACGCCGCCTACTGTGGAGGTATGGAACGGAACCGGTTCCTCGGAGAGTTCCTTCGGGCGCGCAGGGAGGCCACGCCGGTCGAGCAGGTCGGCCTGGCGCGGGTCGGCCACCGCCGTACCCCGGGGCTCCGCCGGGAGGAGGTGGCCGTCCTGGCGGGCATCAGCACCGATTACTACTCGCGTTTGGAACAGGGGCGCGAACGCAATCCCTCCGACCAGGTCCTCGTCGCCCTCGCCAGGGTCATGTGCCCCGACCCCGAGGCCGTCGAGTATCTGTACGCGCTCGCCCACCCGTTGCCGAAGCGGTGCCGGGTCGTCGAACACCGTGAGGAGGCCGCGCCCTCCCTCCTCCGGGTGCTGCGCGGATGGACGCGGACACCCGGGTTCATCATCGACCGCTGGATGAACATGCTCGCGACCAACCGCCTGGCCGACGCGCTCTACGCGGGAATGGAGTGCAACGACAACCTCATCCGGCTGGTCTTCCTCAACCCCGAGGCCGTCCATTTCTACGCGGACTGGGAGAAGACCGCCAATCTCAAGGTGGCGCATATACAGACCGTCGCGGCGATGGATCCGCATGATCCGCTCCTGCCCCAGCTCGTTCAGGAGCTCGAGGAGCACAGCGAGGAGTTCCGCCGCCTGCGGAGCCAGCGCGACCTGCGGCCGAGGACGACCGACACCAAACGGTTCCGTCATCGGCTGGCCGGCGAGCTGGCGTTCGAGTACGACTTCTACACCGCCAGGAGCGCCTCCGGCCAGCAACTCGTCCTCATGCAGGTCGAGCCGGGCAGCGCGTCGGAAAACGGACTGGCGTCACTGTGGGCTCTCGCGGATCCCGACGTCAACGTCATCCGGCTCGCCCAGGCGCCCGAGCCGATGACGGCGGCGGTGACGGAGGCGGTGTCCGGGCTGAGCGATCGAGGGTGAGGCGCGGTCGCCGTCAACGCCTTGCCTGTCCCTGTCGCCGTGGGATGCTCAGAGGTGTAGCTTCTCTGTAGATCTTTCCGGGCTGAGGACAGGCGATGACGACGAGACTTGCCGTCACGGTGAGCCATGAGGCGACGTACACTCTCGTCACCCTGACCGGTGAGCTCGACGTGATCTCGGGCGAGCGGCTCCGCCCCGCGCTGGACAAGCTGCTCGACGAGGGCCACACCCGGCTCGTCCTGGACACCGCCCGGCTCGGATTCTGCGACTCCATGGGGCTGCGGCTGCTGCTGGAGACGCACGACCGCGCCGTCGAGGCGGGGGGCTTCATGAGGATCGCCGGTGTCGAGGGCGTCTTCCGGAGGATCCTCACGGTGACCGGGCTGTACGCCGCGTTCCCCATCTACGGAAGCGTCACGGACGCGGTCGCGGCCGCGACCGACTGACCGGCCGGTCGACCCCGGTCACCACTGTTACCGCTGCCGCCCCGCGCCGGCCAGGTGACTCTTGACGTCCTCCCGGAGGGCGACCAGGTTCACCCCCGCGTCGGTGAGGACCCGTACGCCCAGGCCCTCGCCCTCCCGGATGATGCCGAGGAGGATGTGCCCGTCGCGGATCTCCTTGCTCTTGAGCGCGACGGCCTCGCGCAACGCGAGCTCGAGCACCTTCTTGCTCCGCGGGGTGACGGTCGCCCAGCGGCTGCCGCCGGGAACCCCCCGCCGGCCCCGGGGCGCCTCGTGGTCGAGCGCACCGGGGCCGAAGGCCTCCTCGACCTTCCGCCGCACGGCCGACAGGTCGATGCCGATCGTCTCCAGGGCCTCCGCGTCGATCTCCCCGCCGGCCGCGTTGCCGCGGATCCGCAGGATCTCCGTGCGCACCCGCTCGTGGTCGACGCCACGGGCCGCGAGGAGCCGGGCGGAGGCCGACTCCGTGACGCTCAGCAGGCCGAGCAGGAGGTGCTCGGTGCCCGCCTGCCCGTGCCGCAGTCGCCGGGCCTCCTCGACGGCCTGCCTCACGGCCTGCCGGGCGTCTTCGGTGAACCGTTCGAACATCTACTTCTCCCGTCTCAGCAGTCCTCGGCCGCCCGCGTACTTCTTGTGCACCGCCTGCCGGGACACCCCGAGCAGGAGCGCGATGTCCTGCCAGGACCATCCCGCCGCGCGCGCGTTCTCCACCTGTAGCGCCTCGAGCCGTTCCACCAGCAGCCGCAGGGCCCGTACGGCCCGCAGGCCGATGGCCGGATCGCGGCTGCCGGCGTCGCTCGCCAGCTGTGCCGTGTCGCTCATGTCGTCAACATAGGTTGACAGCGCGAACCATGTCAACCCTGGTTGACGACAAAGAAAACGATTTGCCCTCCTACCTGCGATCTTGCGAGGCTGGAACAACCATGCGCTCTCTTCCTGTGGCCGATCCCGGCACTCCCGACGCCCGCGGGCCCCTCCGGTACCTGTGGTGGGTGGCACGCGCCCAGAGCGCCCCGCTGCTGGCCGGAGTGGGCCTCTCGGTGCTGTGGTGGCTGGGCCAGGCGCTGGTGCCGTCCGCGATCGGCCGGGCCGTCGACGCCGTCACCGCGGCGGACTCGAAAACGCTCCTCACCTGGTCGGCGGTGCTGCTCGGGCTCGGCGTGGTCCAGGCGGTCACCGGGGTCATGCGCCACCGCTTCGCCGTCTTCACCTGGCTGTCGGCGGCGTACCGCACCGTGCAGGTAACCGTGCGGCAGGCGGCCAGGCTCGGGGCGACGCTGCCCAAGCGGCTGTCGACCGGCGAGGTCGTCAGCGTGGGCAACTCGGACATCGCGCAGATCGGCAACGCGATGGACATCCTGCTGCGCGGCGCCGGGGCGGTCGTCGCGATCGTCGCGGTGACGGTGATCCTCATCGCCACCTCGGTCCCGCTCGGCCTGGTCGTGCTGATCGGCGTGCCGCTGATGGCGGCCGCCGTGGGTCCCCTGCTGAAGCCGCTGCACCGGCGTCAGCACGAGCAGCGCGACCTGCAGGGCGACCTCGCCACCCGCGCCGCCGACATCGTGGCGGGCCTGCGGGTGCTGCGGGGAGTCGGCGGCGAGCAGGTCTTCGCCGCGCGCTACCGCGAGGAGTCGCAGCGCGTACGGCACGCCGGCGTCCGGGTGGCCTCCGTGGAGTCCCTGCTCGAAGGCGCCCAGATCCTGCTGCCCGGCGTGCTGATCGCGTGCGTGACCTGGCTCGGCGCGCACTTCGCGCTCGACGGCCGCATCACCCCCGGCCAGCTCGTGGCGTTCTACGGCTACGCGGTCTTCCTGATCGCGCCGCTGCGCACGCTGACCGAGGCCGCCGACAAGCTCACCAAGGGGCACGTGGCGGCCCGCCGCGTCTGCCGCATCCTGTCGCTGGAGCCCGAGATCACGGGTGGCGACGCCCGCTTCACCGCCGGCGAGGGCACACTCCGCGACGGCGAGTCGGGCGTCGAGGTCCGGCCCGGACGGCTGACCGCGCTCGCCGCCGCCGCGCCCGAGGACGCGATCGCCGTCGCCGACCGCCTGGGCGCCTTCGCCCCCGGCGACGTCACGCTCGGCGGCGCGCCGCTGGCGGACCTGCCGCTCGCCGAGGTCAGGGAGCACATCGTGGTCGCCGACAACGGCGCGCGGCTGTTCTCCGGACGGCTGCGCGACGAGCTGGACGTGCGTGGCACGGCCGGCGACGAGGAGATCGGCCAGGCGCTGTACGCGGCCTGCGCCGAGGACATCGTGGCGGCCCTGCCCGAAGGGCTCGACGCGTACGTGGCCGAGTCGGGCCGGGAGTTCTCCGGCGGCCAGCAGCAGCGGCTGCGGCTCGCCCGGGCGCTGCTCGCCGACCCCGAGATCCTGATCCTGGTCGAGCCCACCAGCGCCGTCGACGCCCACACCGAGGCCCGCGTCGCCGAGCGGCTGGGCAAGGCGCGGGCCGGCCGGACGACCCTCGTCTGCACGACCAGCCCGCTCGTGCTGGACCGGGCCGACCACGTGCTGTACGTCGAGGGCGGCGTGGTGCGGGCCGAGGGCGGTCACCGCATGCTGCTCGGCACGTCGCCCGGTTACCGCTCGGCCGTCACCCGCGGAGAGGACTGAGAGGTTCAGGAATGGCCCGCGAGATCCTGCCGGTCGCCGACCGGGCGCAGGTGCGCGCCTACGCGCGCCGGCTGACGCTGAAGTATCCGCGTGAGCTGGGCCTGGCGCTGGCCCTGCACGCCCTCGCGGCCGTCGCGGGCCTGGTCGCCCCCCGGATGCTCGGCGGCCTGGTGGAGGGCCTCGCCGAGGGCAGGGCCGGTCTGCGCGTGGACGCCGTCGCCCTGGCCATCGCCGCCTTCGTGGCCGCGCAGGCGGTGCTGATCAGGTTCGCGGTGTACGCCTCCTCCCGGCTGGGCGAGAAGGTCCTGGCCGAACTGCGGGAGGACTTCGTCGGCCAGGTGCTCGCGCTGCCGCTGTCGACGGTCGAGCGGGCCGGCGCCGGTGACCTGCTCACCCGCACCTCCCGGGACGTGGACGCGCTGTCGCGCACCGTGCGGCACGCCGTGCCGGAGACGCTGATCGCCGTCGTGACCGGCGCCTTCGTCGTCGGCGCCGTGATCCTCGTCGGGCCGCTCATGGCCGTGCCGTCGCTGATCGCCGTACCGCTGCTGTGGATCTCCACCAGGTGGTACCTCACCCGCGCCAGGGACGGCTACCTGCGCGAGAACGCGGCGTACGCCGACATGACCGAGGGCCTGGCCGAGACGGTCGAGGGCGCGCGCACCATCGAGGCGCTGGGCCTGCGGGACCGCCGCCACGAGCGGACCGACCGGGACATCGCCCGGTCGTTCGCGGCCGAGCGCTACACCCTCGGCCTGCGCATGGTGTGGTTCCCGGCCGTCGAGTTCAGCTATGTCGTCCCGGTCGTGGCGACCCTGCTCGTCGGCGGGCTGTTCCACATCGAGGGCTGGGTGTCGGTGGCCCAGGTGACCACCGCCACGCTGTACGTCCAGCAGCTCATCGACCCGCTCGACCGGCTGCTGTCGTGGACGGACGAGCTGCAGGTCGGCGGGGCCTCGATGGCCCGGCTCCTGGGCGTCGGCGGCGTCCCCGACGACCGCGTGGCCGGAACCGCCCGGCCGGTGGGGGAGGAGCTGAAGGCCGGCGGCGTGCGGTACGCCTACCGCCCCGGCCACGACGTGCTGCACGGCGTCGACCTCGACGTACGCCAGGGGGAGCGGCTGGCCATGGTCGGGCCGTCCGGTGCGGGCAAGTCCACGCTCGGCCGGCTGCTGGCCGGGGTGCACGGGCCGCGGACCGGGTCGGTCACGGTCGGCGGGGTCCCGCTGGTCGAGCTGCCGCTCGACGAGCTGCGCGGGCACGTCGCGCTGGTCACCCAGGAGCACCACGTGTTCCGGGGCACGCTGCGCGACAATCTGCTGATCGCCCGTCCGGACGCCGCCGACCCGGACGTACGCCGCGCCCTCGAGGCCGTGGACGCCTGGGAGTGGGTGGCCGCGCTGCCGCGGAGCCTGGACACGACCGTGGGCTCGGGCGGCGCGGCGATCTCGCCCGCCCAGGCGCAGCAGCTCGCGCTCGCGCGGCTGGTCCTGGCCGACCCGCACACGCTCGTGCTGGACGAGGCCACCTCACTGATCGACCCGCGGGCCGCCCGCCAACTGGAGCGCTCGCTCGCGGCCGTGCTGGAGGGCCGTACGGTGATCGCCATCGCGCACCGGCTGTACACGGCGCACGACGCCGACCGGGTGGCCGTCGTGGAGGACGGCCGGATCAGCGAGCTGGGCTCCCACGACGAACTGGTGGCGGCGGGCGGCGCCTACGCCGCGCTGTGGGACAGCTGGCACGGCACCGCCCGGTAACTCACCCTGTCATGTTCAGCCGGTCATGTTCAGGGACTTCTTGAGGAAGTCGAGCTGCAGGAGCAGCAGGTTCTCGGCGACGACCTCCTGCGGGGTCATGTGCGTGACGCCCGACAGCGGGAGCACGGTGTGCGGGCGCCCCGCCGCGAGCAGGGCCGACGACAGCCGCAGCGTGTGCGCGGCGACCACGTTGTCGTCGGCCAGGCCGTGGATCAGCAGCAGCGGGCGCTCCTGCTTCCCGTTCTCGCTTCCGGCGCCCTTCTCGGCGTCGCCCAGGAGGGACGACCTCTCGTAGTGGCCCTCGTCCGGGTGGCCGAGGTAGCGCTCGGTGTAGCAGGTGTCGTACAGCCGCCAGTCGGTGACCGGCGCCCCCGCGACGGCGGCGTGGAACACGTCCGGGCGGCGCAGCACCGCGAGCGCGGCGAGGTAGCCGCCGAACGACCAGCCCCGGATCGCCACCCGCGACAGGTCGAGATCGCCCGGGTGCAGGGCCGCCACGCCCTGGAGGGCGTCCACCTGGTCCTGCAGGGAGATCGTGAAGTCGTGCAGCATCTCCCGCTCGAAGGCCGGGCCGCGCCCCGGCGTGCCCCGCCCGTCGGCCACGATCACCGCGAAGCCCTGCTCGGCCCACCACTGGGACTCCAGGAACATCCGCCGGGCGGACAGCACCCGCTGCGCGTGCGGCCCGCCGTACGGGTCCATCAGGACGGGCAGCGGGCCCGAGCCGGGCACGTGCCAGGACGGCAGCAGGACCGCCGCGGCCAGTTCGCGCTCGCCCGCGCGGACCAGCGAGACACGCGGCTCCAGGCCGGGCCGCTCCGCCACCGACCTGATCGAGGATCCCCCTGCCGACGCTGGTCTGACTGACACCGTCACGCCCTCGGTGTCGAGGCTCTGCCGGATGACGAGCGTCGTCCCGCCCGCACGGCGGCCGGAGTGGACGCCCGGCTCGGTGGTCACCGGGCTGAGGGTGCCGTCGTGGTACGTCCACAGGTGGATCTCGGTGGAGTCGCCGCTCGCCTGGAAGAGCACCGTGTCACCGTCCACGTCGAGCACCGCGCGGACGTGCAGCGACGGCGGCGTGACCGGCTCGGAGCCGACCACGAGGCGGCGCCCGCCGTCGGCGTCGGCCACCCAGACGAGCGTCCCGCCGGAAAGACGCGCCGGCACGCCGGGGACGATCTCCACCCAGGCCGGATCGGTGTCCTCACGCAGGATCGTCGTCTCGCCCGTGTCCGGGTCCGCCGACAGCAGGCGCATGCTCCTCTGGTCCCGCGAGAGCGTCACGAGCGCGAGGCCGTGGGCGTCCCACACGGCCGTCGCCAGGTACTCCTGCTCGAAGGGCACCTCCGTACGCGTGCCGTCCAGGCCGATGACCCACAGCGTGACCTCGGCGTTGGCCGTGCCGGCGGCGGGGTAGCGCTGGGGGACGGGCTCGCGGGAGGGGTTGGCCGGGTCGGCGATGTGCCAGAGCGCGACCGGAGCCTCGTCCACCCGGGCCACGAGCAGGCGGTCCCCCGAGGGCGACCACCAGTAGCCGCGCATCCGGTCCATCTCCTCGGCCGCGATGAACTCCGCGAGGCCGTAGGTGACCGTGTCGCTCTCCGGCTCGGCGAGCAGGGTGTCGGTCCCGGTAGCGATCTCCAGTACGTGCAGGGCACCGCCCGTCACGTACGCCACCCGGGTGCCGGTGGGGTCGAGGCGGGGATCGATGACCGGCCCCGCCGCCGGGAGCCGCCGCACCTCGCCCGTGGCGAGCTCGGCGAGGTACAGCTCGCCGGACAGCGCGAAGACGGCGAGCCGCGTCTCCCGGTCGGTGGCGTACGCCACCACGCCGCCGGCCGACTCCCGCGACCGCTCACGGCGGGCGCGCTCCTCCGGCGGCAGGTCCTCGTCGGCCGCGCCGAGCGCGAGCGGGTCGACGACCAGCCGCTCGGTGCCGGTCGCGCCGTCGGACAGCACGTCCAGCTCCCACAGGCACGTCACGGGATCGGTGCCCGACCTCGTCCTGAGGAAGACCACACGACCCCCGTCGGGGGAGATCGTGAAGCCGCGCGGCACCCCGAGGGTGAACCGCCGGGTCCTGGCATGCAACCGTGGGAAGCTCTCCGTCATAGCTCCTCATACTGCCAGCAGGAGGGCACTACCCTCGGAGGCATGACTGACCGCCGTCTGCTGCTCGTGCACGCCCACCCCGACGACGAGACCATCGGCACCGGCGCGACCATGGCCAAGTACGCCGCCGAGGGCGCCCACGTGACGCTCGTGACCTGCACCCTCGGCGAGGAGGGTGAGGTCATCCCCCCGGAGCTCGCCCACCACGCGGCCGACCGGGACGACACCCTCGGCACGTACCGCATCGGCGAGCTCACCGCTGCGTGCAAGGCGCTCGGCGTCACCGATCACCGGTTCCTCGGCGGCGCCGGCCGCTGGCGCGACTCGGGGATGATGGGCGGGGCGGCCAACGACCGCCCCGGCTGCTTCTGGCGGGCCGGCCTCGACGAGGCCGCGGGCGAGCTGGTCAAGGTGATCCGGGAGATCAGGCCGCAGGTGCTCGTCACCTACGACGAGAACGGCTTCTACGGCCACCCCGACCACATCCAGGCGTACCGCGTCTCCTGGCGGGCCTTCGAACTGGCCGCCGACCCGGAGCACCCCGGCGGGGAGCCGTGGCGTGTCGCCAAGTTCTACTGCACCGCGATGCCCAGGTCCGTGCTGCGGCGTACGACGGAGACGATGCGCGAGACCCGCGTCGGCTTCTGGGTGCCCGACTCGGTCGAGGACCTGCCGTCGTGCCCCGACGAGGACGTGACGACCGAGATCGACGCCCGGCCGTACGTCGAGGCCAAGATCGACGCGATGCGGGCGCACGCGACCCAGATCGCGGTCGACGCGCCCTGGTTCGCGTTGTCGAACAACGTCGGCCAGCAGATCCTCGGAGTCGAGCACTACATCCTGCGCGCGGGGGTGCCCGGGCCGCCCGGCATCGGCGTGCCCCCGGAGGCGGGAGGCATCGGCGAGCCGTACGACCGCGAGAGCGACCTGTTCTCCGGCATCGGCTAGGTTGGCGCTATGACCCCGGAGACCGAGGAGACGCAGGTCGGGGCCGAGGACGGTCCCGGCCCTGACGCCGGTCCTGTGGCCGGGGCCGTGGCAGGCGCGGCCTACGGCATGCTCTTCCTGCTGGGGCTCGTGCTGGGAGTCGTCGGCGGCTTCCAGCACGCGTGGTACCTGGGCGGGCTGCCGATCGCGGCGATCGCGTGGCTGGTCGTGCTGTTCGCCCTGCCGTACGCGATGGGCAGGATGATGGGCGGCAAGCTGGGGGCCCTCGTCCCGGCCGCCGGCTGGCTCCTCGTGTCGTTCGTGCTGTCCACGCCGCAGCGGGCCGGCGACCTCGCCATCGCCGGGAACCCCGCCGGCTACTGGTACCTCTACGGCGGCGTCCTCGCCGTCGCGGCCGCCGTGGCCGTGACCCGCTCCACCGGCTCCTGGCTGCTGCGGTCGTACGGCCGGGCGTAAGCCTTGCCCGGCTCTGGAGAGTCGCCGATCCTGGGGACATGCGGCGGTCGCACCGGGTCCGGCAGGTCATCAACTACGCCAATCTCTCCACGCCTCTCGGCCTGCTGATCGCGAGGCTTGGCCGGGCACGCACGTGCAGGGGGGAGCGGGGGCTCGTCTACGCGCACGGCTACCGGATCCCGTTCCCGGTCGCCGGGGCCTTCACGGTCGGCAACGTGATCCTCACCAAGTACGGCGAGGGCTATCTCAGCGGCCGGCTGCTCGACCACGAGGCGCGCCACGCCACGCAGTACGCCTTCTGCGTCGGCCTGCCGATGGTCGTGCTGTACCTCGTCGCCTCGGCGGTCTCCTTCGCCCTCTGCGGCCATCCGGGTTCGTGGAACCTCTTCGAACGGATGGCCGGCCTCGACGACGGCGGCTATCCCCGGCTGCGTCCCCTGTGGGCGAGGGCGCGATGGAGGGGGAATCGAATCCGCCGGTCGTAGGAGGAATATTTCCGGTCTCGTGGGGATCATGAGAGCGGAAGGGAGTTCCCCATGTCGCAGACGATCCAGCCGGAGAGCCCTGAGGCCCCAGAAATACGCGTTTCTTCCGATGTCGTCGTACGGCCCGCCACCACTCCCCGCCGGTGGCCGTCGAGCTTCGCCGACCGGCTGACCGCTCCCCTCCCGGACTTCCGAGAGGTGACGAGCGTCATGTGGCACGGGCAGCTCAGGCCCGACATCGGCGACGGCGACCAGATTCCTGTCCAACGTGTGGGCCTGCCCCGCGCCGCCGCGACCGAGACCATGGTGACCTGGGTCGGCCACGCGACGTTCGTGCTGCAGATCGGCGGGCTGACCGTCCTGACCGACCCGGTGTGGTCCCGGAAGATCCCCGGAGTGCGCCAGCGGCTGACCCCTCCCGGCGTCGCCTGGTCGGACCTGCCCAAGGTCGACGCGGTCGTGATCAGTCACAACCACTACGACCACCTCGACGCGCCGACCATCCGCCGCCTGCCGCGAGACACGGCCGTCTTCGTGCCCGCCAAGCTCGCGGCCTGGTTCCGGCGCCGGGGCTTCCACAACGTGACCGAACTGGACTGGTGGGAGTCGGCCCGCCTCGGCGAGGTGTCGTTCGACTTCGTCCCGGCCCACCACTGGAGCCGCCGTACGTTGTGGGACACCTGCCGGACACTGTGGGGCGGCTGGGTGCTCACCTCCTCCGAGCACCGGGTCTACTTCGCGGGTGACACGGCCTACGGGGAACGGTTCGCCCAGATCGGTGAGCGTTATCCGGGCATCGACCTCGCCCTCATGCCCGTCGGGGCCTACGATCCCCGCTGGTTCATGAAGGTCTCCCACGTCGATCCCGGGCAGGCCGTACAGGGATGCATCGACGTGGGCGCCCGGCGGATGGCGACGATGCACTGGGGCACCTTCGTGCTGTCCGGCGAGCCGCTCCTGGAACCGGTGCGCGAGGCCCGCGCCGCCTGGGAGTCGCGCGGCCTCGACCCCGGCGACCTGTGGGACCTGGCGGTCGGCGAGAGCCGTAGGCTGCCCTGACGAGGCGCTTTGGCACAATTCCCGCATGAGCTTCGCCACCGCTGATCTCTACGACGCCCACGGCGACGCGCTGCGCAGTTGCCTCACCCAGTTCCGTTCGTACGGCTCGCGTCCGCGGTTCTCCGGTCGGATCTCCACCATCCGTTGCCTGGAGGACAACGCGCTGGTCAGACAGGCCATCGGGTTGCCGGGCGAGGGCCGGGTGCTGGTGGTCGACGGCGGCGGGTCGTTGCGTACGGCGCTGCTCGGCGACGTGATCGCGACCGCCGCCCTGAAGCACGGCTGGGCGGGCGTGGTCGTCAACGGCGCCGTACGCGACACGGCGGCGCTGGCCGGCCTGGACCTCGGCATCAAGGCACTTGGTTCCAATCCCCGCAAGAGCGCCAAGACCGGCCTGGGGGAGGTCGACGTCCCGGTGACCTTCGGAGAGGTCACCTTCGCCCCCGGCGAATGGCTCTACAGCGACGAGGACGGCATCCTCGTCGCCCCCGACCGCCTCGGCTTCTGACCGGCCTCGGCTTCTGACGGCCCGCCCGGCTCCCACGCACCCACCTCTACACCCGCAGCCGGGTGGTGCGGGGGTTTCGGGGGTTGTGGTAGGTGAAGGCCCAGCGGTCGTCGCCGATCTTGTGGCGGGTGTAGCGGTTCGGGTGGCGGTAGCGGTCGCGGTTGTGGAACTGGCACGCCGGTCCCAGCAGTTTGAGGTCGGTCAGCCCGCCGCTGCACCAGTCCTCGGCGTGGTCGATCTGGCACAGGGTGGCGGGCAGCGGGCAGCCGTCCACCCAGCAGGTCGCATACCGGGCGAAGACCGCCCGCCGCTGCGCCGGGGTGGCCAGGCGGACCTTGCGGCCCATGTCCAGCACCTGCCCACCGGCGTCCATCACGATCCGCACCAAAGTGCTGGTACGGGCCAGCCGATGCACGCCGGCGACAGGCAGCAGATGCCCGGTCGCCAGGATCAGCCCCGGCAACCCCCGCAACCACACCCCCGGCGGGGCACTGCCCTCCACCCCCGCCCAGGCACCGCCCCCTGACCAGGCCTCGCGTCCCCGCCGGGCGCTACCTCCCGGCCAGGCGCGGCCTTCTGGTCGGGCGCTGCCTTCTGACCACGGTGGGGCGGCGGAATTGGCGGCACAGGGCTCGCTGGTGGCGCTGGTCGCACCGGCACAGGTCGCGTCAGCGCGGGTCGCACAGGCCCCGGAGCCGCAGTCCGCAGCGGTGCAGGCGTCAGTGCTGGGAACGGGGTCGTCGCCCGAGCCGGGCTCAGGGCCAGGATCGTCACCCAGGTCTGTGTCCAAGAAGCCCGTGTCTGAGGGGTCGGCGTCCGAAGGGCCGGTCTCTGAGGGCTGGGTGCCCAACGGGCCGGTGCCCGACAGGTCGGGATCGGGACCAGGGCCTGGGTAGGTGCCGGAGGAGTCGGGGCCAGGGCCGTCGCTCGGGTCGGCGTCTGAGGGGTCGCTGGTGGGGTGGTCGGCAGATGGGTCAGCTGTGGGGTCGTCTGAAGGGCTGGCTGTGGGATCACCTGAGGGGGTGGTGCCTGCGGGCTCGCGTGAGGGTTCGCCGGCTGGGGGGTCGTCGGGGAGGGATTCGGCGGTGACGAGCACCAGGAGCTCGGTTGCGATCTTGTTCTCCAGGAACGCGATGAACGCGTCGGCGTTCCGCACGCTCGGGGTGCGGTCGTCTCCCTCGGCTTTGGGCTTGGCGTAGACGTCGAGTAGGTGCTGCAACCGGGCGGCGGCTTCCACCGGGAGGTAGAACTCTCCCTCCAGCCCGCCGTTCCGGCGCCGCCGCACCCGGAAGAACCGGCGGTCGAAGTCGGCCTGCTCGTCCTGCTCGTGGCCGTCGGGGTCCAGCACCGCCCGCAGATACCGCCCCGCCTTGGCCACCTCCGCAGCCCCCGCCGAACCTGCCAACTCCAGCAAAATCCCCTCAGCGGTGATCGCCTGCTCATCGGTCAACCCCGCAGTGGCGGTGCAGATCGCCTCCACGATCCCCTCCGCCAGGCTGCCCTCGGCGAACCGCTCACGCACCCGCGACAGACGACCCAACTCCATGCCCATCGTCACCAACCGACCGGCTCCGGGGGTGGTCATCCCGCCGACGGATCGCAGCCACAATTTGGTCGAGGCATGCCCATGGTTCTTCGCCTCTCCGGCCCGATGCACCCGGCCGACCCGGGCGGCCAACGCCGAAGTGATCCGGTCCCGTGCCGCCAGCAACTCCTCCGCCTCGGCCAGGCACACCTCCGCCGACTCAGGCACCGGCACCAACGCCACCACCCGCGCCGCCTCACCAACAGCCGCCACCGCCACCCACGACGACGACCCACCAGCACCAGAAGCATCCCAGTCTGGGTCTGCATCGTTCCGGCCAGCGCCGGAGGTGCTGCCGGACGCACCACCGGGCGCGCCCTTGGTGTCCCGATTAGGGCCCGTATCCCGACCCCGACCCGCATTCTGGCCTCGGCCCGCATCCCGAACCCGGCCCGCATCACCTTGGCCAGCGCCCGAGGCACCGTCAGACGCGCCACCGGGAACAGCACCAGAAGCGCCGCCGGGAAAACCACCCGGATCGCCCGCCAAAGCGCCGCTGGGAGCGGCAGCGGGATCGTCGCTCCAGGCACGTCCGATGCCGTCAGGAGAGACACCACTCGCGGTCTCATCACCGGTGCATTCAGTATCGGGCGCGTTGCCGCCACGAGTCTCGAATGCGCGGGCGAAGTTGGGCGATTCCGCCGAATCGTCGAACCGGCTCGCATGCTTTCGCGCCGTAGGGTCAACAATCGGCACATATTCACGGGCAAGTGCGCCCTCGGAAGACCAGAGGGGCGAGTTGGCGGTGAGCTGATCCCACCAGTCGCTATCACCATTATCGTTCGAACGACGGAGGTGCTCAGGATCAGTGTCGAACAGATCCATCACACCTCCTCACCACTTGATGATTCGAAAGCCTGTATGAATTCTTCCATGCCGGCGTGCCGTGAACACCCCTGCATGGCGATTTGTTGGAGCCACAAATCGGCGGTCCGCTTGTGTGTTTCAGTCATTTTCCAGGCGATTTGTCGCCAGGGGATGTCGGATAGTGCAGCGGCTTACCGCCCGCAGTTCCGGCTCGCCCGCAGCGGACCTGCAGCGGACCCGCAAGGGACCCGCAAGGGACCCGCGGTGGAGGCGGCTATCCGCTGACCGCACGCGGTGAGGCGAGTGCTCCGGGACGATTGGCGCGCAGGCGTACGCGGCGGCATTCGCCTGCGTGATGCACTGTTGCCGCGAAGACGACGGGCTGGAACGACGACGGGCCGGAACATGGCCGCCGAGAGGCGCGCTCGCCGCCGCATAAGGCGTGCGGGTTGCTCCCGCCGGGACGGCTCCCGGAACTCAAGCCGGCAGTGCTCTCGAAACAGAGTCGGCAGGACGCTCGGAATCGAGCTGACAGGCGCTCGGAACTCGGCCTGCCCGGAGCGCTGCCGTGGAGGTCAGATCCTGCCTATTTCGGCGGGCAGGTCGAGGGCGAGCACGTGGTCGAAGTGGAGGAAGGTCTCGAACTTGGCGCCCGGCGCGACCGACTCGTCGGTCTCCAGGTCGCCGAGCAGGCGCAGGGCCTCCGGGGTGTCGAGATCATTGTCCAGCGCGCTCTGGACGCGTTCGGCGTGCGCGGCGTCAATCGGGCGGCTGGGCGACTCCGCCCACTCGGCCACGCTCCGCCGCAGGCGGCGCAGTTCCGCGTCGGCCGTCTTCAGGGTGTCCCAGGTGAGGTCCACCTGCTGCCGGTAAGGGTGCCGCAGCAGGGCCAGCCGTACGGCCAGGGGGTCGAGCCCCGCCGCGGCCACGCGGGACGGCGTCACGGCGCCGGTATCGGCGCCGCCAGAAGAACCGCCAGAAGAACCGCCAGGAGAACCATCAGGAGAACCATCAGGAGAACCACCGGGAGAGTCACCTTCAGACTCACCAGAAGAGCCGCCGTTGGAGCCCACCGGCCGGCCCTCGAACAGCAGGCGTCCGGCGTGTGCCCAGTGGGCGGCCGCCTCTTCGCCGGTGGCGGCGTTCGACTGGGCCCGCACCCTTTCGTGGTGCGGGGAGCGCAGGTCGTCGCCGCCGACATAGAGGTCGAAGCGCGGCCCGAGGAACCGCAGCGGCGTCGCCGTGCACTCGATGTCGCGGCTCGGCAGCCCGCGTCCCCAGGGCGCGTCCCAGCCCGCGCCCGCGCCGTCCTCGTCGCCGGGCTCCCACAGCGTCCAGTCACCGGAAGCCGCTTCACCACGGATCTCCCCGTAGGCGGGGAAGGACGCCGCGTCGAACATCACCGCCCCCTCCGGGGTGGCGTACGCGTGGCCGCGCTCGATGAGCCGTCCGATGAGCTCGATGATCAGGCCCATGGTCTCGCTGGTGCGGGGGGAGTGCTCGGGCACGCGCAGGTTGAGCGCGAGGGACTCGGCTTCGAGCGAGGCCCCGTCGTCGCTCCCGTGCCCGAGGTCGTAGACGTTCCGGCAGGCGAGCACGCGCAATCCGGCCCGCTCGCTGAGGCGGCGGATCAGGTCGGCGAGCAGATGCGGGCGCGGGTCGCCGAGACCGGCGGGCCCGTGTGCGGCGCAGGTGTGCATCCGCAGGATCCGCGAACCCGCCGGTACGAGGGGCACGATCTGCCGGGTCAGGGTGTCGTGGAGCCGCAACATGCCTTGAGCCTACGTGCTGCGCCCGGCGTCCCCTTCACCCGAGCAAGGAACCTGAGTCAGGAAGCCCTCGGTCAGGAGAGGAAGGTCAGGACAGGAAGCGGAGGATCTCGCGGTCGCCGCGGTCGCGCAGGCGGTCGAGCACCTCTTCCCGGCCGGTTCCCTCGGCCAGGCCGATGCGCGCGCCGATGAGGCGCAGCCCTTCGGCCTCGGACGCCACCGGCGCGGTGTACCCGATCAGGTGCAGGGCCTTGTTGATCGCGGGCAGCCCGGCCGCGGCGGCGGGCAGGAACCGGGTCAGCAGTTCGCCGCCGTCGGAGACGGTGAGGAAGACGTGGTCGCCCTCGGAGGCGTTGTAGTCGGCCAGCACGTTCCTGATCGATCCGATGGTCGGCTGGTTGTGCCAGCTGATCACCACCTCGCCCGACGAGGTCGACACGGTGAGCTGGCCCCCGGGCGCCATGCCGAGATGGGCCGCGAAACCCGTCGGCAGCGGCGAGCCGGAGCCCCGGAGGTGTTCGGCGTTGACGTCGACCCGGTGCCACCACCGGCCGTCGCGGCTGCGGAAGCAGCGCCGGGTCATCGAGACGTCCCGGCGCGGCTGGTACGGCTCGCCCTGCGCCTGCCCCGCGACCCTGATGTAGCCGCGCTGGGTGCGTTCGAACCCGGGCCCTCCGGCGTACGCCCTGATCGAGCTCTCGCTCACGTCGTAGCGCGAGGTGAGGTTGTCCACGATCGTGCTCACGGACGCCTCGCCGCCCGCGCGCTCGATCTCCCGGGTGATCATCTCGCGGATGCCCAGGTACTCCTCGCCGCCCCAGCGGCGCAGGCCGTACTTGCTGCGGTCGAGCCGGATGAAGCGCTCGTCGGCAGCGAGCTGGTTGCGCAGCCCGACGAGGCTGTAGTCCTCGCCGATGCGGGCCTGGATCTCCTCCGGCGTCAACGGTCCGCCGGAGACCGCCAGCACGGCCTCGGCCTTGTCGCCCATGCTGCGCGGCCAGGGGACGACGTGCCCTTCGAGCACGCGCAGGTGCGGCACCGACGCCAGCCAGCGCTCGGCCACGTCCTCGCGTACGCCGAGCTGGGCCACCTGCGCGACCGCCTCGTCCATCGGGCGGGGGCCGTCGGCGAACAACTGGCGCGTCTTCTCCCTGAGCTCGTCCGCGCCGCCCGCGACCAGCCAGCCGTCCACCTGGTCGTACCCCGTCAGCAGCGTGCGGACGAACCGCCACGCGGGGATCGCGAGGGTGATCAGCTCGGTGCGGTGCCACGGCACGGCCGCGGCGAGGTCGTCGGCGGGCACCGCGGAGCCGAGCCGGGTACGCAGCCAGGCCAGGTGGGCGTTGAGCGGCGCGGCGGCCGGGCTCTGCAGCCACTCCAGCACGTGGTCGCGCAGGTCGCGTTCGATCTGCCGGATCCGCTCGCGGGTGACGGAGAAGCGCTGGGCGAGCTCGTCGAGCGTGGCGCGCTGGGCCTGGCCGGGGTGCTGGCCGGACTGCTGGGAGGTGTCGTAGTAGAGCCGGTCCCTGGCGATGGCCCGCTGGCGGTCGTCCAGCCGGGCGAAGATCTCGTCGATGATCTCGGCCATCGGCCGTTCGGGGAGGGCCGGCGGGACCGGGGCCCCGGCGGGCTCCCCGGCCGGCTCGGTGGCCAGCAGCCTGTCGATGACGTCGATGAACAGCTTGTGGACGACATCGCGGGGCCCGGGCGTCTGCAGGCTCTCCTCGGGGTGGGTGAACCTCAGCAGCGGCAGGATGTCGCCGAGGACCAGATGCGCCCAGCAGGCGCTGGTGAGGTCGGCGAGCCGGGAGGCGATCTGGACGGTCCCCACCGCCGCGCAGGCCCGGTCGAGGGGGAGTGCCTGCCACCACGCGTCGGGAAGACCGGGGTCGCTCGCGATCGGCTCTACCTGGCTGGGCGCGGTCCAGCGCAGCGGAGGCACGATGTCGCTAAGGCTCAGGTTCATGCAGGTCCAACCGGCGAGGGGAATATATCCGCAGTTCACACTAGGGGATCAGGCCAAGGTGGTCACACAGGCAGGAAGGGACTGGCGCGTCCCGAATAGGACACGTAGAGCAACTCTCCCGCTCGTGTGCACGCCACGTAGAGCAGCCCCCGTTCGCGTTGCAGATCGTGCGCCCGTGCCGTCGGATCCTCGGCGGCCGGGGTCAGCGCGTCGGGCGCCGGCACGATTCCGTCAGCCACGCCTATCACGGCGACCCGGCGGAATTCCAGCCCTTTCATCCCGTGAAGCAAGGCGACTTTGACCGTGATGCCCGCTTCGCGAAGTGCGGTACGGGCGGTGCGCACGAGGTCAGCGGTACGCGCGGCTACCGCGATCTCGGCCGTGGGCACGCCTTCCCGCAGCCATTCGGCCACCGTCGAGACGAGGCCGGCGATCTCCGCCGCCGGGGTCACGTACTCGCGCACCATCGGGCGCGGACCGTGGCCCAGCCCGCGGTAGCCGTACAGCCCGGCGTTGCCCGCCACCAGGCCGTCGGCGGGTCCGCCGCCGCGCAGCCGCACGCCCCACGAAAGGATCTCCGGGGGCAGCCGGTAGGAGAGCTTCAGATGGAACCGGCGGACGGGGATGCCGACGTCGGCGAGCGCGACCCGCGTGTCGAACATGCGCTGGTGCGGGTCGCCCAGGATGAACAGGTCGTTCGGCGCGGCGGGGACCGCCGCCCGCAGCAGCCGCCACTGCGCGGGGTGCAGGTCCTGCGCCTCGTCCACCACGATGTGCCGGTACGGCTCCCGCCCCGGCTCCCGGTCGCCCAGCAGGTCGCCCACGGCCCGCCCCAGCAGCCCCGCCGCCTCGGAGGCGAGCTGGAGAAGGGTCCGCCGGCCCGTCTCGCGCAGCCGCCCGATGACGTGCTGGACGGCGTCCCACACCAGGGTCCTCGCCCCGGCGTCCAGCGGCACGCTGCGGCCCGGCCGGGCCGCCGCCTGGTACTCCTCCAGCGTCCGCAGGTCCTGCGCGAGGATCACCTGTTCCCACTCCCGCAGCAGGAACGCGCTGCCGAAGCGCCTGCCCGAGTGCTTCCCGAAGCGCCCGGCCGCCGCCTCCTGCCACAGCCCGGCCAGGTCGTCGGAGGAGACCAGCGCCGGGGCCCTGCCCTCCGCCTCGGCGACGATGCGGTGGGCGATCCGGTCCACGTTCCCCACCTCGACGCGCTTGCGCACCAGCTCGTCGCCGACCATCGTGTCGAGCCGCGCGGACAGCTCGGTCGCGAGGCCCTGCGAGAACGTGACCAGCAGGACAGGGCCGGTGGCCGCGCGGGCCAGCAGGGCCGCGCGGTGCAGCGCGATGACCGTCTTGCCGGTGCCGGCGCCCCCGGTGATCAACACCGGCTCGTCGTACGCCGGCCAGTTGGCGTACGTGTGCTGCGGCGGGTAGAGGAACGTGCACCAGTGGGGCTGGGCGACGAGCCGCTCCAGCTCGGCGGCGTCGGCCGCGAACGCCGCCCGGTCGGGGCTGCGCCGCAGCGCGGTGAGCAGGTCCTCGGGGTCGACCTCGTCGGCCGCCCGGCAACGGCAGGCGTCCAGCTCGCGCCAGGCCGCCGCGAGCGAGCCGCCCCGGGCCAGCGCCGACAGCGGCGCGAACTGGCTGCGCGGGAGCAGCGGCTCCACCGCGGCGAGGTGGGCCTCCGACGTCATCATCCGCAGCAGCGGCAGCAGGCGGGCGTCCACGCCGATGTTCAGCAGGTCGGTGTCGCAGAAGTCCTCGAACACCGGACGGCCGCCGCTCCGCGACGCCCGGCGCAGGGCCGGTTCGATCCGCTCCAGCGCCTCGGCGTCCCAGACCTCCACGATCCCGACGGCCGTGTTCACCCCGAACCGGTGCCGCTGGGCGTACGACCACGCCTCGGCGTCCGGCAGCACGGTCAGCAGCCAGTAGACGTCGTCCTGCCGTACGACCACCCCCCGGTGGCGGTCGGCGAGCCGCAGCGTGGCGACCCGGGGATCGCGGCAGTTGCGCACCCTCTCGGGGTGCGGCGCGGTGGAGGCGTTCAGCAGGAAGCGGCGCACGGCGAGGAGCGCCTCCCGGCGGACGGGCCGGGGGAGCGCGTCGAGCCCGTGCAGGAACTCCGGGGAGAGCGCGAGCCGGGGCATCCCGCTATCCCAGCAGGGACAGCAGGTCGCGGTCCCCGCGTTCGCGCAGCCGCGCGAGGATCTCCGGCCGCCCGGCGGGCCCGGTGAGCCCGACCCGCGTCGCGATCACCCGTGCCGCCTGCTCGGGCGTGCCGCCCGGAGCGGTGTAACCGACGAGGCGCAGCGCCCGTCTCGTCTCGTCGCCACCGGCCGCCGGCAGGTGCCGTACGCGCAGCAGGCCCTCCTCGGACAGGGTCAGGAAGATGTGACTGCCCTCCTCGGCCGCGACCTCGGTGAGGATCCGCCGCAGCGAGCCCAGCGACGGCCGGGTGTGCCAGGAGAGGCCGATGTCCCCTGCGGCGCTCTGCACGGTCCGGGTGTCGCCTGGGGCGAGCCCGACGTAGGCCGCGAACCCGGTCGGCAACATCACCTCGGCGCCGCCGAGATGCTCGCCGGAGACGTCGACCCGCAGCCACCACCTGCCGTCCGGCTGCCGGAAGCACCGCCGGGTCAGCGACACGTCCTTGAGCCCGCTCCCGCGGGGCACCCGCTGCGCGCGTAACTGGGGGACGCTGTCCAGCCACTCCCTGGCCGCGTCGGGACGGACGCCGAGTGAGCGGACCAGTTCGAGCGCCTGCGAGACGGTCGGCGGCCGCTCGGCCGCGGTGATCAGGCCGCGGGTCCGCTCCCGCAGGTCCTCGATGTCCCCGGCCACCAGCCAGTCGCCGGAGAGACGGTGGTCGGGCAGCGTGGCGAGCACGAACCGCCAGGCGGGCACCTCGAGCGAGCGCAGTTCGCGCCCGTGCCAGTCGGCCGCCGCGACCAGCCGCGCCTTCGGGACCGCGACCCCGAGCGCGGCGGTGAGCCGGGCCAGGTGCTCGTTGTACGGCGCCGCCTCCGGTGACGCGAGCCAGTGGGCGATCCGGCCGCGCAGGGCCGCCTCGGCGCCGGCGAGGACCTCGGGGGGTACGGCGAGCAGCTTGGCCAGCTGCTCGGGCGCCGACGGGTCGTCGGTGAAGACCCGGTTCTGCGCCACCATCCAGGTCTGGTCGTCGAGGTCGGCGAAGGCCGCGTCGATCAGCTCGGGCAGGCCGGCCGGCTCCGGTTCCGGCTCGGGCTCGTCCGGCGGGCTCTCGGGCTTCCTGTCCGGAGAAGACTCCGGAGAAGACTCCGCCAGCCGGGCGAAGACGGCGGAGAACAGGGCGGTGAGCACCGGCCTCGCCTTGACGAAGGGCTGGTCGGCCAGCTCCCGGCCGGACAGCGCGAGCAGACCGTGCCATGATCCCGCCCGGTCGAGCGCGATCGCGACCTGGGGGTCGTCGGCCTCGTCGGGATCCAGCACGTGCAGCGCGGGCAGCACGTCGCCCACGGCGGCGGCGGGCCAGTGCTCCAGCGCGAGGACGGTGAGCAGCTCGGCGAGCGCCTCGGCGTCCGCGACGGCCAGCACCCGGTGCAGGGGGAGCGTGCGCCACCAGGCGTCGGGCAGGCCCGGCCGGTCGAGCGTCCCGATGCGGGCGGCATCACTCCAGCGCAGTGGTGGCACGAGGTCACTCAGGCAGAAGTTCATGCTGTCCCCATCGCTCACAAAGACCAGACCATAGTCTGGCAAATCGCCTCGCCGTGCTGGAGATTCCCGACTCAGTTGCCGGCTTAGTGGCGTTCGGCGGCGAAACGGAGGCGTACGTAGTCGGCCATCCAGCCCGACTCGCGCCGCAGCGCCGGGGCGGCCAGCTCGTTGACCCGCCGGAGCAGCGGCTCGACGGTCGCCGGAGGGACCCGGTCGAGCAGCGGGCCGGCGAACAGCCGCACCCAGTCGGCCGCGCCGTTGGGGCATTCGTCGAGCGGCGTGGGACGGTCGAAGTGTTCGAGCAGCCGCACCGTGAACCCGCCCTTCTCCAGCCGCAGGGCGTACTCGGCCGGGCCGGGGAAGTACCACGGCAGCTCGGGCTCGCGCAGGCCGTGCTCGCGCCAGGCGGTGAGCATGGCCGAGGTCAGGGCCGCGCAGTTGCCCGCGCCGCCCATCTCGGCGACGAACCGGCCGCCCGGCCGCAGCGCCTCGCGTACGCATTCGATCACGGCGTCCGGGTCGCGGCTCATCCAGTGCAGGGCGGCGTTCGAGAAGACCGCGTCGTACGACTGGGCCACGGTGAAGTCGTGGCCGTCGCCGACGGTGAAGTCGAGGCCGGGGTGATGGGCGATGGCCTGCTCGATCATCGCGTGGGAGCCGTCGATGCCCAGCACGTGGGCGCCGCGCGCCGCGATCTCGGCGGTCATCGCCCCGGTGCCGCAGCCGAGGTCGAGCACCCGCTCACCGGGGCGGGGGTCGAGCAGGTCCACCAGCGGCGCGCCGACAGGCGAGACGTAGCCGAAGGAGCTGTCGTAGGCGCGAGCGTTCCATCGAGTGGGACTGGGAGTTTCGTACCTCAAGATCGGCTCGCATTCTTACTGGCCGGTGCCGGGATCACCACGCTTCGATCCGCGGCTTGGCCACCACGCCTTGATCACCACGGTCTCGTGCCGATTGAGACTCCTGGGATCTGGTGGGATTCCGGTGGGATGCGACACACTTTACGGCTTCCGCCGCCTCTGCGAGTGTCAGCCCACATCCTTCGCCCAGTGTGTGGCCAGGTACGCCTTGGCCTTGTCCTGCTCGGGGATGGTGAGGATCACCGGGTCGCCGGACGCCTCGGGCAGCCGGGCGGCGGCGTCCCCGTCGAGGGCCCCGCGCGTCTGCATCGCCTCCATCCGCGACGGCCGGGCGTAGGCCTTGAGGAAGAGGTTCTGTCCCTCGTCGGACAGCAGGAACTCCTCCCACAGCCGGGCGGCGGCCGGATGCGGCGCCGCGGCGTCGATCGCCTGCATGTAGTAGGAGGCGAGCACCGCGTTCTTCGGGATCGTGACCCGCCAGGCCGCCGCCCCGCGCCCGCCCGCGGCCCGCGCCGCGTTCATGAAGTCCCAGTCCACCACCGTCGTGGCCTGGTCGGGACGGCCGAGCATGCCGCCCTTCCGCAGCCGCGCGAACAGGTTCACCCCGCGGGCGGCGTCGGGCAGCCCCTGGCCGAGCGAGGCGGCCATGACGCCGCTGAACGCCGACGCCACCTGCCGGGGGTCGCCGGGCAGCGCGACCGTCGTCCCCGGCCGGGCCAGCGCGGCGTACGACGCCGGGGCGGGCACCTTCCTCGGGTCGTAGCCGATCGACATGTATCCGCCGTAGGCGGCGTACCAGCGGCCGTCCTGGTCCTTGGCCTCGTCGGGGATGTCCGCCCAGCCCGTCACCCGGTACGGCGCGAAGAGCCGGGAGTTGGCGACCGCGACCTCCAGCGTGACGTCGAAGACGTCCGGCGCCTGGGCCGTCCCGCGCAGGCGGGCTGCGGCGTCGATCTCCTGCCGGCTGCTCGCCTCCGGCATGACCGACGTCACCTTGATCCCGTACTTGTCGGAGAAGCGGGCGATGATCTCCTTGTAGCCGACCCAGCCGCCCGGCAGGCCCACGACGGTGAGCGCGCCCTCCTTGCGGGCGGCGTCGACGAGCCTGTCCATCGTGCCGAACCCGTCGGCCAGACTGGCCGCGCGGGGATTCAGCGGAGGCGGCGGCCTGTCCGGCGTCCGCTGCCGGGAGCACGCGGAGGCCGCGGCCAGGAGGACCGCCGCCGAGGAGATCGTCACGACACAGGCGCGTAGGGTCACGTCGCGTATGCTCCGCCCCGCCGGCGCGGCCGGTCGAGGCGGCGCGCTGCGGGATTGCCGCCTGATTACCTCGGCTGTCCGGGCGGCACGACCTTGGCGGCGGCGAGGGTCTCCTCGTCGATCTCGACGAGGCTTCCGTCCCGTTTCCGCACGGTGAGCACCCCGTCGCGCCAGGATTCCAACACGCCGACGGCGTCCCGGTACCCACCTGGCGCCCTGCGCCGGGTGGTCACGCGTTGGCCCACGTCGGCGGGCGTGATCGCGACGACGAGACGGGCTCCGGACTTAGGGGCCACGACGATTGCCCCCCTCCTGTTCCGGCTGGTAAGCAGGCACCGCAATACTAGGGCTAGCAACCCGCGGTCGAGCCGTGCAACCCAGAAGGAGCCCGAGGTGACGTACGTCATCGCGCAGCCTTGCGTGGACGTCCTGGACAAGGCGTGCATCGAGGAGTGCCCCGTCGATTGCATCTACGAGGGCGAACGCATGCTCTACATCCACCCCGACGAGTGCGTGGACTGCGGGGCGTGTGAGCCGGTCTGCCCCGTGGAGGCGATCTTCTACGAAGACGACCTTCCCGAGCAGTGGAAGGACTTTTACAAGGCCAACGTCGACTTCTTCGAGGAGCTGGGCTCGCCCGGCGGCGCCTCGAAGGTCGGAAAGATCAACAAGGACCACCCGGTGGTCGCGGCGCTTCCGCCGCAGAGCGAGGAACACTAAAGAGTCACCGACCCTCGCGGGCCCGCTCCGTCACGACTGGGGGATTTCCTTTGATCGCGTTGCCCGACTTTCCATGGGACCGGCTGGTGCCGTACCAGGAGGTGGCGCGGGCGCATCCCGGCGGGATCGTCGACCTGTCGGTCGGCACGCCGGTCGATCCGGTTCCCCCCGTCGCCCGCCAGGCGCTCTCCGCCGCCGCCGACAGCCCCGGTTATCCCCTGACGTACGGCACGCCGCGGTTGCGTGAGGCGGCCGCGGGCTGGCTACGGCGGCGGCACGGGGTCGTCGTCGACCCCGCGGACGTGCTGCCGACGATCGGCACGAAGGAACTGGTGGCCTGGCTGCCGACGCTGCTCGGCGTGCGGCCGGGGGAGCGGGTGGTCTTTCCCGCGCTCGCCTATCCCACCTACGACGTGGGGGCCAGGCTCGCCGGAGCCGAGCCCTACGCGACCGACGGGCTGCTCTCGCTGGGGCCCGAGCGGGTGCCGCTCGTCTGGGTGAACTCGCCGTCCAACCCCACGGGACGGGTCCTGCCCGCCGAGCACCTGCGCAAGGTGGTCGCGTGGGCGCGGGAGCACGGCGCGATCGTCGCCTCCGACGAGTGCTACATCGAGCTCGGCTGGGAGGACGAGCCGCTGTCGGTCCTCCATCCGGACGTGTGCGAGGGCTCGCACGAGGGGCTGCTCGCGGTCCACTCGCTGTCGAAGCGGTCGAACCTCGCCGGATACCGCGCGGGGTTCGTCGCCGGCGACCCCCGGCTCGTACGGCGGCTGCTGGAGGTGCGTAAGCATGCGGGCATGATCATGCCCGCTCCGGTGCAGGCCGCGATGGCGGCCGTGCTGGACGACGACGCGCACGCCGACGAGCAGCGGGAGCGGTACGCCCGCCGCAGGGCGGCGCTGCGTCCCGCGCTGGAACGGGCGGGCTGGCGGGTGGAGCACTCCGAGGCCGGGCTCTACCTCTGGGCCGCCAACGGCGAGGACTGCTGGGACCAGGTGCGCGCGCTGGCGGACCGGGGCATCCTCGTCGCGCCGGGCGAGTTCTACGGCGACGCCGGGCGTGGTCACGTCCGTGTCGCGATCACCGCCACCGACGAGCGCGTCGATGCGGCGGTGAGCCGCCTCCAGTAGGATCGCGCGCCATGACGACAACGATCGTGATCGTGCTGGGCCTCGCCACGGTCGTCGTCCTGCTTGGCGCCGTGATGGCGAGCCGGCGCAGCCGTACGCGTCAGCCGGTGCGCACCCCGCCCGCCGCCCCGGGAGAATCGCCGGCGCGGGACCTCGCGTCCGATCCCGACTACTTCGACCCCCGCACGATCAAGGTGGGGGACACGGTCTACGTGGAGGCCGCCCGCTACCGGGCCGTCGGCGCGGTGCACTGCGCGGTGCAGGGCGAGCAGTGGACCGACTACCTCCTCGACGAGGGCGCCCGCCGGTACGACAACTGGTTGTCGGTCGCGGAACGGCCGGGCCCGGGGGGCGAGCCGTCCCACCTGGAGGTCCTGCTGTGGACCGACGTGCCGACCCAGGGGATGGTGCCGGCCAAGCACATGCTGATCGTCGACGGCGTCGAGTTCTCCCCGATCGAGCGGGGCACCGCCGCCTTCCGGTCCGAGGGGAGGACGGGCCTGCCCGAGCGCGGGCTGCTCGACTTCGCCGACTACCGCGCGGGTGACGGCCGCCTGCTGTCGTTCCAGCGTGTGCAGGGCGGCCAGTGGGAGGCGGCGTACGCCCGCCCCCTCACTCCCGGCTCCGTCCGCGCGGAACGACTGCCCTGATCACCGGGGTAGGTTCTGGATCGTGGAACGGCGCCTTACCAAACCTGTCGTGACCGTCGTGGTCATCGTCGTCCTGCTGGGCGGGGCGATCTTCTACGGCGCCTATCACCTGCTGAAGCGGACCGAGCCCTTCGCGCTCGGGGAGCACTGCCTCGTCACGACCCCTGAGGGAACGCTCGACATCGACATAGAGCAGGCCCAGGTGGCGGCCACCGTCGCCGCCGTCGCGGCCCGGCGCAAGCTGCCCGAGCGGGCCCTCCAGATCGCCTATGTCACCGCGATCCAGGAGTCCAAGCTGGCCAATCTCCCGTACGGCGACCGCGACTCGGTGGGGGTCTTCCAGCAGCGGCCCTCACAGGGCTGGGGGACGGTCGAGCAGTTGCAGGACCCGGTCTACGCGACCCGCAAGTTCTTCGCCGCCCTGGAGAAGGTGAAGCACTACCGGACCCTGCCGCTGCACGACGCCGCCCAGGCCGTGCAGCGCTCCGCCGACGGCTCGGCCTACGCCGAGCACGAGCAGTCCGCCCGGATCCTGTCCGCCGCGTTCACCGGGCGGGTCCCGCGGGCCGTCCACTGCTGGTACCCCCCGCCCGCCAAGCCGGTCAAGCCGCAGGCGGAGACGGCCCGCAAACAGCTCGTGCGGGCGCTCGGCACCGAGGCGGCCGGCAAGCGCGGCTGGCTGGTCGCCGCCTGGTACGTCGCCCACGCCCAGAAGTACGGCCTGCGCGAGGTGCGGTACGAGGGGGTCGCCTGGACGGCGGCCGCCGGGCACGACGGCTGGCGCAAGGACGCCAAGCCCACCGACTCCGTCCAGGTGGCGTAAGGTCGGGAGGCATGCGACTTGACCTTGCCGAGGACGTGGGCGCGCTGACCGCGCGGCTGGTGGACATCGAGTCGGTGAGCGGCGCGGAGAAGGCGCTGGCCGACGCCGTCGAGGAGGCCCTCCGCGCCCTGCCCCACCTCACCGTGCTGCGGGACGGCGACGCGGTGGTGGCGCGGACCGATCTCGGCCGGGCCGAGCGCGTGGTGATCGCCGGGCACATCGACACGGTCCCGGTGGCCGGAAACCTGCCGAGCAGGACCGAGGACGGCGTGCTGTACGGCTGCGGCACCTCCGACATGAAGAGCGGGGTGGCGGTGCAGCTCAAGCTCTGCCTGCTGACCGCGCCGAACCGCGACCTGACCTTCGTCTTCTACGACTGCGAGGAGATCGAGGCCGAGCGCAGCGGGCTGCTGCGGCTCACCCGCACCCACCCCGAGTGGCTCGCCGGCGACTTCGCGGTCGTGATGGAGCCGACCGACGGGCTCATCGAGGGCGGCTGCCAGGGCACGCTGCGCGCCGAGATCACGGTGAAGGGCGTCCGGGCGCACAGCGCCCGCTCCTGGGAGGGCGTCAACGCCGTCCACGGGATCGCGCCGGTGCTGGACCGGCTGGTCCGGTACGAGCCGCGCAGCCCGCTGGTGGACGGCCTCCGGTTCCGGGAGGGGCTCAACGCGGTCGGCGTACGCGGCGGGGTGGCCGGCAACGTCATCCCCGACGAGTGCGTGGTGACCGTCAACTACCGCTTCGCCCCCGACCGGACGATCGAGGAGGCGTTCGCGCACGTGTGCGAGGTGTTCGACGGCTTCGACGTACGGCTCACCGACGGCTCTCCCGGGGCGCGGCCGGGACTGAACGACCCGGTCGCCGCGGCGTTCGCCGCCGCGATCGGCGGCACGCCCCGGGCCAAGCTCGGCTGGACCGACGTCGCGCGTTTCTCCGCCCTGGGCATGCCCGCCGTCAACTGCGGTCCGGGCAACCCCGACGTCGCGCACACGGCGGGAGAGAGCGTGAGCCTGGCCAAGATCGTCGAGAGCGAGCGCCGCATGACGGAGTGGCTCACCGAGGGGACCAGCGGTAGATAGAAGAAAGTGGCTCTCCTCGCCGGCCATTTGGCGGGGAGAGCCACTTTCGTCCCGAGCAGCACCCTCGTTTCTTAGACGGAGCCTCGGCGAGGAGCGGTTCCCTCCCGCCAAGATTTCATCCAAGATTTTTTCGCCGGTCCCGACGGCGGCCGTTAGCGTGACGGGCATGAACTACACCCGACCCGAACGCCGGCAGGGCCCATCGCTGGTTCGCGGCGGCCTCGTCCCCGAATCCACCCACGACCAGCGCCTGCTCGACCGCCGGGGCCCCACCGGCTGGCTGCACGAGGACCCCTGGCGGGTCCTGCGCATCCAGTCGGAGTTCGTGGAGGGCTTCGGCGCCCTCGCCGACCTTCCCCCGGCCGTGACGGTCTTCGGGTCGGCCCGCACCGGTCCCGACACCGCCGAGTACGAACTCGGGGTGAAGGTGGGCGCGGCGCTCGCCAAGGCGGGCTACGCGGTGATCACGGGTGGCGGCCCCGGGGTGATGGAGGCGGCCAACCGCGGCGCGCTGGAGGCGGGCGGCGTCTCGGTGGGCCTCGGCATCGAACTGCCGCACGAGCAGCGGCTCAACGACTACGTCGACCTCGGCATCGAGTTCCGGTACTTCTTCGTCCGCAAGACCATGTTCGTCAAGTACGCCAGCGGGTTCGTGGCCCTGCCCGGTGGGTTCGGCACGCTCGACGAGCTGTTCGAGGCGCTGACGCTGGTCCAGACGCGCAAGGTGACCTCGTTCCCGGTGATCATGATGGGCGTGGCCTTCTGGACCCCCCTGATCGACTGGATCCGCGACACCCTGATGGCGTCCGGCAAGATCTCCCCGCAGGACGTCGAGCTGGTCTCGGTCACCGACGACCCCGACGAGGCCGTAAGGACCATCGTGGAGGCGGACCGCCGCGACCCCAACAAGTAGGGTGTCCGGGTGTTCGTGTGCGTCTACTGCTCGTCCAGCCAGCGGATCGACCGAAAGTACGCCGACCTCGCCCGGGAGGTGGGCACGGAGCTGGCCCGCCGGGGCCACGGGCTCGTCAGCGGCGGAGCAATCGTCTCCTGCATGGGCGAGGTCGCGCGGGCCGTCCGCGCGGGCGGCGGCCGGACGGTCGGCGTGATCCCCCAGGTGCTCGTGGACATCGAGATCGCCGACACCGACTCCGACGAGCTGATCGTCACCGCCGACATGCGCGAGCGCAAGGGGGTCATGGACGCCAGGTCCGACGCCTTCCTCGTGCTCCCCGGCGGCATCGGCACGCTGGAGGAGCTGTTCGAGATCTGGACCTCCAGGGTCCTCGGCATGCACGAACGGCCGCTGGTCGTGCTCGACCCGTGGGGGCTCTACGGTCCCCTGCGCGTCCTGGTCGACGGCATGTACGAACACGGCTTCCTGCGGCCCGACGCCTTCGACGCGATCGCGTGGGCGACCACCGTGGACGAGGCCCTCGACCTGCTCGAACGGCCGGTCCCGCAGTTGCGCCCCACCGGAGAGGAACTCGGCGAGAGCTGACCGCCCGGAGGACGGGCCCGGCTCAGGCCAGCCCGCGGCGGGTCAGGGCCGGGGGCCGGCGGCCCAGCAGGGCCTCGGTCATATCGAGTGCCTGCCGCACGGAGTGGGAGGTCGCGGGGTGGGAGATCGCAGGGTGGGAGGTCGCGGAGTGCGACGTCCGGAAGACGCCGGCGCCCGCCCAGGCGTACGCCGCGGCGGCGGCGATCGCCTCGGTCTCGTCCTCCGGCAGCGTCACCAGGACGGTGCGCCCCGCCCGGACCAGGGCGGACACCTCCGGCAGCGAGGCAGCCTCGGCCCACTCCGGGTCGGCCGGGTCGTCCGGCCCGATCACCAGCGTCATGCCTTCCATGCTCGCACGCACACGAGTTGTGGCACGATTCGTATGTGCTGGTCGTACTCGTCATCGCCGGGCTCGCCGTGATCGCGTGTGTGGTGATGGTCTCGCTGGGCCACGGGGGTGAGATGGCGGAGTTCTCCTCCGACGCTCCGCCGCTCGGCCTGCCCGCCGCCGGACAGTTAACCCCCACCGACCTGATGACGCTCAGGCTTCCGATCGGTCTCGTGGGCTACAGCACCCATGCCGTGGACGAGACCCTGAACCGGGTGTCGATCGCGCTCGCGGAGCGGGACACCCGCATCGCCGTGCTGGAGCAGCGGGTGGCCGAACTGGCCTACGGACGGCCGGGGGCGCACGACGCGGCCGACGACACGACCGAAGACAAGACCGAGAACAAGACCGGCGACCTCCCCGGCGACAGGGCGGACGGCAGGGCCGACGACAAGGCCGGCGACCAGCCCGAGGTGCCCGTGCCGGCGGCCAGGGAGGGCAGGGACGGCGACCGTTCCGACGCCGAAGAGACATGGTGACCGAGTGACCACGGAGGTGACCATGGAGGTGACCACGGTCATCCGGTGCGGCTGGGCGGGGTCCACGCCGGACTACGTCGCCTATCACGACGAGGAGTGGGGCCGGCCGGTCCGCGGCGACGACCTCGTCTTCGAGCGGATCACCCTGGAGGCGTTCCAGTCCGGCCTGTCGTGGCTGACGATCCTGCGTAAGCGGGAGAACTTCCGCAAGGCGTTCGCCGGGTTCTCGATCCCCGCGGTGGCGGCCTTCGACGAGGCGGACGTGGAGCGCCTGCTCGCCGACGCGGGCATCGTGCGCAACCGCGCCAAGATCGAGGCCGCCGTCGCCAACGCCCGCGCCGCCGCGGAGGTGCCGGGCGGGCTGTCGGCGCTCGTGTGGCGGTACGCCGAGGAGCCCGGGCGGACACCCCCGGCGACCCTCGCCGATGTTCCCGCCCGCACCCCGGGCTCCACCGCCCTGGCCAAGGAGCTGAAGAAGAGCGGCTTCCGCTTCGTCGGGCCCACCACGGCGTACGCCCTCATGCAGGCCATCGGCCTGGTCAACGACCACGTCGCCGACTGCCATGTCCGCGAGGCCGTCGCCGCTCTCCGCGGCGCCTGACCGCGGCGGGTCTCAGCTCGCGGTCAGGTCGCAGTCAGGTTGCGGTCCACGAACGCGGCGGCGGCCGGCAGCAGCCGGGCGGCCTCCTGGTCGAAGAAGGCGCGGGCCTTCTCACCCGGCCAGCCCGGCGGCAGCAGGTCGGCGGGCAGGCCGGGGTCGCGGAACAGGAAGTTGCGCCAGCCGTGCACCAGCTCGCTGCGGACCGCGAAGACCCGGTCGTCCGGGGCCCCCTCCGGCAGTGAGCCGATCAGGCCGGCCGCGCTGGTGAGCCAGTCCTCGTACGCCCTGCCGACGGCGTCCAGGTCCCACGCGCGGGCGAGCAGGTTCCGCGCGTCGCCCTCGTAGGCCGCGTCGAACCGGTGGCCGGGGATTCGCAGCGCGTCGAGCTCCGGCGACGGCCGCGGCCCGATCCAGGTGGTTTCGGACAGCGGCGCGTACCCGAGGAAGGCGAGGTCGGAGCGGAGGCGCTCGCGCCGCGCCCGGTCCCTGACCGGTTCGAGCACCAGGACGTGCCACCGCCCGTCCCAGGGGGTCTCGCCCCCGCGGTACACCCGGGCCGCGGCGTCGTCGAGCCTGCGCTCGCACTTCGGCGTGACGGCGTACCCCGGTCCCTGCGGGAGCCGTACGGGATCGAGCCAACCCTGCCGGACCATGCGGGAGATCGCGGTCCGCACGGCCGGCGCCGCGATGCCGAGCGGCGCGAGCAGCCGTACGAGCGCGGCCACGGAGGCGCGGCCGCCACGGGTGCGGAGGTGGTCCCCATAGAGATCGAAAAGCGCGGCTCGGGCGTTCACGCCACCCAGTGTGGGGTCACGTCCCGCCCTCCGACAACGCGCGCGGTGCGTGCATTGATCCACCTACCGGGGCCGGGCCGTTACCTTTTTGAGCTCCGAGGCGGGATAATAGAACATCACAGAAACGTGAATACGCCGGTTACCCCCAGGGGCGGCCGACAAGGCGGGAAGGGATACACGCATGGCGGCGATGAAGCCGCGGACCGGTGACGGTCCGCTGGAGGTCACCAAGGAAGGGCGGGGCATCGTCATGCGGGTCCCTCTGGAGGGTGGCGGCCGACTCGTCGTGGAGCTCTCGGCGGACGAGGCCAGCGCCCTCGGCGACGCGCTGAAGAAGGTCGTCGGCTGATCATCCGGCCGGCTTGTTGATCCACGGCCCTGGCGGCGGGTCCCTCCGCGCCGGGGCCGCCCTGTTGGAGGTGGACGTGCCCATCGAGACCACGCCGGTCCTCTCCGGCCCCCGCACCGCCGGGCCCGCGCCGGAGGCGGATCTCGTGGCCGTGCCCTTCGGCCCCGGCCCCACTCTGCCGGCCGTGCCCTGGGCGGAGCTGCCGGTGCCGGCGGACGCGCTGCTCGCGCAGTACGAGGCCAAGGGCGAGCCCGGCGAGGTCGTCGAGACGACCGCCCCGCGGGACGGCGGGCTGCGGCGCGTCCTGTTGTACGGCGTCGGCGACGGCTCGCCCGGCGCGCTGCGCAGGGCCGGGGCGGCCGTCGCGAGACGGGCCAGGCGCCGCGCGTCGCTGTCGGTCGTGGTCCCCACCGTCGAGGGGGCCACGGCGCCTCTGGTCGAGGGGGCGCTGCTGGCGTCGTACTCGTTCACCATCGGCGACGGCCGCGCGGGGAAGCCGGTGCGGGAGATCGTCTTCGTCGGCGGCGACGAGCGGGAGCTGCGGCGGGGCGAGGCCCTCGCGCGGGCCACCGCGCTCGCCCGCGACCTCGTCAACACCCCCGCCAGCGTGAAGACCCCCGCCTGGCTCGCGGACCGGGCGGTGGAGGTGGCGGCCGGCGCCGGCCTGGACGTGCGCGTCTGGGCGGGGCCCGAGCTCGACGAGTTCGGCGGCATCCGGGCCGTGGGCCAGGGGTCGGTGAACCCGCCGCGCCTCGTCCGGCTCTCCTACACGCCGGAGAACCCCCGCGCCCACGTGGTGCTCGCCGGGAAGGGCATCACGTTCGACTCCGGCGGCCTGTCCCTGAAGCCCACCGAGGGCATGAAGACGATGAAGACCGACATGGCCGGCGGCGCCGCCGTCATCGCCGCGATGAGCGCGCTGGCGGACTTCGAGGTGCCGGTGCGGGTGACCGGGCTCGTGGCCTGCGCCGAGAACTCCATCTCCGGCTCCGCGCAGCGCCCCGGCGACGTCATCAGGCAGTACGGCGGGCGGACGGTCGAGGTGCTGAACACCGACGCGGAGGGCCGCCTGGTGCTGGCCGACGCGCTGGCGTACGCGGACGCCGAGCTCGACCCCGACGTCGTGATCGACGTCGCCACCCTGACCGGCGCGGCCAAGATCGCCCTCGGCCCGGCGATCGCGGCCCTCTACTCGACCGACGAGGAGCTGGCCGCGGGCCTGGCCGGCGCGGGGGAGGCCACCGGGGAGCGCCTGTGGCGGATGCCGCTGGTCGACGACTACCGCGCGATGCTCGACTCCGACGTGGCCGACCTGGCGAACGTCGACCGGGCGATGTCGGGGTCGGCGGGGTCGATCCTCGCGGCGCTGTTCCTGCGCGAGTTCGCCGGCGGGCGGCCCTGGGCGCACCTGGACATCGCGGGTCCCGCCCGGGCGGGCTCCGACGAGGGGGAGATCACCAAGGGCGGCACCGGCTTCGGCGTCCGCCTGCTCCTGCGCTACCTGACCGCCTGACGCCGGTTCAGGCGAGCCTGACGGCGGCCAGCAGGCCGGAGCCGAGCGGCAGCATCAGCGGGCGCAGCCGCTCGTCGTTCCGGACGAGCTTGCCCAGCTCCCGGATCGCGACCGTGTCGGGGTCCCGCTGGGTGGGGTCGGCGACCTGGTCGCCGCAGAAGGCGTCGCCGAACACCACGACGCCGCCCTGGCGCAGCAGCCGTACCGACTCGGTGAGGTAGTCGATGTACTCCTGCTTGGCCGCGTCGCAGAAGACCAGGTCGTAGCCGCCGTCGGCGAGGCGGGGGAGCACGTCGAGCGCGCGGCCGCCGATCAGCCGGATCCGGCTGCCGGAGAAGCCCGCCTCGGCGAACGTCTGGCGGGCCATGCGCTGGTGCTCCGGCTCCACGTCGACGCTCGTGAGCGTGCCGTCCGGGCGCATCCCGCGCAGCAGCCACAGGCCGGAGACCCCGCAGCCGGTGCCGACCTCCACCACCGAGCGGGCGTTCACCACCGTGGCGAGGAAGCAGAGCGCCGCTCCGCACCCGGGCAGGATCGGGCGCGCTCCGACCTCGATGCCACGCCGGCGCGCGGTCCGCAGGATGTCGTCCTCCGGGACGAACTCCTCCGCGTACTCCAGGCTGGCCGGTGTCGCCATCGGCCTCTCCCTCCCCTGCTTCATCTTGCACGCAGCCTAGGGGAGTCGGCCCGGAACGGGAACTCACGCCACAACGGGGACGTTGCACGCTTTGAACGGTCTTTGTTCAAGGCCGCTCGGCCCACGGTACGCAGGAAGGGGCGAAACCAGGCACTATGGCTGTAGCGACGATCCTGCAGAGAGGAATGCCGGTGGACGAGCACGACCACCAGGCGGAGACTTCGGTGTCCGACTGGACGCCTCCCACATGGGAGGAGGTCGTCAGAACGCATTCCGCGCGCGTCTACCGGCTGGCCTATCGGCTGACGGGCAACGTCCACGACGCCGAGGACCTCACGCAGGAGGTCTTCGTCCGGGTGTTCCGATCCCTGTCGAGCTACACCCCCGGCACGTTCGAGGGGTGGCTGCACCGGATCACCACGAACCTCTTCCTCGACATGGCGCGGCGCAGGCAGCGCATCCGTTTCGAGGGGCTGGCGGACGACGCCGCCGAGCGGCTGCACGGCCGCGAGCCGTCCCCGGCGCAGGCGTACGACGACGCGCACATGGAGCCCGACATCCAGGCCGCGCTCGACGCCCTGGCGCCGGAGTTCCGGGCGGCCGTGGTGCTGTGCGACATCGAGGGCCTGTCCTACGAGGAGATCGCGAGGACTCTCGACGTGAAACTCGGCACGGTGCGCAGCCGCATCCACCGCGGCCGCGCGCAACTGCGGGAGGCACTCGACCACCGGGCGCCCTCGGCGAACCGGAACGGCGACCAAACCCCCCCTTCATTCAGCAGGGAGGGACTGTGAGTCATCTTGGCGAGCGCGTCTCCGCGCTCATCGACGGCGAACTAAGTCACAACGAGCGGGAACGCGCGCTGGCGCACCTGACCTTCTGCGCGGACTGCCGCGCGGAGGTCGACGCGCTGCGGGCGCTGAAGACCCGCCTGCGATCCATGGATCCGCCCGCCATGCCGGCGGACCTCACGATGTCGCTCCTGCGCATGGCGGAGCCGGGAGGGCCGTTGCCGCCGCGGATGCGGCCCTTTCCCGACCACCCGGCCTTCGGCCGGCTTCCCGGCATGCACGCCGCCGGACCGATGGACAACCGGCCCCGGCGCCGGGACGACGGACGATCGGGGCCGGGAAGGCCCGGCAGGGCCAGACGCGCGGGATACGTGGCCGTGGGAATGGCCTCCGCGGCCGTCGCCCTCGGCACCATGCTCATGGCCGGCGGATCGAGCGCCACTCCCAGCCAGACCCCTGGGCAGATGTTCGTTCATCCCGTCCCGAACAAGGCGCCGGTGGTGAGCGTGTCGCCCAGTCCGTCGCAGAGCGTGACCAGGGGTCTTTCGCGCTGACAGGGGGAGACGGCATACGATCGGACACCGCAGCCGTTTGGGTGCGAGAAGTGCGCTCGTGTGCGAGGAGTCACTGTCGCGATGACCGACAACACGCGTTCCCACGGCGCGTCGGACCGGCCCGAGTTCCTGCCCGCCGGACATGAGGCGCCGCAGGAGCCGTCCCACGACTCCTGGGGCGCCCGGTGGGCGCCCCCGCCGGGGGTTCCCCGGCAGCCGTACTTCACGGAGACGGCCTTCACGGAGGCGGCGCCGGAGCCCCGCGGGCCCAACCTCGCGCTGTTCACGGCCCTGGCCGTGGTGATCGCGCTCGTGGCGGGCGGGGTGGCGAGCTGGGGGACGTTCCTGCTGACCCGCCCCACCTCCGGAATCGACCCCGGCTACACGCTGAGCGGGCCGTCGTCCCTCCCCACGGCACGGCCGCCCGGGTCGGTCGCGGGGGTGGCCGCCAAGGTCCTGCCCAGCGTGGTCTCGCTGGAGGTGAAGGGCAACAGCGAGGCCGGCACCGGGTCGGGCTTCGTCATCAAGGGCGGTTACGTCGTCACCAACAACCACGTCGTGGCCGTATCGGGCCAGGTGGGCAACATCCGCGTGCGCTACAACGACGGCACCTCCGCCGCGGCGCGGGTCGTGGGCCGCGACCCGAACTCCGACATCGCGGTGGTCAAGCCCGACGGGACCGTCAGGGCGCCGGAGCTCGCTCTCGGCAACTCCGACGGGGCGGTCGTCGGCGACCCGGTCATCGCCGTCGGCTCGCCCCTCGGCCTGACCGGCACCGTCACCACGGGGATCATCAGCTCGCTCAACCGTCCCGTCGAGGCCGGCGGCAGCACCGGGTCCGACTACGCGCTGATCAACGCGATCCAGACCGACGCCGCGATCAACCCGGGCAACTCCGGCGGCCCGCTGGTGAACACGGCGGGGGAGGTGATCGGCGTGAACTCGGCGATCGCCACGGTCGGCGGCGGCTCGCTGCTCGGCCAGCAGGCCGGCAGCATCGGCCTCGGCTTCGCGATCCCGGTCAACCAGGTGCGCCGGATCGCCCAGGAACTGATCACCACCGGGGCCGCCCGCACCTCCCGGATCGGCATCACCATCGACCAGAACTATCAGGGCGAGGGGGTGCGGATCGCCACGGAGACCGAGGGCGGCGCCGTGCCGGTCACCCCCGGCGGGCCCGCGGCGAAGGCGGGCCTGCGGGCCGGCGACGTCATCCTGGAGGTCGACGGCCGGCCGGTGAGCGACAGCCGCGAACTGGTCGTCACCATCCGCAGCAAGGCACCCGGCGACCAGGTCCGCCTGCGGTTCCGGCACGACGGCGAGGTGCGGACCGCCACCGTCACGGTCGGCGCGGCCCCCGCCCCCAGCGCCGCCCCGTCCTGACCGCCCCGTCCTGATCCTGCCGGGACGCCCCGGTCCCCAGCGTGGGGGCGTGGGCATTAGTCTGAAACCAGTCGTACTTGCTGGAGGAGATCGCCATGTTCGGACTCGGCTGGGCGGAGGCCCTGGCGCTCGTGGTGATCGCCTTGCTCGTCTTCGGCCCGGACAAGCTGCCCCAGGCCGCCCAGCAGGCGGGCCGCACGCTGCGGCAGCTCCGTCAGATGGCCAACAACGCCAAGTCGGACCTGCAGGCCAACATGGGTCCCGAGTTCGCCAACTTCGACCCGGCCGACCTCAACCCCAAGAACTTCGTGCGCAAGCACCTGCTCGACGACCTCGAGAAGGACTGGAACGACCCCGCGCACACGGACCACGGGCCGGACTCCCCGACGCCCGAGCTGCCCGAGCTGGGCGTGGGGGAGATCCCGCCTTACGACAACGAGGCGACCTAGTGCTTGACCGGTGAGATGTCGAGCTTCAGGCCCTTGAGGCCGGTCGGCTTGCGGCCGAGCCCGGCCGCGATCCGGCGCAGCTCGGCGGCCGCCGGGGCGTCGGGGTCGGTCAGCACGAGCGGCTTGCCCTCGTCGCCGCCCTCCCGCAGCCGCATGTCGATCGGCACCTGACCGAGCAGCGGCACCCGCGAGCCCAGCGTGCGGGTCAGCGCGTCGGCCACGGACTGGCCGCCGCCCTCGCCGAACACGGAGATGCGCTCGTCGCAGTGCGGGCAGGGCAGCCACGCCATGTTCTCGATGACCCCGGCGATCTGCTGGTGGGTCTGGGCGGCGATCGATCCGGCGCGCTCGGCCACCTCGGCGGCGGCCTGCTGGGGGGTCGTCACGACCAGGATCTCCGCCGTGGGCACGCGCTGGGCGACCGAGATCGCGATGTCGCCGGTGCCGGGCGGCAGGTCCATCAGCAGGACGTCGAGGTCGCCCCAGAAGACGTCGGTCAGGAACTGGTACAGCGCGCGGTCGAGCATCGGGCCGCGCCAGACCACCGGGGTGTTGCCCTCCGGCTTGAACATGCCGACCGAGATGACCTTGATGTCATGCGCCACCGGCGGCATGATCATGTCTTCGACCTTGGTGGGCCGCTCGCTCACACCGAGCATGCGCGGCACCGAGTGGCCGTAGATGTCGGCGTCGACGACGCCGACCTTCAGGCCCTGGGAGGCCATCGCGGCGGCGAGGTTCACCGTGACCGACGACTTGCCGACGCCGCCCTTGCCGCTGGCGACGGCGAAGACGCGGGTCAGCGAACCGGGCTTGGAGAAGGGGATCTCCTTCTCCGGCCCGCGGTCGCCGCGCAGCTTCGTCTGCAGCTCCTTGCGCTGCTCGGCGCTCATCACGTCCATGTCGACGTGGACGCGCGACACGCCGTCGAGCCGGGACACGGCGCCGGTGATGTCGCGGGTGATGGTGTCCTTGAGTGGACAGCCGGCGACGGTCAGGTACACGCCGACGCGCACCACCCCGTCGGGAGAGATGTCGACGCTCTTGACCATGCCGAGCTCGGTGATCGGCCGGCGGATCTCCGGGTCGTTCACCGTGGCGAGCGCGGCCGTGACCTGTTCAGGGGATGGTGCCATGAATCCATGCTATGGACTCAGCGGGGATCCTCCGAACCCGCCCCGCGCGATCTCGCCGGTTCGCCGCCCAGCTCCTCCTGGAGGCGCTGGAGCTCCGACCGGATGTAGTCGCGCGTGGCCACCTCGCCGATCGCCATGCGCAGGGCGGCGATTTCCCGGGTGAGGTACTCGATCTCGGCCTGGTTCCGCTCGGCCGTCGTCTTGTCCTGCTCGTACTGGACGCGGTCGCGGTCGGCCTGCCGGTTCTGGGCCAGCAGGATCAGCGGCGCGGCGTACGACGCCTGGAGGGAGAGCATGAGCGTGAGGAAGATGAACGGGTACGGGTCGAACGTGACCGGCGCGAACAGGTTCCACAGCAGCCAGACCGCGACGAACACGGTCATGTAGACGATGAAGCGGGCGGTGCCGAGGAACCGCGCGAACCGTTCGGAGAACCTGCCGAACGCCTCGGGGTCGTAGTAGAGCCGCACGCGGTAGCCGATCTCGCGCGGCTGGTCGAGGCGTTCTGTCATGGTCGTTCCCGCCAGTCGTCCGGCAGCATGTGGTCCAGCACGTCGTCGACGGTCACGGCGCCGAGCAGGCGCCCCAGCTCGTCCACGACGGGGACCGCGACCAGGTTGTACGTCGCGAGGTACGCCGCCACCTCGGACACCGTGAACTCCGGCCTGATCGGGTCCACGGTGATGTCTATCACGCTGCCGAGCAGCGTCGACGGCGGCTCCCGCAGCAGGCGCTGGAAGTGCGCCACGCCCAGGAAGCGCCCGGTGGGCGTCTCGCTCGGCGGCCGGGCGACGTACACCTGGGCGGCGATGGCCGGCGTCTGCTCCTGCTGCCGGATGTGCGCGAGGGCCTCGGCCACCGTCGCGGTCGGGGGCAGGACGACCGGCTCGGTCGTCATCATGCCTCCGGCCGTGTCCTCGCGGTAGCTCAGCAGCCGCCGGACCGGGGCGGCCTCCTCGGGCATCATGAGGCGCAGCAGGCCCTCGGCCTGCTCGGCGGGTAGTTCCTGGAGCAGGTCGGCCGCGTCGTCCGGGCCCATCTCCTCCAGCACGTCGGCGGCCCGGTCCCGGTGCAGCCGGCTCAGCACGAGCACCTGGTCGCGCTCGGGCAGCTCCTCCAGGACGTCGGCGAGGCGGTCGTCGTCCAGCGCGGCGGCCACCTCCGCCATCCGCTCGCTGGGCAGTTCGTGCAGCATGTTCGCCAGGTCGGCCGGGCGCAGCGCCTCGAACACGGCGAGCAGGTTGGCCGCGCCCTGGTCCTTCTGGACCCCGGCGAAGCCGGAGACGTCCTCCCAGTCGACGATGAGCGTCTCGCCCCTGCGCCGCGAGCCCCGCCGTACGGCGACCTTCGCGATCAGCCAGTCGGAGGGGCGGGTCCGCTCCATCGCGAGGTCCTGCACGGTGACCCGCTCGCCGCGGTACTCGACGCTGCGGTCGAGCATCTCGCCGATGGCCAGCGTCTCGGTGTCCCGGCACTCGAACCTGCGCATGTTGAGCTTGCCGGTGAAGATGACGGCGCGGGCCTCGATGGAGGTGATCCTGGTGACAGGCAGGAAGACCCGGCGGCGCGGCTGCACCTCGACGACGAAGCCGTGGACCCGGGGGAGCAGCGGCCCCCGCAGCGAGACGACGACGTCCCGGATCCGGCCGATCTGGTCGCCGGCCGGGTCGAAGACCGCCACCCCCGCCAGGCGGGCCACGAAGATCCGATCCACCCTGCCAGGTTACGCAAGGATGCGGGCCGGTCCGTGTTGTGACAGGATCAAAGCCTTTCATTGGTGATTACATGGGCAGGTGGCGATGAGGGCGGTCAGCCTGGCGATCGCGGGCGTATCGGCCTTCTGCTTCGGGTTCTCCGGCCCGATGGCGAAGATCCTCGGTATGGCGGGGCTCACTCCGCTGGAGGCCGTGTGGGTCCGCATGGCGGGGGCGGGGGTGCTCCTGCTGCTGGTCCTGGCCGTCTTCAGGCCGCGGGCGCTGCGCATCCCCCGCGACCGCCTGCCCTTCTTCGCGGCGTACTCGGTGATCGCGGTCGCCGCCGTGCAGGGCCTGTTCTTCGTCGCCATCACGCGCCTGCCGGTCGGCGTCGCGCTGCTGCTGGAGTACACCTCTCCGGTGCTGGTGGTCCTGTGGGTGCGGTTCGTACGGAGGGTCCGGCTGCCGCGCTCGGCCTACCTGGGAGCCCTGGTCGCGGTCGCCGGCCTGGCGATCGTCGTCCAGGTCTGGGAGGGTCTGCGCCTGGACGCGCTCGGGCTGCTGCTGGGCCTGCTGGCCGCGGCCTGCTGCGCCGGATATTTCCTGATGAGCGATTCGTTCGGCGACGACGTGGACACGCTGGGCCTGATCGGCTGGGGCATGCTCGGCTCCGCGGTGGTGCTGCTGCCCGTCTCGCGGCCGTGGCAGATCGACTGGGCGGCGTTCACCCGCACGGCCGAGGTCTCCGGGCACACCGTGCCGGTCGCCGCGGCCGGCTTCTGGATGATCGTGGTGGCCACCGTGGTGGCGTACACGACGGGGGTCACCGCCGTACGGCGCCTGTCGGCGGCGGTCGGCGCGACGGTCGCGTCGGTTGAGGTCCTCGCCGGCGCGCTGATCGCCTGGGTGCTGCTCGGCGAGCACCTCGGCGCGGCCCAGATCACCGGGGGCGCGATCGTGCTCGCCGGCGCGTTGTTCGCCCAGTCGGCGACCACGCGGATCGCCGCCGCGCACCACGCCCCCGAGGCGCCGCAGGCCGTACGCGTGTAAGGGGGGCGGGTTCAGGGGGCGCGGGCCGTGCCGCGGCGGCCTGCCATCCACCGGATCTCGCTACGGTAGGGCCATGCGCGCGCGACGTTCCTGCCTGGCGGTGCCCGGCAGCAACCCTCGATTCCTGGAGAAGGCCCAGGGCCTGGGCGCCGACGAGGTCTTCCTCGACCTGGAGGACTCCGTCGCCCACGGCGCGAAGGAGGAGGCGCGCCGCAACGTGGTCGCCGCCCTGCGGCAGGGCGACTGGACGGGCAAGACGGTCGTCGTCCGGGTCAACGACCTCACCACCCAGTGGACCTACCGGGACGTCGTCGAGGTGGTCGAGGGCGCCGGTGACAGGCTCGACTGCCTGATGCTGCCGAAGGTCCGGGACGCCTCGCACGTGGCCTGGCTCGACACCCTGCTCGGCCAGATCGAGCGGGCCGTCGGGCTGCCCGAGGGCCGCATCGGCGTCGAGGCCCAGATCGAGGACGCCCGGGGGCTCGTCGAGATCGACGACATCGCCCGGTCCTCGCCCCGGCTGGAGACCCTGGTCTTCGGCCCGGCCGATTTCATGGCCTCCATCGGCATGCGGACGCTGGTGGTCGGGGAGCAGCCCCCCGGATACGACGAGGGGGACGCCTACCACTACATCCTCATGCGCATCCTGATGGCCGCCCGCGCGTACGGCCTGCAGGCCGTGGACGGGCCGTACCTCCAGATCCGCGACTTGGACGGCTTCCGGCGGTCGGCGAGGCGGTCGGCGGCGCTGGGCTTCGACGGCAAGTGGGTGCTGCACCCCTCGCAGGTCGAGGCGGCCAACGAGGTCTTCTCCCCGTCCCAGGAGGACTACGACCACGCCGAACTGATCCTCGACGCGTACGAGTACTACACGACGGTCGAGAAGCGGGGCGCGGTGATGCTGGGCGACGAGATGATCGACGAGGCGTCGCGGAAGATGGCGCTGGTGGTCGCGGCCCGGGGCCGCGCCGCCGGGCTCGCCCGCACGAGCGCCTTCACCCCGCCCTCCTGACGCCCTCCCGAAGGCCCGCCTGAAGCGGGCGTACGAGGGCCGCGAAGAATGGACACATGAGCGAGACACAGCCGGATCCGCACCGGCTTCCCGCGGTCTACCTGGCTCCCGGGCCCTACGCGGGCGGGACCGCGTGGCCGGCCGGCCCGCCGCCGGGATGGCACCCCGGCCGGTACCCGCGCGGGCCCCAGTGGGGGGACGCGGCCTGGGGAAGCTCTCCGTGGGGAGGCCCTGCCGCATGGGGAGGTCCTGTCTGGGGAGGCGCTGCCTGGGGGCCGCCCGCGCGGACGCGCTGGGACGTCCCGCCGCCGCCCGGCACGCCGTACGACCAGATGGCGCGCACGGTCCTGAACCGCTGGTGGCGGCCCATCGTGGGCACCCTGGCGATCGTGGCGACCTTCGTGGTGATCTCCATCGGGGCGGGGCTGGTGGCCTACCTCGTCTCCCTGGTGACCCGGGTGCCGATGACGGGGTCGGGACCCCGGCTGTTCGCCGATCCCATGCTCGACCTCGGGTTCCAGCTGGGCGTCATCGCGTTGCTGCTCCCCCTGGTGCTCGGCGCGGCGTGGGTGTTCCAGCGGAGGCCGCCCGGGTCGCTCTCCTCGGTGGCCCTGCGCCTGCGGTGGAGGTGGCTGGCGGCCTGCCTGCTGGTCGCTGTGGTGTCGGTCGTGCTCGGGCAGGCCGCCGAGGCCGGGATGCTGCTGTCGGCCGGAGTGGGTCCGGGGTACGGCTGGGCGGGCTGGGGGGCGTTCCTCCCGGCCCTGATCGTCATCCTGCTGCTCGTGCCGTTCCAGGCGGCGGCCGAGGAGTACGCCTACCGGGGCTGGATCATCCAGGGGCTGGGGGCGTACTTCCGCAGTCCGTGGCCGGCGATCCTGCTGGGCGCGGTGGCCTTCGCCGCCTCGCACGGCTACACGGGCTGGGGGATCGTCTACGTCTTCGTGTTCGGCGTGCTCATGGGGTGGCTCGCGGTCCGCACCGGCGGGCTGGAGGCCCCGATCGCCCTGCACGCCTCGAACAACGTCGTGGCGTTCGGGCTCGTGGCCGCCTCCGGCGACATGAACGGCGCCCTGGAGCAGGGTGCGGTCCCGTGGCAGGCTCTGATCGGATCGGCCGTCCAGTTCGCGGTTTTCGGGTTTGGTGTCCTAATAATCGCCCGAAAGTGGGCAATTCAGACCCTCTCCCGATAAATCTCACTAGAGAGGTATGGTCCCCGGGGCTTTCCCGTGTTGCTCTGGATTCGTGATGGGGTATCACTGTGATCGCTTTGCCGTAATAGAGGTGGAACGGTCCGGATTGACCTCTCCGGGGAGGAGGTACTGAGCGTGGCCTCGGGCCCCGACGAACGTGACCGCCGGCGTACGCCCGGTGAGCAGGAGACGCCCGCGCCCCCTCCGGAGCTGCATCACCGGCCGCCGGGTCCCTCCCCGTGGGCACTGCCCCCCTTCGCCGCCCCCGTACCCGAGGACGCCTTACCCGAGGAGCCCTTATCCGGGGACGTCCTGTCCGGGGACGACGAGGACACCCGGCCCTACCGCAGATTCGGCGACCCGGAACCACGCCCCGAACCCCAGGCAGGGTCTCAGGCAGGATCGCAGGCGGGGTCTCAGGGCGAGGCGCACGACTGGGCGCCGCGGCCGGAGGCGGAGGACCCGCCCCACTTATCCGGCGGCCACCCGCACCGGACCGGCCGCAGGCCCTACTCGGCCCCGTACGGCGCCACAGACGCAGGAGCCGCGGACACGGGAGCCACCGGCCCACCGGGCTCCCCTCAGGACTCCACCACCTGGCACGGCGAGGGTGCCAGGTCGACCGGACCGTCGGAGGCCGGACCGTCGGAGGAAGCGGGCCGGCGGCGGCGCGTCGTGGACCGGCCGGACAAGCTGGTCGCCTCGGGCCCGCCCCGGCAGCGCCGGGCGCAGATCCCGCGTGAGAACCCCGACGGCCCCGGGGCCCCCGAGATCGACACTCCGCCGTCCGGCCCGCTGCGTCCCCCTGCTGGACAGGAGACGGCGGGACACGAGGCGACGGGACAGGAGCACGTGTGGGCGCACACGCCCCCCGAGCCCGCCTCCCGCTACGACCCGGACACAGACGACTCGGAGCCGGGTGAGCCGGAGACAGGCGAGCAGGGCATCCGGATGCGCCCGGAGATCCCCGTCGAGCCGGAGCCCGGTCCGGAGTTCGGCCCTGAGTCCGGTCCTGAGTTCGGGCCGGAGCCCGGGCCACGGCCCGGACCCGAGGCCGGGCCGGTCGAGCGCATCGGCCGCCCGCCGGGAGGCCGCCCGGCCCGGCACGACGTGCTCGTGGCCGTGGGGCCGCCGAGACCGGGCGGAGGGCGCCACCACAGGCGGGTGCTGCCAGGCCGCGGCTCGCCGGTCCGGGGGCTGCCCCGGCTTGTCACGCCGCTGGTCGTCGCGGCGGTCCTCGTCGTGGCGGCGGTGCTGGGCGTGGCGGTGGTGAAGTGGTCCAGGGGCCCGGCCACGACCGGGCTGCGGCTCGCCGCGGGCGACGGCCAGTCGGGCGACACCGCCTTCGCCGCGCCGGGCCTGCCGGGCAACGGCTCCAGCCAGGTGCTCAACGCGTTCGCCTCGGCGGGCTCGACCGTCGTGGCGGCGGGCAGCGACATGACCGGGGCGCTCGCCCGGCCGCTGTTCCTCGTCTCCGCCGACGGCGGCGCGCACTGGCAGCTGGGCCGAGTCGCGGGAGCCCCGGGCTACGAGACCGCGGCGGCGGCCGTGGGCCGGGTCGCGGGCGGCGACGGCCGCTGGCTCGCGGTGGGCACCGACGCGCCGGGCCCCGCGGGCCCCGCCGCGCGCGGCATGTGGGTCTCCTCCGACGGCCGTTCCTGGACCGCGGTCGACCCGCTCCGGCTGACCGCCTTCTGGAGCCAGGACAGGATCACCGATGTGGCGCGGACCGCGACCGGCTTCCTGGCCGTGGGCGCGACGACCCTGCGCGACGGCACGGCGGGCCCGGTGGCCTGGGTGTCGGCCGACGGCACCGGCTGGACGCGGGTGGACACCGAACAGATCGGCACGCCCGACAAGGTCCGCGGCATGCGGGCGGTGGCGGCGCGCGGCGACCGGGTGGTGGCGCTCGCCGACCCCGGCTCCGGCGACACGGTCTCGGTCATCCTGCGGTCCGACGACGGCGGCCGCACCTGGCTGCGTACGGCCGCGGCGATCTCCGACGTACGGCCCGAGCCGGGCGCGCTCGCCGCCGCGGAGAAGGGCTTCGTGCTCGTGCCCACCCGGCAGCGCGACGCGGGCGGCGAGGTGCGGGTGTACTGCTCGCCCGAGGGCGCCGCCTGGACGCAGTGCGGCGCCATCGGGCCGCTCGGCGCGCAGGGCACGGGCGTACGCGGCCTCGCCTCGTCGGCGGCGGGGATCGCGGCGGTCGCCGAGTCGGCCTGGGAGCGGTACGCCGTCTACACCAGCCGGGACGGGCGCGAGTGGACCAAGAGCGCCGACCTCGGCGAGGTTCCCGGCACGGTGCGGGGGCTCGCCATCACCGACGGCGGCACGCTGGTCGCGGGCGGCGACAAGCGGGGCCCCGGCGACGTGGAGAACCTGCCGGTGCTGATCACGGCGGGGAAGGGCGAGACGGCCCACCCCGTGCCGCTCAAGGAGATCGGCGGACTCAACCGGCTGGCCAGGGAGACGGCGGACCTCGCCGCGGCCGGCGGCACGTTCGTGGCGGTGGGCTCGGCCAACGGCGACGCCGCCATCTGGACGAGTGGCAACAACGGGGCGAACTGGAAGGACGCGGGCTTCCCCGACCTGCTCGGCGGCCCCGGACGGCAGGCCCTCGGCGGCGTGGCGCACGGCCCGAAGGGGTGGCTCGCCGTGGGCGGCACGATGACCGACCCCGCCGTGACCCGGCCGCTGCTGGTCACCTCCGCGGACGGCAGGTCCTGGCGGCCCGGCCCGCCGATCGAGGTGCCCCCGGGCCACTTCCTGCTCGCGCCCCGCGTGGTCGCCGCGGGGGAGAAGGGCTACGTCCTCGCCGGTGAGGACCGGAGTGCGGCGGGGGTGGTCGCCGCCCTGTGGTTCAGCCCGGACCTCAGGCGGATCACCCGCTCGGCGGCCGGCAGCCTGCCCGCGGGCGGGGTCAACGTGCGCCTGTCCGGGGTCACGGCGACACCCCACGGGTTCATGGCGGTCGGCGGTTCGGGTTCGGCCGACCGTGAGTCGGGGGTGGTCTGGGTCTCCTCCGACGGGCTCAACTGGACCGCGCGCGGCAGGGTCCTGCCGCCGGACGCCACCTCGGCCGGGCTGCGCCACGTGGTCGCGACGAAGGCCGGGGTCGTCGCGGTGGGCGTCGCCGTGACCGAGGACGGCCCCCGCCCGTTCTCCGCCGTGTCCACCGACGACGGCGAGCACTGGGAGTACGCCATGCTGCCTGCCGAGGCGGACGCCTCGGTCCTCGACCTGACCGCGACCGCGAAGGGCGTCGTGGCGGTGGGATCGCACCGCTCCGCCGAGGCGGACGGCGAGGGGGACAGCACCGCCTGGATCTCCGAGGACGGCCTGGACTGGTCGCGGCACACGCTCACCCAGGACGGCCTGGGCGGGCGGGGCGCACAGTGGCTCGGCGCGGTGGCCGTCTCCGGCAGCCGGGTCGTGGCCGTCGGCAGGTCCACCGACTACGCCGACGACCACCTGACGATCTGGCGCAGCACGGTCACGGACCGGTGATCCTGGAGACGACCCCCCATTCGGCCAGGGCGTCGGCGAGGCCGTCGGTCAGCGGGAGGCCGGCCAGGTCGGCCGGCGCCCACCAGCGGGCGTCGGCGGCGTCGTCCCCGGCCACCGGCGTCCCCGAGGACGTTCCCGAGGGTGTCGCCACGTAGTCGTGGATCTCGTACGTCACGCCGCTGGGGCCGGGCCGCAGCACGGTCCCGGCGAGCCGTACGACGGCGACGTCGAGGCCGGTCTCCTCGCGCAGCTCGCGGCGCACCGCCTGCTCGTCGGTCTCGCCGGGCTCGACCCTGCCGCCGGGCAGCGACCACAGCCCTTCACCGGGCGGGCGGCCCCGCCGCACGAGCAGAAGCCGCCCGTCCGGATCGGTGATGATCGCCCCGACGCATCTGACGCGCTTTCCAAGACCAAGATGTCGCACAACACCAAGATTACGACTAGATAACGGGCAGGCTCTTGACTGATGGACATCACCGACGCACCGTGAATATTTGTGAGAACCGCGCCAACCTGCCCGCGCTGCTTCGGGCCGCTGCACGAACCGAACGTCTGGTCGAGCTCATGGCGATGCGCCGCCCACGGCGACGTCCTGCCGTTCCAGCCGCCCCACCGGCCCTCTCAGCCCGCGCTCGACGCTATGTGCGAGGCCGCCCGGGTTCCCGTGTGGCTTCCGTGGCCGCTCCCCACGGGGTGGCTGGTGACCGGCTTCGCCGAGGTGGGCGATGAACGGACCGGTGCGAGGGCGAGCGTCGTCGCGCTGACCGGCCCCTCGATCACCCACGGGCCCGCCGACATGCTGATCGTCGCCGAGGAGCCCGGGATCGGCCTCGGGGCCGCGTACGCGGGGCTGCCCGGGCCCGATCCCGGCTCCGGCTTCGACGCCGGCCCGCCGCACGCGAAGATCGACGTACGCGGCCACCCGACGGCGCTGTGGTGCGCGGGGCCGGGCGTGCCGGACGACCGTGCCGCCTATGTCGGGGAGGCCCTCGGAAACTGGCTGTGGACGGTCGCCTGGCCGGCCGAGGCCGGTTGTTTCATCGCGCTGGCCGATCTCTCGCTGCGTGACCTGCGCGACCAGGACCAGGCGGTGGCTCCGCCCTTCGGCGCCCTCTCGCCGAGACTGGACGGGGATGCGCGGTAAAGCCGGTCCGAAGCGCCGGGGATAGTAAGGTTCTGAGCCGTGACAGCGCGTATCGAACGAGTGGTGACCTCGGGCCTCGTGGACATCGAGGGCGACGAGCACAAGGTCGAGAACAACACCTGGATCCTGGGTGACGACGACGAGGTGATCGTCATCGACCCGGCACGGGACGCCGAGAAGATCCTGGAGAAGGTCGGCGACCGCGAGGTCCTCGCCGTCATCTGCACCCACGGGCTGCCCGACCACGTGGGCGCCGCGATCGAGGTGGCGGCCAGGGACGAGGCGGTGATCGCCGTCCACGCCAAGGACAGGCGCCTGTGGCGGCAGACCTGGGAGGAGACCTGGCCCGACATCGAGATGGAGGACGAGGGACTGTTCTCCGTGGCCGACGTCGAGCTCGAGGTGCTCGCCACCCCGGGCGTGACCGCGGGCGGCGTCTCGCTCTACTGCGAGGAGCTCGCGGCGGTCTTCACCGGGAAGACCCTGCTCATGGACGGGCCGGGCAAGCTCGGCGGGGAGTATCCCGCTCTCGCCGACCAGCTCACCTCCATCGGCGAGCGGCTGTTCACGCTGCCGCACGAGACGAGGGTGCTGCCCGCGCACGGCGAGGAGGGCCGGATCGGCGACCTGGAGCCCGAGTTCGACCGCTGGCTGTCGGGGTCGCTCACCGGCGCCGAGGAGGCCGAGCCGATCTCGCCGCTGGTGGACGGCACCGGCGCGTCCGGCATCACGCTGAACCGCGACGAGTAGTGCCGTGGAGCAGCTCGGCCTCGAGGGCATGCCGAGGCGGCTCTACACCTGCACTCCGTCACGCCTGAACACCTGGCTCGACTGCCGGCGCCGCTACCGCTTCACCTACCTCGACCGGCCGGCCCCGCGCAAGGGGCCTCCATGGGCGCACAACAGCGTGGGGGCCTCGGTGCACAACGCGCTGGCCGCGTGGTGGCGGGAGCCGTACGAGCGGCGCACGCCGGTCGTGGCGGCCACCCTGCTGACCAGCGGCTGGATCCGCGAGGGGTTCAGGGACGAGGAGCAGTCGGCGGCCTGGCGGGACCGGGCCCGCGAGATGGTCTCCTCCTACGTCGCGACGCTCGACCCGGCCGACGAGCCGGTGGGCGTCGAGCGGACGGTCGCCACGCGCACGTCGGTGCTCGCCCTGTCCGGCCGGATCGACCGGCTGGACCGGCGTGGGGACGAACTGGTCGTCGTCGACTACAAGACCGGCCGACGCCCGACGACGCCCGACGACGCCCGGTCCTCGCTCGCGCTCGCCGTCTACGCGATCGCCTCGTCCCGCATGATGCGCCGCCCCTGCCACCGGGTGGAGCTGCACCACCTGCCCACCGGTTCGGTCGCGGAGTGGGAGCACGGCGACGAGTCGCTGGCCCGCCACCTGCGACGGGCCGAGGAGATCGGCCTGGAGGCGGCGGACGCCGACGACGCCTACCGGGAGTGGGCCGGGCCCTCCTCCCGCGAGAGCGGCCGTACGACGGGCCGCGGGCGGGGCCGTGCGACGGGCGCCGTGCCGGCCCCGAGGCGAGGGGAGGGCGGGTCCGCGGAGGACGGCGCCGCCGTCGCGGTGCCGCCGGAGATCGACGCGTTGTTCCCGCCCGAGCCGGGGCCCATCTGCTCGTGGTGCGACTTCCGCGCGCACTGCCCGGAGGGACGGGCCGCCTCCTCCGAACGCCTGCCCTGGGACGGCCTCCCCACGGCCGAGGAGGTCCCCGGCTAGGCCGTGTCTCCGGGTCAGCCTCCGGTCAGCCTCCGGTCAGCCTCCGGGCGGGGTCGCGGCGGGGTGGCGGCGTGGGTCGGCCAGCCCCCGCAGGCCCTGCCCGACGTCGTACCCGGCCGCGCCGAGGCGCTCCCGGGAGGCCTGCAGCATGGCCCTGGTGCCCTCGCCGAGCACGCGCTGGTGCATCGGGTCGGGAATGGTGTTCATGGTGAGCCGGAACGCCCTCAGCGCCGCCGTGACCGCGATCTCCGGCACCTCCGGCAGCACGCCGTAAAGGCGGCGGGCCCAGCGGGGCAGCGTGTAGTAGCAGAGCGCGCCGAACGGGAAGTAGACCGGCCTGGCCGGGGACAGGAACCGCAGGTTCTCCGGCAGGCGCGGCCAGAGCAGGAACCGGACGGCGGCGGCCGACTCGGGGATGACCCGCAGGACGGGCCGCATCCGGGCGAAGTAGTCGTCCATCTCGCGCATCGTGCCCGGCACGTCCTCCGGGCGCAGCCCGACGTACGCCGCGCTGCGCCGCTGCTCGGTGAGGTAGCGGTCGGCCTGCCGGTCGGTGATCGGGACGCCGGCGCGGCGGACGACCTCCAGGTAGGACGTGACCTCCGCGCAGTGGACCCACAGCAGCAGTTCGGGGTCGTCCACCCGGTGGACCCGGCCCGTGTCGGGGTCGTGGACGCGCAGCGCCCGGTGGATCGCGCGGACCCGCCTGCCGATCCGCTCGGCCTCCTCCGGGCTGCCGTACGTCACGCGGCCCACGAAGTCGGCCGTGCGGCGCAGCCGCCCGAAGGGGTCCTCCCGGAAGTCGGAGTTCTGCCACACGCCCCGCATCGCCACCGGATGCAGGGCCTGCAGCATCAGGCCGCGGACGCCGCCCACCCACATGGTCCGGTCGACGTGGACCAGCCACGTCACGGACTCGGGAGGCTGGACGGTCGGACCGCTGACCCCGGTCATGGCCGTCGCGTCAGCCGTGCTGGAGCAGCCGGCTCTCGGCCGCGTTCCAGAACCGGGTCAGGGCGGCGGCGGTGGTCTCGGGCGCCTCGACGGCGGGTGAGTGGAGCGCCCCGGGCACCACGACGCACTCCGCGTCGAGCCGGCGGGCCATCTCGGCCTGCAGCGGCGGCGGCCAGCCGTCGTCGTGCTCGCCGTACAGGACCAGGAGGTCGAGGTCGCACTGGGCGAGCTCGTCGCACCGGTCGGCGGCGCCGAGCACCTCGTGCGCCATGGTCATGAGCCCGGTGGGGTGGTTGGCCAGCAGCCGCTTGCGCAGGAACGCCACGATGTCGTCCGGGACGCCCGCCTTCAGCGCCTCCGGCTCCATCCGGTTGGACCACATGTAGTCCAGGCCGTACTCGGGCAGTTCGGCGAGCATCACCCGGCCCATCTGCTCCCGGGGTCCGACGATGCCGGCGGGCCCGGAGCTCATGAGCGTGAGCGAGGCGATCTTGGCGGCTCCGTTCAGCGCGACCTCCCGGGCGACGAGGCCGCCGAAGGAGTGCCCCATGAGGTGCACCGGCTCGCCCTGCCCGACGACCGCGGCGATCGCGTCGACGTCCGCGCCGAGCGCCCCGCACGTGTACGCCGCCGGGTCGTCGGGGCCCGGCGTCTCGTACTGCCCGCGCATGTCCACGGCGATCACCCGGCGGCCGGCCTGCGCGAGGGTCTGCAGCACCGCGATGAAGTCCTCCTTCGACCCGGTGAAGCCGGGGACGAGGAGGGCGGGCCAGCGCTCGGGGATCCCGCTCACGGGAAGCGCCTCCAGGGCCGCGAACGAGCCCAGCGGCGTCTCGATCTGCTCGCTGCTGACGCCCGGAGGGAGGGTCAGGAACCGTGGCGTGCTCACGAGACCTCCTCCATCTCACCCGGGTTCCCCGGCACGGACCGTCTGCTGAAGGCTCGCTCACTCACGTGGCATCACGATACCCAGCGGGGACTCCGGCGACACCGCCGAAAGATCCAAGCCGGTTGCGGACCGGCCGGGCAGAGAGAGTCCGGGTGTCATGACGCGTGCCTCCTGTCCAGGTCATACCCACTGCGAACGTGGCGGCCCGCCGGGGGGACCGTGCCCACGTGTGAAGGCGCCCACGCGTAAAGGCGCCCACGCGCGAAGGCAGGGAGGGCGCCGGGTGTCCGGCGCTCTCCCTGCCCTGGTGGTCGTGCTCATCGACGAGCGGGCCGCGGCCGGCCCCTCACCCCGTACGGCGCGGGCGGGGCCGGGCCGGGCGGCGCCGCTGCTGGGCGCGCTCGGTCGCGGCGGACGGAGCGGGATCGTCGTCGTCGGTCGCGAGGTCGGGGGACCTGAACACGACCATGAACGGGCTGGCCGGAATGATCCGTTCCGGCTCCTGCCGGGCGACCGGCGGCCGGACGGGCTCGTCCGCCACGCCGTTCACGGTCGCCTCGCCGGCCGGCACAGACGGCACAGACGGCACAGACGGCGTGGACGGTGCCTCGTCCGAGGTGCCCGCGTCCGTGCTCCGCGTACGGCGGCGCGTGGGCCGGTCCACGGAGACAGCCGGAGAGACCGCGGTGTCCTCAGTGCCCGTGGTGACCCCCGTGGTGGCCGCCGCGGCGGCGCGGGTTCCGCGCCGGCGGGCGGGCCGGTCCTCGACGGGCGCGGCGACCGCCTGGTCCCCGCTCCGCGGCTCGCCGGCCGGTGACTCGACGACCTGTGGCTCGTCGATCCGGGGCCCGGCGGCCGGTGACTCGACGCTTTGGGGCTCGTCGATCCGGGGCTCGGCGACCGGAGTGCCGGCCGTGTCGGCGGCGCGGGTCCTGCGGCGGGAGGTCCGGCGCGGGGCCGGCTCCGGCTCGGACACCGCACCGGCCGCCGGTCCGTCCGCCTGCTCCTCCTGCGGCCGTGTGGCCGGAACCTCGGCCAGCGCGCCGGTCAGGGCGTCGGTGTTGGCGCCCCCTCGCCGGGACCTGCGTCCCTGGGTCTGGGTCTGGGCCTGTGCGGGCTGCTCGGGCGACTCGGAGCCGTCCCCCACCTGCGAGGTCAGGGCGTCGGCGTCGCCGGGAGAGGACGCTCCGGCCTCCTGGAGGCGCCCGCCACGGGTGCGCCGCCGCTCGCGGGTGCGGGCGGGGCGCTCCCGGCGTTCCTCGCTGTTGTCGTGGTCACGATCACGGTCGCGGTCACGGCCGTTGCCGCGCCCGCCCCGGTCGGACTTGCCGCGGGAACGGGTGCGCCCGGTCTCGCCGAGGTCCTCGATCTCCTCGGACTCCAGGCCCGCGCGCGAGCGCTGGGCGCGCGGCAGCACGCCCCTGGTGCCCTCGGGGATGTCGAGTTCGCCGTACAGGTGCGGCGAGCTCGAATAGGTCTCGACGGGATCGGCGAAGTCCAGCGAGAGGGCGTTGTTGATGACCTTCCAGCGGGTCAGCTCGGTCCACTCGACGAAGGTCACCGCGACGCCGGTGCGGCCCGCCCGGCCGGTGCGGCCGATCCGGTGGACGTAGGCCTTCTCGTCCTGCGGGCAGTCGTAGTTGACGACGTGGGTCACGTCGTCGATGTCGATGCCGCGCGCCGCGACGTCGGTCGCCACCAGCACGTTGATCTTGCCGTTGCGGAAGGCGCGCAGCGCCTGCTCGCGCTGGCCCTGACCGAGGTCGCCGTGGACGGCCGCCACCGCGAAGCCCTTGTCCTTGAGCTGCTCGGCGACCATGTCGCAGGCCCGCTTGGTCTCGCAGAACACCATCGTGAGCCCGGCGCCCCTGCTCTGCAGCAGCCGCCCGAGAATCTCGATCTTGTCCATGCGGTGCGTGCGGTACACGTACTGCGTGGTGAGCGTGGTCGTCTCGGCCTCGGCCGTGCCGCTCTCCGCGCGCACGCGGGTGGGCCGGTCGAGGTAGCGGCGGGACAGGTTCACGATCTCGCCGGGCATCGTGGCCGAGAACAGCATGGTCTGGCGGTCGTCCGGCACGAGCTTGATGATCCGCTCGATGTCCGGGAGGAACCCGAGATCGAGCATGCGGTCGGCCTCGTCGAGGACGAGCATGGTGATCTGGCTCAGGTCGAGGTGCTTCTGCTTGACGAGGTCGAGCAGCCGCCCAGGGGTGCCGACGATCACGTCGACGCCGTTCTTGAGCGCCTCGATCTGGGGCTCGTACGCGCGCCCGCCGTAGACGGTGAGGATGCGCGACCCCAGCTTCCCGGCGGCGAGGACCAGGTCCTCGGTCACCTGAAGGGCCAGTTCGCGCGTGGGGACGAGGACGAGACCGCGGGGCTTCTTGCGGTTCTTCCTCGGCTTGCCGACCAGTTGGAGCATGGCGACGCCGAAGGCATAGGTCTTGCCGGTGCCCGTGCGCGCCTGCCCGATGACGTCCTGGCCGGCCAGCGCCAGCGGGAGCGCCATCTCCTGAATCGGGAACGGTGAAGTGATGCCCTCGGTCTCGAGGGCATCGGCGATCTCCGGGATGACTCCCAGGTCTCGGAACGTCGTTGTCAGCGTGGCCTGCCTCAATCTGTGAAGGCGGCCCTCCGGGACATCCGGCCGGCAGATCTTTCCCGGTCCGGGTCCTCGCGGACAGTCGCGCCCTCGTCGTGAACAGCGACCGCGGCATCCACTGGTACCAGAGGTCCGGGGCAAACCCCGGATCGACTCGGTTGTAGGCCAGCGCTGGTTGTTGGCCAGTGCGGTCGCACTTCCACGAACCAGTCTACTCGATACCACAACACGGAACCGATTTCCGCGTCTTCTCGCTAAAAACTGTTGTCCTGTGGGCGGCCGTAGGGGGTTCCACCGGGGGTCGCGCCGGGGTTCCGCCGGACCGGAGCGGCCGGCTCCGCGGGCGTCGCGCCGACCCTTACGCTGCATCCATGAGTGATTCGTCTCCCGGGATCGTCGACCTGCTGGGCGTCCTCGCGTACGCCGAGCTCACCGCCTTCCTCAGGCTGGCCGAGGACGCCGCGCTGTTCGCGCCGACGCTGAACGACAGGGCGGCGCTCGGGGACGTGGCCGCGACCGAGTACGGGCACTTCCGGGTGCTGCGCGACCGGATCGCCTCGCTCGGGGCCGATCCGGAGGAGGCGATGGCCCCCTTCGTCGAGGCGATCGACGCCTGGCACGCCCAGACCAGGCCGAAGGACTGGTACGAGGCGCTGGTGAAGGCCTACGTGGGCGTGGGGATCGCGGGCGACTTCTACCGCGAGGCCGCCCGCCACGCCGATCCCTCGACCACCGCCCTGGTCGACGAGGTGCTGGCCGACGGGGGCCGTTCGGAGTTCGCGGTGGAGCGGATGCGCGCGGCGCTCGACGCCGATCCGCGTCTGTGCGGGCGGCTCGCGCTGTGGGCCCGCCGGATGGTCGGCGAGGCGCTGAGTCAGGGGCAGCGGCTGGCCGCCGCCCGTCCGCACCTCGCCGCGCTGCTCGTGGGCGAGCAGGGGGAGGATCTGGCGGAGATCGGGCGGATGTTCGCCCGGCTGACCGAGGAGCACGGCAGGCGCATGACGGCTCTCGGCCTCACCCCCAACGGGTGAAACCTCGCCGTTCCTGATTCGCGCACCCGGCAAACGGATGTACGGTGCGAGCATGAGGGCCTCGCGCCGCTACGGCAGTTCCTTGACAAGATGTGGGCCGAACAGCTGGACCCCCCGTGCGATTCTGCGGAGAGGAAGCACGGGCTGTCCGACGATCGGCGGAAGACGGGACGATCCGCATCGGGCGGATCTCACCCGGCGTCCCCGCGGATGCGGTTACGGGCGGTCCTGACCCGGGCGGCCGGCTCCGGCCGCCGGCACGCCGCGCGTCCTGGGACACCCGCGCCGCCGGCCGGCTCCGGCCGCCGTCAGACTGTTTCCGCGTCAGAGCGTTCTGAGTCAGAGCGTTTGAAGTCAGGGCGTTCTGAGTCAGAGCGTCTCCGAGCCGGAGCGTTTCCGGGTCAGAGAGTTCCGCCGAAGCCGACGGGACGCGTCTCGTCCTCGCCGATCTCGACGAACCCGAGCGAGGTCACGGGTACGACCACCCGGCGTCCCTTCGTGTCGGTCAGGCAGAAGACGCCCTTGTCCGAGGCGAGCGCCTTGCGGAGCTCCTCTTCGATCTGCTCGGCCGACAGGTCGGTCTCCACGACGATCTCGCGGTGCACCGACTGCACGCCGATCTTTATTTCCATAAGGCTCCCCTTTCGCGAGGGCTGTTCTCTCCCCATCGTCGTCGCCCGGTAGCGCGGCGAGCCCTGTGATCGCGCCAAGCGAACAGGGAACCGGAGGCCCGGTCAGCCGGTGCGGGGGAAGCCGCTGATGCCGCGCCAGGCCAGGCGTGCCATCAGCTGCGTCGCCGCCTCCTTGGGGATCGAGCCGTGGCTGCTCAGCCAGTAGCGCGCGCTTACCTCGGCCATGCCGACCAGTCCGACGCCGAGCAGGTGCGCCTCGTCGCTGGAGCAGCCGGTGTCCTCCTGGATCACCCGGCTGATCGCCTCGGCGCTCTCGTAGAGCGAGCGCTCCATGCGCTGCCGTACGGGCGCCACGTTGCGCAGGTCGGACTCGAAGACCAGCCGGAAGGCCTCTCCCTGACTCGACACGAAGTCGAAGAAGGCGCCGATGGCCGCCTGCACCCGCTGCTTGTTGTCGGTGGTCGACTCGAGCGCCTGGCGGCACCTGTTCACCATGTCGTCCACGTGCAGGTCGAGCAGTGCGAGATACAGCTCAAGCTTGCCCGGGAAGTGCTGGTAGAGCACGGGCTTGCTGACCCCGGCCCGCTCGGCGATCTCGTCCATCGCCGCGGCGTGGTAGCCGTTCTCCACGAACACTTCCTGCGCCGCGCTCAGCAACTGGCGGCGGCGGGCCATGCGGGGCAGCCGGGTGCCCCGGGGCTTGGCGTCCGGGGTAGCGGTCACGGCAGTCTCCTTGCAAGAAGCGCATCGGGGGCTCCCGCCCCGGGGCCTCATCCTACGTGTCGGTATCTGTGATCAGCGATAGTCGTCGTCATCGAGGTCGACCGTGCGCTCCTGCTCGGTCACGTCGGCCGGGTCGGCGTCGAACGGGACGCGTTCGGGCCAGCGCCTGTCCTCGGCGACCTTGACGAGCTGGTGCTGCTCGACCGCGTCGGCCTCCGGCGCCTCGATCGAGATCTCCTCGGCGGCCTCGTCGAGGGGCTCCATCTCTGGCATGTGATCTTCCTTCCGTTCGACGGTCGGCTGCGACAGGTCTGACACTCAGGTCCAACACTACGGCCAGGGGTGCGGCCCGGCTAAGCGCCGAGGGCCACGAACAGGTCGCCGTGTTCCGCGACGCGCTTCAGCACGTCGGAGGAGGTGAAGACGAGCTGCTCCGGGTTCTCGCACGCCTCGACCTCTTCCCACCGCAGGGGCGTCGACACGGTCGGCAACGGGTTCGCGCGCAGCGAGTACGGCGCGACGGTGGTCTTGGCCGGATTGTTCTGGCTCCAGTCGATGAAGACCTTGCCCGGCCTTTCCTTCCTGGCCATCACACTGGTGACGAACGGGTGCTCCGCCTGCATCCGCCGGGCCAGCTCCTTGGCGTAGTCGGAGGTGCCGGGCCCGCGGTCCCACGGAACGTAGAGCTGCATGCCCTTGTTGCCGCTGGTCTTCGGGTGGCTCTCCAGGCCGTCGTCGGCCAGTGCCCGCCGCAGCAGGACGGCGACCCGGCAGCAGTCGACGATCGTGGCCGGGGCCCCGGGGTCGAGGTCGAAGACGAGGGTGTCGGGCGGCTGCGGCTCGCCGTCCTTGGCCACCCGCCACATCGGCACGTGGATCTCCAGCGCGGCCAGGTTGGCGTAGTAGACGAGCGTCGGCAGGTCCTCCACGACCGCGAACTCGATCTCCTCGCGGTTCTTCGTGCTGCCCGGCGCCGGGAGGGTCACCGTACGGACCCAGTCGGGGGTGTGGTCGGGGGCGTTCTTCTCGAAGAAGAACGCGGCGTCCGCGCCGTTCGGGTAGCGCTTGACCGTGAGCGGGCGTCCCCGCAGATGAGGGAGCAGGGCCGGGGCGATCCGGGTGTAGTAGTCGATCACCTCGGCCTTGGTGAACCCGGCGCCGGGATAGAGGACCTTGTCCAGGTTGGTCAGGACCAGCATCCGGTCCTCGACCTTCACCCGCACCTTCTCCGTCATCACCGCTCCTCCCGCCGGCCCCCCGGCGGGCATTCCCGGAGATCGCCCTTGGCGGCCCGCCAGAGAAGGGGCTCTGCCCGATCTCGAGCGGCTCAATCAGGCACGCGGGAGAGCGCCGGAGGCCGCGAGCGCGGGTTCCACCGGGTACGGCGCCGCCATTAGTGGGTACCTGCCCATGAGGTAACTCCCTTGAATCCCACCATAGCGATATTCGAACACAGAGACGAGAATGTAGCCATGCGGAGCATCTGGAAGGGCGCCATCTCGTTCGGTCTGGTCACCATTCCCATCAAGCTGTACTCCGCGACCGAACAGAAGGACGTCAGCTTCCACCAGGTGCACCGGGAGGACGGCGGGCGGATCAAGTACAAGAGGGTCTGCTCGGTCGACGGTGAGGAGGTGCAGTACTCCGACATCGCCAAGGGGTACGAGCTTCCGACCGGTGAGATGGTCGTGCTGACCGACGAGGACTTCGCCGACCTGCCGCTGACCACCTCGCGCCGGATCGACGTGCTGCAGTTCACCCCCGCCAGCCAGATCGACCCCATCTACTTCGCGAAGTCGTACTACCTGGAGCCCGACGGGCAGGGGACGAAGCCGTACGTGCTGCTGCGGGACGCCCTGGAGAGGTCGGGGCAGGTGGCGGTCGTGAAGATCGCCCTCCGCCAGCGGGAGTCGCTGGCCGCGCTGCGGGTCCGGGACGGCGTGTTCGTGCTGGAGACGATGCTCTGGCCGGACGAGATCCGTGAGGCCGAGTTCGGCTTCCTGGAGGAGGACGTCCAGGTGCGGCCCCAGGAACTGAAGATGGCCGAGTCGTTGATCGACACGATGGTGGCCGACTTCGATCCGGCGGAGTACACCGACGCCTACCGGGAGGCTCTGCAGGAGGTCATCGAGGCCAAGGTCGCGGGCAGGGAGATCGTCGCGCCCGAGGTCCCCGCCGAGCAGGGCCCGGCCGTCGACCTCATGGCCGCGCTGCGCGCCAGCGTCGAGGCCGCCAAGCGGGAACGCCAGGGCGCCGGGGCGGCCGAGAAGAGCGCGGCGAAGACTCCGGTGAAGACCGCCGGGAAGAGCACTGCGAAGAGCGCCGGGAAGAGCACTGCGAAGAGCGTCGCGAAGAGTGACGGCAGGGCGGCCGCGGAAGGCGCGGAGGAGGAGAGCGCGCCCAGGAAACGAAAGACCCGCCGCTCCGCCTGATCGTTCGCCTTCCTCGCCGCTCCACCGGAGCCCCGGCGGCTGTCCCGCCGGGGCTTGTTCACGGTACGGATTGTTCACACTACGGCTTGTTCACGGTACGGAAGCGGCGCAGGGTAGCGCCGTCCGGGATCAGTCGTCGTCGTCGCCGTCGATGTCGACGACGGCGTCGCCGGACGCGAAGGCGGCGTTGTTCCGGTCGACCTTCTTGATCCTGTAGTACTTGAAGCTGCGGAAGTCGTTCCGGTTCACGAGCTTGTTCTTGTTGTAGTTGCGGCCGTGCCCGTGGCCGTTCCAGCCGTTGCCCCCGTTGGTGCTGATGGTGGCGGTGGTCGGGGTGGAGGCGTGGGCGGTGACGGTGCTCAGAGCGAGCGCGCCGCCGGCCATCGCCGTGCTGACCGCCAGGCCGGTGATGACGTTCCGGAATTTGGGCATAGAGGCCCTCCTCGAAGGATGGATTGCCCGTACTTCTGACTTCTCCGGTGGGAACCGGAGATGTCCGGTTCTGACCTATATGTCCGGTCATCGCCGTGGTGTCTTGATTGCCGAAGGGGCCCCCGGCCAAACTCGGCGGGGGAGAGTTTGACCTCTCGTTGCGACCCATGGCGCGGGTTGGCCGGCCGCTGACGCAGTCGGTGTCCGGCCCGCGATTCGCCGACCGTTCCGGAGGGTACTCGCCGGGCCGTTTTCTCCGTCGCCAGGTCCCCGATCCTCGCGGCCGCGGACTTGCCCGCCCTTCCAGGGCGTGGAAAGGTCAGGGCTCCGGCGAGGATCTCGCCGGAGCCCTTGTCTCATGCCATCCGATGGAAGGCGTCTCCAGACTTCCGGTCGCTCGGCGCGCGGATGCGCTGGAAACACCTGGCTGCACTCACCGGCGCCGTCGTCCCCGGCCGGAGGCGGAGAGGCACTCGTGGGTGGTCCCGCCCACCGGCTCCCGTCACCCGACCGGACGGCGCGGTGCCGCGCGAGGCGTCAGGCCTCGCGGATCAGACGTCGTTGCCGTTGTTGTTGTTGTTGCCGTTGTTGGTGTGCTCGCGGTCGTTGCGGTTCCACCAGTCGTTGTTGTTGTGGTCCCACCAGTTCTGGTCGGCCCACCAGTTGTTGTTGAGCCAGTTGAACGCCTTGTCGTCCTTCTCCTGGAAGCCGAAGGCGACGTCCTTGGCGACGAGGCCGAAGGCGTCGTGCTGGGCCTTGTCGTCCTTGTAGAGGTTCTGGCCCCACCAGTTGTTGGTGTCCCAGAAGTTGTTCTGGTTGCGGTCGTTGATGTTGTGGTTGCGGTCGTTGCGCTCCCGGTTGTTGTTGTTCGGGGAGAACGCGCGCGGGAAGTCCACCCCCTTCTTGTTGTCCTGGGCGATGCCGCCCGTGCTGTCGTCGACGCCGTTGGCCGCGCCGTCCTTGACGATGGGGCGGTCCTCGTTCTTCGTCCAGAAGGGGCTGTCGTCGGCGCTGGCGGCCGCGGCACCCATGGCGACGGCTCCGCCGACGACCGCGGTGCTGAGCGCGAGCCCTGCGAAGATCTTCTTGAGGTTGGGCATTATGGTTCCTCCCTGACAGGATTCGATTTCGAATTGCCCTGTGTTTGCCGGCGTTTCCTGGCCGCCTACTGCGGTCAGGATTTTTTCTTCATGGCCCTTATTGGGCCCTGCTCCCGACGCTAGGGTGATTTCCTGCCGGGTGGCCCGACAAACTGACGTCTGCTGCTTTTGATTAATGATTAGCTGCGTATAGGCTTGATTCGATGGATAATGCGCCTTATGTAGTGATAGGTACGATTTGTTCCCTGGCGCGGACGCGGCCCGACGCCCCGTGAGCGGGGGCGCCCGTTCAGCTGCGTCCGCCATCGCGGTCGGCCGGCAAGGTTGGGGAGGCCGGGGAGGTCGCGGAGGTCGGGGAGGCAGGGGAGGCCGGGAGCGGCCGCGGTCGCGGGCGGGGAAAGGCCGCGAAGGACGTGGTGGCGGCGACGACCACGGTCGGGGGAAAGAGCAGGGCTCCGGCGGAACCTTCCCGCCGGAGCCCTTGGTTGTCCCTGTAGGAGGATTGACGGCCGTTCCCGTTCAGGCCGCCGCCGCGCGGTGAGCGAGCGGCCGGCCGGTCGGGGAGCGTGTCTCTGCACTCAACGGCGCCAGTCCCTCAGCCGGAGTCGGAGACCTCGTGGGAGGTCTTCGGGATCCGTCGTCTTCCCGGAACGGCGCGATCGTCTCGCAGGAGCCGCTGGACCTGCCTTCTCAGTTCACGTGGTCGTTGTTGTTGTTGTTCCACCAGTTGTCGTCGTTGCAGTTCCACCAGTTGTTGTTGTTCCACCAGGCGTTGTTGAACCAGGTGTTGTCCTTGTTCGTCTTGTCCTGGAAGCCGATCGCGACGTCCTTGGCGACGAGACCGAAGCCGGAGAAGTCGTCCCGCTTGTCGGAGAACGCCCCCTGGTTCCAGAACTGCTGGTTGTTCCACCAGTTGCTGTTGTCGTTCTGGTTGAGGTTGTGGTTCTGATTGTTCCTGTCGACGTTGTTGTTCGGGCTGGAGAAGACAGGGAAGACGTTCTCCTGATCACCGCGCTCGCCGACGCCCCTGTTGCCCTGGGCGATGCCGCCCGTGCTGTCGTCGACGCCGTTGGCGAGGCCATTCCGGGCGATGGGACGGTCGACGTCGCCGGTCCTGGTCGTGGCGCCGGCGGCACCGGCGCCCAGGGCCAGTGCGCCGCCGACGGTGGCGGTGCCGAGCGCGAGGCCAGCGATGATCTTGTGGAGCTTGGACATGCGTGTCCCCCTTGACAGGATTCAGTATCCCTGAATTTGTTAAGGGCGTTTCTTTGAGAGAAAGGCCCTTCGGGCTCTTAATTGAGCCCTAACTTCCTGTGCTGTGATGATTTCCAGCGTGGTGGGCAGACAAACGGCCATCTAAGCCTTTTGATCACCAGTTAGACTCTTATGGACTGACTTAGAGGTATTGAAAGTGAAATGTCGCGATTGACCGATTTCTGGAAGGGTGTTCACCGGCCTGGCCACGCGGCGGAAACGGAGGCGGCGGCCTGAGCGCGTCGTCGCGGGCGTCCCGGCAGGCGTCGTTCGCCCGCGTACCGCTGACGCACCGCCGCCGCATGGCCGCGGGAAATCCTGCCGGGGCGGGGAAAGGCGATCTGGAGGGCTCCGTGCCGCCCGGAACCCGCCGGTGAACCTGTCCCTTCGGGCTCCGTGCCTGAGCCCGCCGTACGGGGGAAAAAGTCAGGGCTCCGGCGAGAGTCTCGCCGGAGCCCTTGTTTCTGCTTTCTGCTAAATCGAACGGCCGTTCCCTGAGCGTGAAGTGCTACGGATCTTTCGGCGCTGTGGGAACGTGGCTGCGCTTCAGGGCGCCGTTCTCCTGTCGAGGCGGTGGACGACCGGGTGGCCGGCCGTATCAGTCATCCCTTCACCCGGCAGGATTCCGAGCGGCGCGGTCGTCTCGCAGGCCGCTGCCGGCCCCGCCTTCTCAGTTGACGAAGTTGTTGTTGTTGTTGTTCCAGTTGTTGCAGTTGTTGTTGTTCCACCAGGAGTTGTTCTGGAACCAGCCGTTGTTGAACCAGTTGCTCTCGCGGTTGGTCTTGTCGCTGAAGGCGATCGTCGCGCAGGGCCCGACGATGGCGAAGTTGGAGTCGCTGTCCAGGTTGTCGCAGAACGCGCTCTGGTTCCAGAAGCTCTGGTTGTTCCAGAAGTTGTTGTTCTGGTTGTTGTTGCACCAGTTGTTGTTCGCGAAGTTTTCGTTGTTGTTGTTCCCGCAGTTGTTATTGTTGTTGGTGTTGAAGGGAACGAAGTTGTTGTTGTTGCAGGGCATGCCGCCGCCGAGACCCATGAGGCCGTCTCCACAGCCGGCGCTCGCGGCCGTGGCGCTCATGGCGATCGCGCCCCCGGCGATCGCGGTGCCGAGTGCGAGTCCGGCGAAAAGCTTCGTGAACTTGGGCATTGCTGTCCCCCTTGAAAGGATTGGAATTCCCCGCATCCTTCGGTATTTCTCCGTGGAGATTCGAGAGAAATACCTCTATGGCCCCCGTGGGCCGGGTTCCTGCGATACGTTGATATCCGGCGACATCACCCGACAAACGCGCCCTTATGGCTTTTGGTCAGCTATTAGCAGGCTATGGCACGAATTGGAGATAAAAGGGGCGACTTGTCCCATAATGTCCGATTTGAACGTGGGGTGCTCAGTGGAGACCAGAGGCGGGTGGTGGTGTTCCAGAGGGGTTCGAGAGGGCATGGGGCGGGCCGCGGCGGGGGCGGCTGGACGGCGACCCGGAGGTGGCGGCCGGGGGGACCGCGACCCGGATGACGAACCCCCGGGGCGGGCGCGGGGAAAGCGGTCGGGGGAGACGAAGAGTGCCCGTGCTCACGATGGGCGTGTGACTTCACGCTCAGGTGAGCACGGGCACATGTTTTCGGCACCCGGGCCGGCGGCCCGAGGCTCAGCGCGACCGGTCGTCCCGGTCACGCGAAGGACGCCGCGGATCAGGGAATGGCGTCGTATCCCGGCCGCTCGTAGTCGTCCCTCTTCTTCTTCTCCTCTTCCTTCTTCTTGATGTCGGCGTCGACGTCGATGTCGACGTTCTTGGTCTTGGCCTTCGGGTTGATCTCGGTGGCCGTGTTCGTGCGCGGGTCGGCCTGCGAGGACTGGTCCTGCCAGGGCCGGTTGTGCATCTGGTTCCAGTCGGTGGTGTTGGTGTACGGGTTGGTGGAGTTCTGCGACCACTGGGCGTTCCACGGCACCGCGGCGGAGCCGTTCGACGACTTCTGGAACGGAGTGAGCACGAGCGTGAAGTCACGCATCAGGAACTGGTCCTGGTACTCCGACTGCCGGGCGTGCTGCCACTCGTGGTTCTTGTTCTTGTTCTTGTTCTTGTTGCGGTTCAGCGCCTTGTGCCCCTGGCGCTGCCGGTTGGTGTTGTAGTTGTAGTTGTAGGCCCGCGGGACGTAGCGGGCGCCACCGGACGGAGCGGGAACGTAGCCGCCCATGACGGTCGCCGCGCCGGCTGTGCCGGCGGCGACGCCACCGAGCACGATGGCCGCGCCGCTCAGCGCGGTGCCGAGAGCGAGGGCCCCGGCGATGTTCTTCAACACGGACATTTGGGTGTTTCTCCTCTGAATATCGCGACCCCGGCCCGGTCCGGTGGGGGACCAGGGCGGGTGGTAGTTGGTTCGGCGCCGTCGTGTGTGACGCGGCGCGATGCGTTCACTGGCACCGGCGGCCCTCTCCTCGAAACACGCCTCCGGTGCTCTGCTCTCTCGACTGCTCTCTCAACTGCTCTCGACTGCTCGCACGGCCGCGGACGGAGCGGCGGACGCGGGTGGCGCCGGTGCCGTGTCTCACGGTCATCCGGTCGCCGCCCGTCCCGCCGGGCGGGTGTGCCCGCCGCTCCGCCGCTCGCGTGTGTCTCCCGCCGCTCGCGGATTCCGGCTCGGGTGAGGCCGCCGGTCACGAGTACGGGTGGCCGTCGGCCGGCGCGTCACCCGTCGTGGCCGGGACGTCTGCCGAGGCCGCTCGTGCCGATCGCGTCAGCGCACGAACTCCGGCTCGCTGCCGTAGTCCTTCTTCTTCTCCTTCTCCACGTCCACGTCGATGTCCGCGTCGATGTCCTTCTTCTTGATGCGCGGGTTGATCTCGGTGGCCGTGTTCGTCTTCGGCTGGGCCTGGGCGTCCTGGCCCTGACGCGGGTTGTTGAACTGGTCGCTGAAGCTGTTCGTGCGGGTGTACGGGTACGACTGCGTGTTTCCGTACTGCCAGTTGTACGGAAGCGCCCGCGCGTCGGTGTCGGTCTTCTGGAACGGCGTGAGGACGAGCGTGAAGTCACGCAGCAGGAACTGGTGCTGGCCCTGGTTCTGCCGCTCGTGCTGCCACTGCTTCGTCTTGTTCTTGTTCTTGTTCTTGTTGCCGTTCAGCGCCTTGTGCTTCTGCCGCTGCGAATTGCGGTTCGCGTTGAAGTTGCCGTAGGGGTACGGGTAGCCACCGCCGCCCACGTAGCCGCCCATGACGGTCGCCGCGTTCGCGCTGCCGGCGGCGACCGCGGTGCCCAGCGTGACGGCACCACCGGTGAGCGCGGCGCTGATCGCGAGGATCCCGACCAGGTTGTTGAACTTGGGCATTTCATGTCCTCCTTGAAGGATTGTTGCCCCGACACTCCGGCGTTTTCCAAGTCGTTCGGAAAATGCCCTTACTGATGACCCTTGGTGGATCATCCCTGCATTGTCTTGATTTCCTCGGTGTCCGAGCGACAAACGGCGATCGGCGGCTTTTGCCTTCTGCTTATCGCTTTATTGGCTCCGTTGAACCGCTAGCGCTCGGTTTGGCGTGGAATGTCATTCATATCCGCATTTCGAAATGTCCGAATGGGGTGGATATTGGGCTTATGTCACGCCCGGCCGATCGGGATGAACCGGATGATCGCTCCCGTCTCGCCTGGGTAGGGGGAGCGCCCGCCGAGGTGTCGCAGGGGCGGGGTTATGGTCGGAAACGCGAGGTGAACGGGGGAGGACACGTGCGAGACGAGCCGATTCCGGTGTGGCCCGGCCGGTTCATCGACGTGGAGGGCGGCGGCCGCCTCCATCTCCGGGCGACTCCGGAGGGGCCGCGGGAGACCGCCGTCTACGTACACGGACTGGCGGGTTCGGCGACGAACTGGACGGACCTGATGGGCGAGCTCGCCGGTGAGGTGCGGGGCGTCGCGGTCGACCTGCCCGGTGCCGGGCACTCCCCGGAGCCGCCGGACGGCGACTACTCCGTCGCGGCCAACGCCACCGCGGTGGTCAGGCTCGCCGAGGCGCTCGGGGACGGCCCGGTCCACCTGTTCGGTCACTCCATGGGCGGCGCGGTCTCGGTCCGGGTCGCGGCCATGCGGCCCGACCTGGTCAGGTCGCTGACGCTGGTCTCGCCGGCGCTGCCCGACCTGCGGCCGAGGTACGGCCCGGCCAGGATCGCCCTGTCGGCCGCCCCGTCCATCGGCGAGCTGGCCGTCCGGTGGCTGAGCGCGCTCCCGCCCGAGCGGCGCGTGCTGGCGACGGTGAGCATGTGTTACGCCGACACGGGCCGGGTGCATCCGGACCGGCTGCGCGAGGCGGTGGAGGAACTGCGCCGCCGCGACGCGCTTCCGCACGCGGTGTTGTCCATGGTCGGCTGCACCCGCGCGATCGTGCGGGAGTACTTCAGGTTCGGCGAGGAGAACCTCTGGCGGCAGGCCGGGCGGGTCGCCGCGCCCACCCTCGTCGTGTACGGCCTGCGCGACCGCCTGATCCACGCCCGCATGGTGCACCGGTCCGGGCGGGCCTTCCGTGACGTGCGCCTGGTCACACTCCCGCACGCCGGGCACGTGGCGCAGATGGAGTATCCCGAGCTCGTCGCGCGGGAGGCGCGCCGCCTGCTGGCCTACGCGAGGATGTCCCCGCGCCGAACAGCGTGATTGGGGAATGCGGGGCCACCCCGGTTAAGTTGTGAGAAGAGCTTGTGATGGGCCCATGGAGCCGAGCGCGACCATTGGCACGAAGACGGACACGCAAAGCAGGAGTGGAACTGTGTCGTTGCCACCGCTGGTAGAGCCGGCAGCAGAGCTGACGGTCGACGAGGTGCGCCGCTACTCGCGCCACCTGATCATCCCCGATGTGGGCATGGCGGGTCAGAAGCGGCTCAAGAACGCCAAGGTGCTGTGTGTGGGCGCGGGCGGCCTGGGCTCTCCCGCCCTGCTGTACCTGGCCGCGGCCGGGGTGGGCACCCTCGGCATCGTCGACTTCGACGTCGTCGACGAGTCGAACCTCCAGCGCCAGGTGATCCACGGCCAGTCGGACGTGGGCCGGCTGAAGGCCGAGTCGGCCGCCGCGAGCGTGCGCGAGGTCAACCCGCTGGTCAACGTCATCATCCACAACGTCGCTCTGACGACCGACAACGTGATGGACATCTTCTCCGGCTACGACCTGATCGTGGACGGCACGGACAACTTCGCCACCCGCTACATGGTCAACGACGCGGCCGTGCTGCTGGGCAAGCCGTACGTGTGGGGGTCCATCTACCGCTTCGACGGCCAGGCGAGCGTCTTCTGGGCCGAGCACGGGCCTTGCTACCGCTGCCTCTACCCCGAGCCCCCGCCGCCGGGCATGGTGCCGAGCTGCGCCGAGGGCGGCGTGCTCGGCGTGCTGTGCGCGTCGATCGGCTCCATCCAGGTGAACGAGGCCATCAAGGTCCTCACCGGCGTCGGCGAGCCCCTCGTCGGCCGCCTGATGATCTACGACGCGCTGGAGATGAAGTACCGGGACGTCAAGGTCCGCAAGGACCCCGAGTGCCCGCTGTGCGGCAAGAACCCCTCGATCACCGAGCTGATCGACTACGAGGCGTTCTGCGGCACGATCTCCGACGAGGCCCAGCAGGCCGCCGCGGGCAGCACGATCACCGCGGCCGAGCTCGAGGCGATGCGCGACCGCGGCGACGACATCATGATCATCGACGTCCGCGAGCCGAACGAGTACGAGATCGTCAACATCCCCGGCGCCGTGCTGATCCCCAAGGGCGAGTTCCTCAACGGCTCGGCCCTGGAGGGGCTCCCGCAGGACCGGAAGATCGTGCTGCACTGCAAGTCGGGCGCCCGCTCGGCGGAGGTCCTCGCGGTGCTGAAGAACGCCGGCTTCTCCGACGCCGTCCACGTGGGCGGCGGCGTGCTGAGCTGGGTCAAGACGGTCGACCCCAGCCTGCCGACCTACTGATCGCCGCCACGGGGCTCCGCCACGACGGCCGCGGCCGCCGCCTCCACCCCGGGGGCGGCGGCCGCGTCGTTCCGGCCCCCGCGCTCAGAGGGGCCTGCCCGCGGGCTGCCCGCGTTCCTCCTGCACCACGTTGAGACCGCTGGGCGAGACGATGCGCTGCAGGTTCGCGACGTACGCCGTGAACGCCGCCCGCCCCCTGTCCGTGAGCTTGAACCAGGTCTTGGGCCGCTTGCCCACGTACCCCTTGCGTACGTGGACGTATCCCGCGTTCTCCAGCGCGCTGCCCTGCTTGGACAGGACCGAGTCGCTGACGCCCAGGGTGTCGCGGACGAACGCGAACTCCGCCTCCTCGGCCGCGGCGAGCAGCGAGACGATCTGCAGCCGGGTGGGCGCATGGATGACGGGGTCGAGTTCCATCACGAGCCGCTCTCGATCCGGCGGGCCAGCAGCGCCGACATCCACCGGCCGACGAACGGTCCGGTGACCAGCAGGAAGGCGGTCATGACCAGGCCGGCGTACGTCCGCGCGTAGGCCACCTCCGCCGCGTCGAGCCGGAAGGCGACGGCGAGGCAGAGCCCGATGCCCAGCGCGAGCCAGAGCATGAAGAGCGTCATGACGTTCGCCCGCACCAGGCTGCGGTGGGCCGTCATGGTGCGGGTCCGCACCAGCAGGGCGATCAGCGCGCCCATGCCGGCGGCCAGCAGGAGGCCCGTGACCATCATCACCACGACGGGCGTGCCGGGCTCCGTGACGAACTGCACGCCGGTGACGAACAGCCCGACCCCGGCGGCGTACCAGGCCGGGAACCAGGGCTGCGACCTGACCGCCTTGGCCTGAGTCCGCCGGATGAGCGCCAGGCTCCGCTCCGCTTCCTCGACGTTCATGGGGACTCCGTTCGCGCGACAACCACTTTCCAGTATGGAAAGTACTTTTCACTTTCCATGGCGTCAAGTACTTTCCGTCGCATTTGGGGGTATGGCGGGCGGTTGGTCGCGTTAAGGTCACGTAGGAGAGGAGGCCGAGACGCGAACGGAGGCGCAGTGGGCGAGACCCGCACCTGGCCGGCCGTCGCCGTGGCCTCCGCGATCACCTTGATCTGCGCGATCGTCGGCGGCATCGCGGCGAGCGCGGCGGTCGCCGAGCTCACCCGGGGGCCCAGCCGGGCCGAGTTGCGCGAGGCGCAGGCGGCCGAGACGGCGCTGCGCTGGGAACGCTGGCCGGTGGGGCGCGTCTTCCCCGCGAGCCTGGCGTACAACAGCGAGCAGGGCGGCCGAGAGCTGGCGCGGCGGGTGGGCGTCTCCACGCGCACCGACTGCCGGTCGGCCGTCGACACCGCCGCCGTCAGGGCGCTGCGCGCGGCCGGGTGCCGGGCGGTCCTGCGGGCCACCTACCTCGACGGCCTGCAGGGCGTCGTGGTCACGATCGGCGTGGCGGCCTTCCCCGACGCGGCCCGGGCGCGCACCGCGCTCGCCGCCTTCCCCCGCGAGGGGGCGCCCGTCCCGGGCCTGCGCGCCCTCCCGTTCCCCGGCACCGTGACCGACCGCTTCACCGCGGGCGGACGGCAGGCCGCGACCGTACGGCAGGCCGGGCCCTACCTCGTGCTGACCACGGCGGGCCAGGTCGACGGGCGGCCGGCCCGCGGGGTCGGGCAGCAGCGGGCGACGATCTTCTCGTTCGCCGGCGACCTGGCCGGGGACGTCGCCGCGATCCTGACCGCACCGGTGTCCCCGGACTGCCGGGCCCGGGAGTGGCAGTGCTGACCCGCCGCGCACGGACGAAGATCCGGAGGTGCGTCCTGGCCGCGCTCACGGCCGGGACGCTCACCCTGCCCGGCGGGGCGTTCCTCCACGCGGCCCGGGCCGACGACGTACGGCTCAGCCAGCAGGACGTGCTGCGGACCCTCGACGTCGACGACGCGTGGCAACTGACGAAGGGCGCGGGCGTCACGGTGGCGGTCCTGGACTCGGGGGTCGACCCCGACCACCGCGACCTCGCCGGTTCGGTCGTCACCGGCAGGGACTTCACCGCCGGCGCCAACCCCCGCGGGGTGCAGCCGGTGCGGCTGCACGGCACGTACATGGCCTCGCTCATCGCCGGGCACGGACACGGACCCGGCGGGGCCGACGGCATCATCGGCGTCGCGCCGGAGGCCAGGGTGCTGTCCGTGCGGGTGATCCTGGAGGACGAGGAGCCCGGGTTCCGCACGTTCAACTCCGACGCGCGTTACGAGGGCGTGGTCGCCAAGGGCATCAGGTACGCCGTGGACCACGGCGCCGAGGTCGTCAACCTGTCGCTGTCGAAGGACATGCCGACGGAGGACGAGCGCGCGGCCATCCGGTACGCGATCTCCAAGGGCGTGGTCCTGGTCGCCGCGGCGGGCAACGACGGCGCGGGCAAGCAGACCGCGCCGTACTCCTACCCCGCGGCGATCCCCGGCGTGATCTCGGTGGCCGCGGTCACCTCCACGCTGCGGCGGGCCTCGTTCTCCAACCGCAACTCCTCGGTCATGGTGGCCGCCCCCGGCGTGGACGTCCTCGGGGCGGGCCCGGGCGACGAGTACTGGGTCGGCCGGGGCACCTCGCAGGCCACCGCGCTCGTCTCCGGGATCGCCGCGCTCATCAAGTCGCGCCATCCGCGGATGTCGCCCGCGCTCGTCGCGCAGGCGCTCACCTCGTCGCCCGCCCGCAAGGGGCCCTACAACACGGGCACCGGCTTCGGGGTGGTCAACGCGTACCGCGCGCTGAGCGTCGCGGCCACCCTCGCGCGGCACCGCGCCGTCGCGTCCGGCGCCGGCGTGCTGAACCCCGCGCGCCCCCTCCGTACGGCGGCGCGCGGCCAGGAGCCCATCGTGGTCGTACGGCGCGACACCGGCGCGATCCTGCTCTACGGCGGCATCGCGCTCGCCGCGTTCGCGGGCTCCGGCGCGGGACTCGCCGTCCTGCTCGTGCTCGCCCGGCGGGCGAGCCGGCGGGAACGAGAGGACGACGCGCTGCCTCCGGCTCCTTGGCCGTCGAGCCTGCCGACGTAGCATCGGAGTATGCCGCCCGAGCAGTCCCACAGCCCCAAGAGGGCGCGGATCCCGCAGACGGCCCGGCTGCCGCGCCGGGCGCGGGCGCGGCCCTGGACGGCGTCGCGGGGACGCGCGGCCGCGGCGCTGGCGGCCAGGGAGCGGGCGGAACTGGCGCGCGGGGTCCGGTTCCGGTCGGCCTATCTCACGATCATGGGTGTCGTCCTCGCCGTGGCCGCGGTCAACGTGCTGCTCGGGGCGTTCGGGCTCTTCCGCGAGACCCGGTCGAGGCCGCTCACCGACGCCGAGCGCGCCCGCTACGTCGCGCAGGACGTGGCCCGCCGATGGCAGGCCTGGCCCGCGGGGATGGTCTTCCCCGAGGAGCTTCCCTACACCGGGCTCGGCCGGACCCAGCAGTACGCGCGCAGGGTCGGCATCGCGCCCGAGGCGGCGTGCGGGTCGGTGGTCGACGCCACGGTGGCGCCGGTGCTGAGCGAGCACGGCTGCCTGACCCTGCTGCGCGCCACGTACGTCGACCAGACGGCCACCTTCGCCGTCACCGTGGGCGTCGCCGTCATGCCGAGCGAGGAGGCGCGCGCCGACGCGGCGGCCGACCTGCCCGTGGACGACCGGGTGGGGGTGCGGCCGGTGGCCTTCCCCGGCACGGTCACCGACTCGTTCGGCGCGGCCCAGCGGCAGCGCACCGGCTGGGTCGGCGCGGGACCGTACATCGTCTTCCTCACAGTGGGGTACACAGACGGAAGGACACGCGCGTCCGTCCCCCTGGAGGAACAGGTGAACAGCGAGATGTGGCCCCTGGCCCAGACCGTGGCCGGGCGCATCGCGCGTGCCCTCGGCGAGCCCCCGGACGTCCCCCGCTGCACCCAGGGGAACGCGTGCTGAGGGCCGTCTCGCTCCGCGCGGGGCTGGCGGCCCTCCTGCTCGGGACCGGCCCGGCCGTCTCCGCGGCGGCCCTGCCGGACGAGATCCCCACCGCCGCACGGGCTGCCGCACGGGTCGCGGCGCCGGGCGGCGGGGAGGAGCGGTGGGCGCTCGACGTCGTCGACGCCTCCGCCGCCTGGAAGGTGACCAAGGGCGCCGGGGTGGTCGTGGCCCTCCTCGGCGAGGGCCAGCCCGACACCGGCCTGCCCGAACTGGCCGGCCGGGTCGAGCGCGGACCGGACATGACGGGCACCGTGATCGGCGACGAGACGCAGCGGCCGGGCGACGACGCGACCGGGCTGGCATCGGTGATCGCGGGGAGCGGAAGCGGCGGCGGGTTCTCCGGGGTCGCGCCGGAGGCGCGGGTGCTGTCCCTTCCCGTCACGGTCGACCGGCCGGAGCGCGACTACGTCGATCCCGAGGAACGGCCGGAGGAGACGCGGGACAGCCCGCTCGCCCGCGGCATCCGGTACGCCACCGCCCAGGGAGCCAAGGTCATCTGCCTGCCCGTCCCGGCGTACGGCGTCGACCGCGTGGAGCGCGACGCCATCTCCTTCGCGCTGGCCAGAGGCGTCGTGCTCGTGGCCGCGGCGGGCGACGCGGGCCAGTCGGCGTACACGCGCCAGAACGGCACCTCCTTCTGGGCGTTCCCGGCGGGATATCCCGGAGTGGTGGGCGTGGGCGCCGTCGACCGGCGGGGCGGCAAGACCTCCGGCAGCAGCGACAACCTCTCGGTCCTGGTCGCCGCGCCCGGAGAGCGGGTGCCGGTCGCGCTTCCCGGCGGACGCAGGGGCACGGCGTCGGGAACCGGGGTGGCCAGTGCGATTGTCGCCGGCACCATCGCGCTAATTAAGGCGAAATATCCGGATTTGCCACCGGAATTGGTATCACGGGCACTGACCGCGACGTCGCGTCCCCATCCACCCGCCGGTTATGACGACAAAGTCGGATTCGGAGTCGTGGACGCGGCGGCGGCCCTCGCGAAAGCCGGAGAACTGGTCGGATACGGCCACGCGTCGGCGGTGCAGGACGACGCGCACTTCGGCAAGGGCCCGGTCTCACGGGCGCCCGCGCGCCCGGGGCCGGATCCCGTTAGGCTCTGGGTCTACGGCATCGCCGTCGTTCTCGGGATCGGCGGTTTCTGCGCGGCCGCCCTCGCGCTCAGCCGCCGGTGATCACATGTTGGCCGCCGTTCGGCCGCATTTCGGGCGCGGTCTTCCCGTTGTTCGCGTTTCCGGTCACAAAGCCGGGTCAATTTTCGCTAAGGTCGCGGCTCATGGGGTACGAGCTGCGCGTAGAGCGTGATGCACCGCTCGCCTACGCAGAACTCGCGAACGTCTCGGCGCAGGCCGGATTCGAGCTGCGGGGGTCGCACGAGGCGGGCGAGGTCCTGGCGCGCCACGGCGACTCCGAGCACCGGATCGCGACCTGGTCCGGACGGCTCGTGGGCCAGCCGGGGTCGGACTGGCAGGTCGCCCAGCTCGCCCGGCTCACCGATCTCATGGGAGCCCGGCTCGTGGGCGAGGACGGCGAGGCGTACGGCATCAGGAACGGCGTCGTCGAGCAGATCAACGGGGCGGCGACCTACGAGTTCGGCAAGCTCGAAGAGATCATCGCGGCCGGGCCCACCGACTGGGGTGTCTGAGGCCGGCCGCGAGCCCCCGCCGTACGCGGAGCGGGTGCTCGACGTGGTGGAGCGGATCCCGCCCGGCAAGGTCATGTCGTACGGAGACGTCGCCGAGTATCTCGGCGAGGGCGGTCCCCGGCAGGTCGGCCGGGTGATGTCCCTGTGGGGCGGCGCCGTGCCGTGGTGGCGGGTCATCCGCGCCGACGGGACCCCGGCGGCCGGCCTGGAGGCCGAATGCCTGGCGAGATGGCGGGCCGAGGGCACTCCGACCCGGGGCGCGCGGGCCGACATGCGCACGGCCCGCTGGGACGGCCGGGAGTGACGCCCCGGATCCGGCCCGGCCCCTGACGGGTCACCCTTCGCCGTCGGCGCGTCACGCGCCGGATCACACGAAATTCACAGGCTGCGCGGAGTCAGGTCTGGCAGTGTCCTGACAGCATTACCATTTTCTGAACACAGGTCTGGCGAAGGGCGGTGCCTCCCTTATGACACCCGCACCCACGAGCGACGCCGTCGCTGAACGATTGCGGGCTGTCCAGGAGCTTTACGACCGGGGCGAGCCCATCGACGCGTTGGTCGCGCTCGTGCGCGCGGAGGGCCTGAGCCCCGCGCAGCGCAGAGAGCTCGACCGTGAGGCGATCGTCGGCCCCCTGGGCCTGCGCCTCGACGCCGCGGCCAAGCGCGGGGCGGCCCGCCGCCGCCAGGCCGTCGACGTGCTCCGGCCGTACCTGGCGCAGGTCGATCCGAAGGTCAAGCGGGAGCTGCCGGTCGGGCGCCGGGTCGCCTGCCACCTCATCGAGACCCAGGATCCGGGCGCGCTCGCCGAGGGCGACGCGCTGGTCAAGCTGGCCGCCGCCGCGGCTGAGCCGTCCCGCCGGGTCCGCCGGGGCCTGCGGTGGTACGCCGACCTGCCGGTGGAGGTCGGCGACCCCTCGCTGCTGCGCCTGCGGGCGGCCGACCTCGTGCCGGTGACGCAGATCGACGACATCACCTGGGCGGGCAACCGGCTGCGGATCACCGGGCACGCCTACATCGCGGGCCTGTCGGTCCGCGGCCGGCGCTTCAACCACGCCACGGTCGTGCTGCGCGGCCCCCGCTGGCTGCCCCGGGTCACGCTGCGGACCCGGCGGATCTACCGCCCGGAGGCCACCCACGCCGCCCGCGAGCCCGGGTGCAACTACGACTGGGCGGGCTTCACCGCCGAACTGCACCCGTTCTCGCTGCGCTGGCGGGCGGGGGTGCGGGCCCTGGTGCGCGGCGGCAAGCGGCTGCTGCGCCGCCGCCACACCGTCCAGGACACCACCACCTGGCGGGCCGAGATCGTCATCTGGAGCCGCGCCGCCCGGTCCAGGGGCGTGCTGCGCGGCCCCGTGATCGGCCGCACCGAGCGCCCGGCCGGCCTGCGGGTGCGCCCGCGCTGGTGGGTGCGCCCGGTGTGGACCTCCGACAAGGCCCTGCAGGTGGTCTACCAGCCCACCCGCGCGGAGCTCACCGGCGTCCGGCTGAACGGCGACAGCGTCGAGCTCACCGGCTTCCTGCCGGGCCGGCCGGTCGCCAGGGGCAAGGCCCGCGTCGGCGGGCACCGGATGTCGGCCGACTTCACCCCGGCCGAGGGCGGCAGCCGCTTCTCGCTCTCGCTCGCGGTCAACACCCTGCTCAGCGCCGAGTCCCGGCGGCTGTGGGTCGAGCCGAAGGGCGACCCGGCGGCGGCGGTGATGCTGGAGGGCGCGGAGGAGACGCGGCTGCTCGTGGGCGACCGCGAGATCACCGTGCAGGGCGACCGGCGCGACCGGGTCGTCATCTCCGGCCACAAGATCCTGCCCGTGATCACCTCCGCCGTGTGGCAGGACGAGTCGATCACGCTGAGCGGGCGCTACCCCGACCCGGACGGCGGCCCGCGCGACCTCGTGCTGCGGCACCGGGGCGGGCTCACCATCCGCGTCCCGCTGGAGCGCGACGGCGAGCGGTTCACCGTACGGCTGTCGCCCGGCGCGATGCCACGCTTCGGCACCGCCGTGCCGCTGGCCGAGGGCACCTGGAACATCTCGGTGGCCCCGCCCGGCAAGTACGGCCCCGCCATGGTGCCCACCCGGTTCGACCACGCGGCGCTCGACGGGCTGGACGAGGGACCCCGGACGATCGGCGGCCGGGTCTACCGGTTCGTCGCCACCCGGTTCGACGTGCCGGTGCTGGTCACGGCCGAGGACCGGCCGGGCGACGAGCGGAGCGCGGCGGGCGTCTGGGCGCTCAGCCGCACGTTCTACCCCGCCGAGCGGGCCCGGCCGGTGCGCGACGCCACCGTCTACGTCTCCTTCGACGGCCGCGCCTACTCCGACAACCCGCGGGCCATCTACGAGGAGCGGCTGCGCCGCGGCGACGAGAGCGAGCACATCTGGGTCGTCCGGGACGGCGCGTTCGTCCCGCCGGGCTCGCGCGAGCTGGGGCTCGGCGACGGCGTGACGCCCACCGTCGTCCGCGAGGGCAGCCGGGAGCACTACGAGGCGCTGGCCCGGGCGCGGTACGTCGTCTCCAACGGCTTCCTGCCGCAGTGGTTCCGCGCCCGTGACGAGCAGGTGTGCGTGCAGACCTGGCACGGCACGCCGATCAAGCACATCGGCCGCGACCAGGCCCACATGAAGCGGGAGCCCCGGCCCCCGGTCTGGCACCGCCAGGCCGTCGAGGTGCGCGGATGGGACCTGCTGCTGTCGCAGAGCCCCTGGGCGTCGTCGGTGCTGCGCAAGGCGTTCGGCTACGAGGGCGAGATCCTGGAGTCCGGCTACCCGCGCAACGACGTGCTGCTCGCCGGTGACCGCGACGTCATCGCGGCCGAGATCCGGCGCCGCATCGGCGTCCCCGAGGGCAAGCGGGTCGTCCTGTACGCGCCGACCTTCCGGGACTGGGACCGCAGGAACGCGGCGGTCAAGCTCGACCTGGCCGACGCGAGGCAGGCCCTGGGCGACGACCACGTCGTGCTGGTGCGCGGGCACATGATGCAGGCATTCCCGCACGTGCACGCGCACGGCGGGTTCGCGATCGACGTCACGACCTACCCCGACACCGCCGACCTGATGCTGATCGCCGACGTGCTGGTGACCGACTACTCGTCGGTGGTGTTCGACTTCGTGGCGACCGGGCGGCCGGTCGTGCTGTTCACGCCGGACCTGGCCAAGTATCGCTCGTCCCGCGGGCTGTACCTCGACCTGGAGTCGCAGCGGCCGGGGCCGCGCCTGGAGACCTCCGCCGAGGTGGTGGAGACGCTCCGCCACATCGACACGGTCACCGCGAAGCTGCACGACCGCTACGCCGCCTTCGTCCGCACCTACGCCCCCCACGACAACGGCAAGGCCGCCGCCCGCGTCGTCGACCACGTCTTCACGTCTTGACCGGCACCGAGGACGTCGTGGACAGCGGGGAAGAGGTGCCGGACGGACGAGGTTCGCCGGGGACGGGACCAGGAACGCGGCCGTACGGGCGGATGCTCGTGCTGGCCGCGGTGGTCCTCCTCGTGGACCAGGCCTCCAAGCTCTGGGCGACCTCCGCGCTCTCCGACGGTGCGGCCATCACGGTGATCCCGCGGCTGCTGCGCTTCCGGCTGCTGCTGAACCCCGGCGCCGCGTTCTCGATCGGCGAGGGGGCGACCTGGGTGTTCACCCTGGCCGCGGCCGGCGCGGTCGGCGGCATCCTCTACGTCGGGCGGCGGCTGCGTTCACCGGCCTGGACCCTGGTGCTGGGCGCGTTGCTGGGAGGCGCCACCTCCCATCTGCTCGACCGCCTCTTCCGTCCGCCCGGCTTCGCCCAGGGGCATGTCGTGGACTTCATCGACTACGGCGGCCTGTTCGTCGGCAACGTGGCGGACATCGCGCTGGTCGGAGGCTGCGCCCTCCTCCTGCTGCTCAACCTGCGCGACGTCCCCCTCGGAGACCCGGCCGACCAGGCCCGCCCCTCCTCGTAGGTCAGGCGGGGGGCCCGATGAGCATGGGATTCGGGGCGTCGGGCGAGACCGGATAGCGCTGTACTGGGCATTCGGGCACGATCTGCCGCAGGGATCTGGTGGAATGCTGTGTTGTGAGTGGTCAGAACTACCGGCTGGTGCGGCGTGGGGGCGTGGGACGGCGCGCTGCTCCCGTGCTGGACGAGCACCAGAGGGCCGTCGTCGAGCACGAGAGCGGGCCGCTGCTCGTGCTCGCCGGGCCGGGCACCGGAAAGACCACGACGATAGTGGAGACCGTCGTCGACCGGGTCGAACGGCGGGGCGTGGATCCCGAACGGGTGCTGGTGCTCACGTTCAGCCGCAAGGCCGCCGGGGAGCTGCGTGAGCGGATCACCGCGCGGATGCGCCGGACCACCAGGACCCCGCTGGCCCTCACCTTCCACAGCTACGCGTACGCGCTGCTGCGGCGGGAGGCGGTGTTGGCCGGTGAGCCGCCGCCGCGCCTGCTCACCGGCCCAGAGCAGTTGCTGGAGGTCCGGCGGCTGCTGCACGGCGAGCTGGAGGACGGCGCCCGGCACTGGCCGGCGGACATGCGGGAGCTGCTCAAGACCCGGGGGTTCGCCGAGGAGCTGCGTGACTTCCTGTCCCGGGCGGCCGAGCGCGGCCTGTACGGCGACGCGCTGGTGCGGCTGGGCCGCGAGCACGGCAGGCCCGACTGGGAGGCCGCCGGGCTGTTCTCCTTCCGCTACCAGGACCGGTTCGACCTCGATCCCGTGCCCGCGCTGGACTACTCGGAGCTGATCCGGGAGGCGGCCGGCCTGCTGACCGACGGGGAGGTGCGGCGGCGCGAACGGGCGGCCTACGACGTGGTGCTCGTGGACGAGTACCAGGACACCGACCCGGCGCAGGAGTTCCTGCTCAGGCAGCTCGCCGGGGACGGCCGCGACCTCATCGCCGTGGGCGACCCCGACCAGTCCATCTACGGCTTCCGCGGCGCCGACGTGCAGGGCATCCTGCGGTTTCCCGAGCGGTTCCCGGCCCGGGACGGTCGCGACGCGCCGGTGGTCGCGCTGCGCGTGTGCCGCCGTAGCGGCCCGGCCCTGCTGGAGGCCTCCCGCCGCGTGGCCTCCCGCCTGCCCGCCGTACCGGGTCATGACAACAGGGCCGGCGGCCACCGTGACCTGATCCCCGTCGGGGACGCGGACCCGGGCGAGGTCAGGGTCCTGCTGGCCGACAGCGTCAGCCAGGAGGCCGCGGTGGTGGCCGACACGCTCCGCCGGGCCCACCTGCTCGACGGGGTGCCGTGGTCGCGCATGGCGGTGCTGGTGCGCAGCGCCATGCGGCAGGTGCCGCTGCTGCGGCGGGCGCTGGTGTCGGCGGGGGTCCCGGTCGTGGTCGCGGGCGACGAGCTGCCGCTCGTGCAGGAGCCCGGCGTACGGCCGCTGATCACGCTGCTGCGGGTCGCGGTCTCGCCGTCCGCGCTCGACGTGGCGACCGCCGAGGAGCTGCTGACCGGTCCGCTCGGCGGCACCGACATGATCGGCGTACGCCGGTTGCGCCGTGCCCTGCGGATCGCCGAGCACGAGGCGGTCGCCGCGGAGGCCGCCAAGGAGGAGGCGGGCCAGCCGGCGCTGCCCTTCACCTCGCGTTCGTCGGACGAGCTGCTGGTCGCGGCGCTGCGCGACGCCCGGGAGCTGACCGGGGTCGAGCCGCACGTCGCGGCCCCCGCGGAACGCCTCGCACGGCTTCTCACGACCGCCCGGGACGCCGTACGGCACGGCCGGGGCGCTGAGGAGGCCCTGTGGGAGATCTGGCAGGCCAGCGGGCTCGCGGAGCGCTGGAGCGAGGCCAGCCTCGCGGGCGGGGCGCGGGGCGCCCAGGCCGACCGGGACCTCGACGCCGTCGTCGCCCTGTTCGACCACGTGGCGCGCTTCGCCGACCGGCTGCCCAAGGCCGGCGTCGCGGTCTTCCTCGACGACCTGACGTCCCAGGAGATCGCCGGTGACTCGCTGGCCGAGTCGGCCCCCGAGGGCGACGCCGTACGGATCCTGACCGCGCACCGGTCCAAGGGCCTGGAGTGGGACGTGGTGGTGGTCGCGGGCGTGCAGGAGGGCCTGTGGCCCGACCTGCGGCTGCGCGGCTCGCTTCTCGGCACCGAGGCGCTGGTGGAGTTCGCGGGCGGGTCGGCGCTCGACACCACCCAGGCCGCGGCGGCGGCGCTGGCGTCGAAGCTGCTCGCCGAGGAACGGCGGCTGTTCTACGTGGCGGCGACCCGGGCCCGCCGGAGGCTCGTCGTCACCGCCGTCGGCGGCGAGGACACCGACGAGCGGCCGTCGCGCTTCCTCACCGAACTGCTGCCCCACGGAGTGGAGGCGGCCACCGTGGACGACCGGGCGCGGTGGCTCAGCATGTCCGCGCTGGTCGCGGACCTGCGCGCGGCCGTGTGCGACACGACCAAGGCGGAGGCGGTGCGCCGGGAGGCCGCCGCGCACCTCGCCCGGCTGGCCCAGGCCGGGGTGCCGGGGGCCAACCCCGGCGAGTGGTACGCCCTGACCCCGATCTCCGACGACCGGCCGCTCGGCTGGCCGGACGACATCGTGCAGATCTCGCCGTCGTCGGTGGAGAACTTCACCAAGTGCGGGCTGCGCTGGATGCTGGAGACGGCGGTCGGGGCGGGGTCGAGCAACGTCACCCAGAGCCTCGGCACGGTCGTCCACGCGATCGCCGCGATGGCCACCGAGGACGGGACCGACTACGTCAAGCGGCTCGACGACATCTGGGACCAGTTCGACTTCGGCGGGCTGTGGTTCAACCGCAAGCAGCGCCGCGTCGCCGAGCAGATGGTCGACCGCTTCGTCCGGTGGCAGAAGGACAAGCAGCGTGACCTGGTCGCGGTCGAGGAGGCCTTCACCGTACGGGTGCCGGGTCACGACATCCAGATCACCGGCCGGGTGGACCGGGTGGAGCGGGACGGCGCCGGCCGGGCCGTGATCATCGACATCAAGACCGGCAGCGGCAGGCCCAAGGACACCGAGATCGACCGGCATCCGCAGCTCGGGGTCTACCAGCTCGCCACGACGCTCGGGGCGTTCGAGCGGCACGGCCTCACCCAGCCGGGCGGCGCGTCGCTGCTGCACCTGGGCAAGGCGGCGGGCCAGGGCGCGGACGCGCGGGAGCAGGCGCAGCGGGCGCTCGCCGACGACCACGCTCCCGGGTGGGCGGACGACCTGGTCAAGACGGTGGCGACCGGCATGTCCGCCAACGTGTTCGTCGCCACGGTCAACGACGGCTGCCGCAACTGCGCCGCCAGGATCGCCTGCCCGGTGAACGACAACGGGGGACAGGTGTGCTGACGCCGGGTGAGCTGGCCGGCCGGCTCGGGATCCTCCCGCCCACGCCCGAGCAGGCCGCCGTCATCGAGGCGCCGCTGGAGCCGATGGTGGTCGTGGCGGGCGCGGGCTCGGGCAAGAGCGAGACGATGGCGGGGCGGGTGGTCTGGCTCGTCGCCAACGGCTACGCGCGCCCCGAGCAGATCCTCGGCCTCACCTTCACCCGCAAGGCCGCCGCCGAACTGGCCGAGCGGGTGCGCCGGCGGCTGGCCGGGCTCGCGGAGGCCGGGCTGGTCGAGCCCGAGATGCTCGACTCCGAGCCGACGGTCTCCACCTACCACGCGTACGCCGCGCGACTGGTGACCGACCACGCGCTGCGCGAGGGGTTGGAGCCCACGATGCGGCTCGTCACGCCCGCCGTGTCCTGGCAGATGGCGGCGCGGGTGGTCGGCCAGTACGACGGGCCGATGGACCGGGTGGACCTGTCCCCGCCCAGCGTCACCGCCGCCGTCCTCGACCTGGCCGGGGAGCTGGCCGAGCACCTGCGCGAGCCGGGAGAGGTGCGCGAGGTCGGCGACTGGCTGCGCGAGCGCCTCGCCTCGCTCACCGGGCGGATCACCAAGGACCAGCGCAAACCGGTCGACACCCAGGCCGTGCGCGAGCAGTTGCTGCCGATGGTCGAGGCGTACGGCCGGCTCAAGCGCGGCCGGGAGGTCATCGACTACGGCGACCAGATGGCGCTGGCGGCGCGGATCGCCTCCCGGCATCCGGAGGTCGGCGCGTCCGAGCGGTCGCGGTTCTCGGTCGTGCTGCTCGACGAGTACCAGGACACCAGCCACGCCCAGCTTGTGCTGCTGCGGTCCCTGTACGCGGGAGGCCACCCGGTCACCTCGGTCGGCGACCCCTGTCAGTCGATCTACGGCTGGCGCGGCGCGTCGGCGGGCAACCTGTCCCGTTTCCCGCAGGACTTCCCGGCGGCGTCCGGGGAGCCGGCGCAGGTGCGGCGCCTCTCGGTCAGCTTCCGCAACGGCGAACACGTGCTCGGCGTCGCGGCCCGGATCCAGGCGCCCCTGCGGCGGGAGGCCCGGGAGGTGCCGGTGCTGGTGCCGGGCGGCAACCGGACCGGACGCGGGCGGGTGGTGTGCGCCTTCCACGAGACGGCCGAGGACGAGGCGGAGTGGATCGCCGGGGGCCTGGCCGCGATGCTGCACGGCGAGGGCGCCCCGGACGGCCTGCCCTGGGGGGAGGGCGAGCGGGCCAGACGCGGACCGGCCCTGCAGCCGCAGGACGTCGCGATCCTCGCCCGCAAGAGGTCGCAGTTCCCGGCGCTGCGCCGGGCCCTGGAAGCGCGGGGCATCCCGGTCGAGGTCGTCGGGCTCGGCGGGCTGCTGACCGTGCCCGAGGTGGCCGACATCGTGGCGACGCTGCGGACGCTGTACGACCCGACCGCCGGGGACGCGCTGGTCCGGTTGCTCGCCGGGCCGCGCCGGCGGATCGGCCCGGCCGACCTCAAGGTGCTCGGCGACCTGGCCCGCGAGCTCAACCGCGAGATCAGGGCGGCCAGGGGAGGGCCGCGGCCGGAGGACCCGCTCGACCAGGTCGTCGCCGACCTCGCCGAGGAGCGCGGCAGCCTGGTCGACGCGCTCGACGAACTGCCCGACCGGCCCGACTGGCTGGCGCGGTTCTCCCCGCTCGCCCAGGAGCGGCTGCCCGCCGCCGCCCGCGAGCTGCGTCAGCTGCGCGCCCACGCGGGGCAGCCGCTGCCCGACCTCATCAGCGAGATCGAACGCCGCCTCGGGCTCGACGTCGAGGTGGCCGCCCGGGGCCGCGGCGGCGGCCCGCTGGCCGCCCGCGCCGACCTGGACGCCTTCCTCGACGCGGCGTCCCGGTTCGCCGGCGACTCGGAGGACCCGACGCTCGGCGCGTTCCTGGCGTACCTGAAGGCGGCCGAGAGCGAGGAGTTCGGCCTGGAGGCCGGGCGGGTCGGCGACAGCAACACCGTCAAGCTGATGACCGTCCACGCGTCCAAGGGCCTGGAGTGGCCGGTCGTGGTGGTGCCGGGGCTGTCGCAGCTCACCTCGCAGAAGGGCGGGCTGATCAAGGGCAGCGTGTTCCCGGCGACCCCGGTCACCAACTCCCGCTGGACGGAGAACCCGCGCAAGCTGCCGTACCCGCTGCGGGGGGACAGTTCCGATCTGCCCGAGCTGGCCGGGCTGGACCGGGAGGCGCTCGGCGCGTTCGACGAGCGCTGCCGCGACCGCGACCTGATGGAGGAGCGGCGGCTGGCGTACGTCGCCGTCACCCGGGCGCACTACCTGCTCATCGCCTCCGGCTACCGCTGGGGGAGCTCGTCCCGGCCGCTGGAGCCGTCGGACTTCCTGCGGGAGATCCGCGAGGCGGGTGCGGGGGTCGTCCGCTGGGCGGAGGACGAGGACGCGCGGAGCCTGCAGAACCCTCTGCTGGCCGAGCCGTCGGCGGCCGAGTGGCCGTCCGTCACCGTCCACGACGCCATCCGCGACGGCGCCCGCCTCGTGGAGGAGGCGATGACCGGCGCCACACCCGCGACGGCCTCGGCTGGTGACGGTCCCGCTCTGCTGCGGGACCGGGACCTGGAACGGATGCGGGCCTGGGCCCGCGACACCGACCTGCTGCTGCGCGAGCGCGAGACGAACCGCCAGAGAGCCGGCGCGGTGGTGGAGCTGCCGTCGCGGCTGTCGGTGTCGTCACTGGTGACACTGGCCCAGGACCCGGCGGCGTTCGCCCGGCAGGTGCGGCGGCCGGTGCCGCGCAGGCCCGCCCCGCTGGCCCGGAGGGGCACCACCTTCCACCGGTGGCTGGAGTCGCGCTGGGGTCAGCAACGCCTGATCGACGACCTGGAGCTGCCGGGCGCCGCCGACGAGCTGTCGGAGACCGACGTGCAGCTCGCCGAGCTGCAGGAGCGGTTCGAGGAGAGCGAGTGGGCGGTGCGGGAGCCGGTCGACCTGGAGGTCCCGTTCGAGACGATGATCGGCGATCGGCTGGTGCGCGGGCGGATGGACGCGGTCTTCCGCGAGCGGGAGGGCTACGTGGTGGTCGACTGGAAGACCGGCGAACGGCCGCACGGCCGGGCCGCCGACACGGCGTCGGTGCAGCTCGCGGCGTACCGGGTGGCCTGGGCCGCACTGGCCGGGGTGCCCCTGGAGCAGGTCGGGGCGGCCTTCCACTACGTCCGCTCGAACGAGACCGTGCGCCCCGTGGACCTCCTCGACGCGGACGGCCTCACCATCCTCATCCAGCGCGTTCCCGAGGAGTGACCGAGAGGAGCCGCCGGCCGTCGTCGGATTCAGGAGGCTTTCCCGCCGCAGGGGCCGCGGTCAGTCGCGCCCGCCCGCGACCGCCTTGATCAGACGCAGCAGGTCGTCCAGGTCGGCCTCGAACTCCGTGTCGAGGTCCCAGGGCAGGTCGAGCCACGGCGCGAGCCTGCCGTGGCCGGGAAGCTCGCCCTCCGGCAGCCGGCCGCGCCGGCCGCGCGGATCGAGGGAGCCGGTGCCGAAGCGGCCGGAGGCCTCGGAGGCGGCGAAACCGATCACGAAGGTGGAGATCAGGCGCTCCAGCCGGGGCACCTCGCGGTCCGGAACACCGGCCTCGACGAGCGCGGTGTAGATGAGGTCCACCACCCGCACGGCGTCCGGTGTGACGGCCGGCCGGGAGAACAGCAGTTGCGCCGCCCAGGGATGTCGCCGGGCCATCCCGCGGACGGCGTACCCGAGGGCGGCGAGTCGTTCGTGCCACGCCCGGCCCTTCCCCGCGTCCGGTGGCAGGAGCCCGGCGAGAAGCCGGCCGACCATGCCGTCCAGGAGTTCGGCCTTGTCGCTGACGTGCCGATACAGCGCCATCGGCGTCACTCCGACCCGCTCGGCCAGCGCGCGCATCGAGACCTTGCCGATGCCGTGCTCGTCGGCGATCGCCAGCGCCGCGTCCAGGATCTCTTCTCTCCGGCCACTCACGCGTATACAGTGTAGACGTATACACCGTAGACTAGAGGGGGCGGGATGCTCGTCGCGGAGGGGTTGGTGAAGCGCTACGGCCGGCGCAGCGCGCTCGACGGCTTCGACCTCGCGGTCGCGTCCGGCGAGATCGTCGGCCTGATCGGGCACAACGGAGCGGGCAAGACGACCTTTGTCGAAGTCGTCACCGGCCTCGTGCGCCCCGATGCGGGCCGTGTACGCATAGCAGGTGGCTCCGGTCGTGCCGTACGTCGGCTGCTCGGCGTCGCCCCGCAGGAGTTCGCGCTCTACAACGGCGTCAGCGTGCGCGAGAACCTGCGGCTGTTCGCCGGACTGGCCGGGCTGCGCGGGCGGCGCCGGGACACGGAGATCACTCGCGTCCTGGACGAGCTTCGCCTCGCCCCGATCGCGGATCGGCCCGTCGGCGTCCTGTCCGGCGGCCAGCGCCGCCGCGTCCAGGCGGCCACCGCCATGGTGGGCTCGCCACCGCTGCTGCTGCTGGACGAGCCGACCGCGGGCGCCGACCCGGAGACCCGCTCGGCCCTGCTGGCAGCGGTCAGGGCCCGCGCGGAGGCGGGGGCCGCGGTCCTCTACATCACGCACTACCTGCCGGAACTCGTGGATCTCGACGCGACCGTGGCGCTCGCCCGAGCCGGTCGGGTCGTCGCGCGCGGCACCCAGCGGGAGCTGACCCGAGGGCTGCCGGGCGAGCTCAGGGTGACCTTCGCCGATCCCGCCGAGCCCGAACTGCGTCTGCCGACCACCGATCCCGGCGCCGACCTCGCCGCGTTGCTCGCCTCGGGCCGCACGCCCACGTCCGTCGACGTACGCCGCCCCAGCCTGGACGACCTCTACCGCGCGCTGGAAGCCGGGAAGGCTCGTGATGTCGCCGCGTGAGTCCGTGTTCCGTACGGGTGTCCTGGTCCGTCACAACCTGCTGCTGATGCTCCGAGAGCCCGGCCCGCTGCTGAGCAGGATGATCCTGCCGCTCGCCTTCCTCACCCTGCTGCGCCCGCTCTACGTCGCCGCACAGGGGCGGGCCGCGGGCACGGAACAGGCCGTCGTCGGCACCCTGGTCACCTTCTCGCTGCTCGCCCTCGGCATCTCCGGCAACTCGATTCTCACCGAACGGCTCGGCCGGACCTGGGACCGCATGCGCGGAACGGCCCTCCACCCGGCGGAGATGCTCGTCGGCAAGGCCGTGCCCGTCTTCGCCGCTCTCCTCGCCCAGCAACTGCTCATCGTCGGATTCGGCGTGTGCGTCCTGGACATGAGCGTTCCCCATCCGCTCCCGCTGCTGGGCGTCCTGCTCTGCTGGAGTTGCACCCTGCTCGGCATCGGCGCGCTGCTCGGCGTGCTCGTACGGAGCATGGGCGAACTGTCGGCGGCCTACGACATCGGCGGCATGCTGCTCAGCAGCCTGGGCGGCGCGCTCGTCCCGCTCGGCGCCATGCCGGGGTGGATCGCCGCCGCGGCACCGGTCTCTCCCGGGTACTGGGCCGTCCAGGGCCTGCGCGCCGCCGTCGCCGGGGACACGCGCACCGTGGCGACGGCCTGCGGCGTGCTGCTCGTGGTCGCGTCGGCCTCCGGCGCCCTGGCCGCTGTCCGTCTCCAGGGGCGCGGCGGACGTCTGGTCGCGCTGTGATCCGTCCGCCTCCAACGGTCTCCGGGCAGGGTTTCCAGTCGAACAGCACGCTCGTAAGCCGGCTTCAAGGGGTACAGAAGTTCGGCGAGCCGGTCGAGAACGTCGCCGTGCTGCATGGTTGCCGGCGGCGTCACGACGACCTGCCCGAGACGAATCTCCGCCCGGTAACCGGCGTCGTTGAGTTGCATGAACAGTTGCAGCACCTCGTCTGGGAGCTCTTGGGGCTCCTCGTGCTTCCTGGCTTCCTGAGGCCTGTGCTCGTCAGGGACGGAGTCGTCCTGTTGCCGCGGGACGGGGTGGTCGTGCCTGCCGCGGCGGGTCGGCTTCGTAAGGGCCATGTCGCCATCCTCTCCTGCTCCTCAATGTCGATGGTACGGAACGCTCCTGTGCCGACACGGAAGGTAACCGATAAGTGATGGCACCGGTGCCTCAGGAGGCGGGCGAAGTGGAGGAAGCTCCACCGGGGGGGGCACTCCGGTGAATCGGTCATTTGCCGTAAATGTCATACCGACAGGTGGAAGATCTGTTCTGAGAATGATTGTCTCTTTTGTCGGCAGGGCCGGTTCGTGATCGGCTATGAATGGCTTATGTCTGTTCTGCGGATGGCGTTGGTGATGGCCGGTGTCGCGGCGGTGGCCGGGTGCTCGGCGGCGGCGAATCCGCCGGATACCACCCTGCCTCTGGACGCCTACAGTCTTGGTGCCAAGGACAGGGCCCAGGTCCTGCGCGCTCGATTCATGCTGGCCGAGGAGTGCATGCGTCGTGCCGGGCTCGATTTCCGGTTTCCCGCCGTCGAACCGGTGACCAACCTGCACAACATCGATTACATCGGGTGGTTTGATCCCGGACAGGCCCAGAAGTCGGGCTACGTAGGGGAACGCCGGAATGTGAGTGAGGACACGGGAATCCCCATCTACTCGGTCGGCGACGACGAGTTTCGTGTCCTGATGGGAAACGTTCGGCGGTACCACGGGCGGACGGTGCCGCCCGGGGGCTGCATGGCCGAGGCCGACGCGGTTCTGAACCGGGGAGCGCGGGGTGTGGCCCCGGCGGACATCCGGAAGAGGTTTGACGACGACGAGGTCCCGCGTTTCGCCGACAGCGCGTCCGACGCCGCCTCCCGGGACCCCCGGATCGCGGCGGCCGAGCGCGCGTGGAGCGAATGCATGGAGTCGAGGGGTTTCCACTACAGCGACACCGGCCAGGCCGGCGGAGACCCGCGCTGGGCGACGACCGCCAAGGACGACCAGATCGTCAAGCCTCGCGGCACTCAGGCCGAGATCGACACCGCGGTCGCGGACGCGCAGTGCCGGGCCGAGACCGGCTACTCCGACGTCCGCCGCACGGTTTATGTAGAGGCCCAGCAGCGGGTCATCGACCGTGATCGTGCCCGGCTCGGCGTCATCAGGTCGCTCAACGAGGCTCGCCTCGCCAACTCCGCGAAGGTTCTCGGCTCTCAGCGCAGGTAGTGGAACTCGGGCTTCGGGTGCATGAGGAAGTCGTGGTGGGAGATGTTCCAGGCGTACGCGCCGGCCATGGCGAAGGCCACGACGTCTCCGACGGCGAGTGCGGCGGGGACACCGGAGAGCACGGCGAAGCGCTCACGCGCCGTCGGGGCGGTCTGGCCGATGCGTTTCACTTGTAGAACCACGACTGCGACACCCCCAGGGCTCGGCAGGAGGTGGCGTGGTCGATGCCGTGGTCGGTCTTGAGCAGATGAAGGCCGCCACGCTCACCGGCCCATCGCCTCTTTCACCCACAAGACCACTGAGCGCTGGAGAACATCACGCTCGTCTTCCAGCTCAGCGCGGTCCTTCTCCCACGCGGCCTTTGGCGTCTCATGAGTCGTGAAGGGTGCCGGTGTGTGTGTCACGCCGTGCGTCCCGTCGCCGGCACTGGAGTATCGGTGGACCCTGGCCGTTGGGCCACCTGACGCGGCTTGTTTCGGGTTTGTTGCGTCTGTTGTATTTGTCCATCAGCCGCCTGAGCGGCGAAAATCTCGCTCTGGTCGGTTCGACCTGAGCTTGGCACTGAACCAACCCGATTCACGGACCCCGCCGCGCCACGTTGAGGCGTAAATACCGTGTTGCGCGTGAGCGCCCGTTCACAGCGAGTTAACTGCGCCTAGCCGCGCGTGAAACATCCGGCTGGCGTCATCGATCTCACCCCACTTCAGGAGGAGTTTATGCATTCTCCCCCACGCGGCATTCTCGCCGCCCGACGCCGGGCCAGTCGACGGCGACTGGCTTGGCTGCTGACCCCCATCCTTGCTCTCGTAACAATTGGGGTCAGTCCTTCCTCATCCCAGGCGCTTCCGATCGGTGTAGGAACGCCGGTGCAGTTCACGCTAACCGACAACCAGGGTGCGTGGTTCGACACCGGTGCGACGCTGTTCGGCACGCGGTCGCTCGGCGTCGCCGTGACGCCGCGGACCAAGCTCGCGTCGCTGCCGCTGAGCACCGACACACTGCTCAACGGCGATCTCGGCGGCGGCCTGCTCAACCTGCCGCTGCTCAACGGCGACGCACCGCTGATCGGCCAGCTCGGTGTGAACGTCAACAGCCTGCTCAACCTCGACCAGCTCAACTCGGCGGTCGACGCGGCGGGCGGCGCGCTCGGATTCCTGAACCCGACGATCCAGCGTGCCAAGACGCAGATCAACCAGCTCAGCCAGCAGCTGTCGACGGTGCCGGACAGCAGCGCCACCCCGCTCGGCAGCCTGCCCGTGGGGCTCGACCTGATGCGCACGCTCAAGGAGGTCGCCGCGCTGGCGCCCTCGGACCTGAGCCTCGCGCCGAAGGCGAAGTTCGCGGTGGCGGCACCGGCGGCCGCCTCGGCCCACTCGGTGACCAGCCTGATCTGGCCGGTCGGCGCGCAGCCGATCGACCAGAACAGTGCGTTCATCGGCAACGTCGAGGCCAACCTGACCGAACCGGGCCTGTACGCGTGGGCCTGCAAGATCCACCCGTACATGCTCGGCGCTGTGGTCGTGGACGACCCGCTCACGCCCGGCCTGGACTTCGGCAAGAAGCTCAACGTCAACGTCAAGGGCGGCATCGTCGTGCCCAGCTCGGCCGACGTGGTGCAGCAGCTCGTGCAGAAGTTCTTCCGGATCACGACGCCCGACAACTGGCAGGTCTTCAGCAACACGCAGACCAAGAACTGGAACCCCTACTACCCGCCCGCGCCGATCCTGGAGTACGACGCGAACGAGCAGCCGGTGATCATCCCGAGCCTCGACGCGTACTACAACAGCAAGTTCAACGAGGGCGTCACGCTGCCCGCGCTGACCCAGCGGCCGAGCACGCCCGGCGTCGGTGAGCTCTGGGTCGACACCCAGATGGAGCAGTACGCCGGCAAGGTCAAGTCCGGCGCGGCGACCAAGGTCGACGTGCAGAACTGGACCGTAGACCGGAAGGTGGCGCTACCACAGATCAACCTCAACAACCCGCACAATATGTGGTCGGATCGCGCCGGAAAGTACATCTATCAGACGGAATGGTTCTCCGACCGCCTGACCGTGTTCGACCGGACCACGGGCAAGCTCGTGCGAACTATCCAGGTCGGCCCGGACCCATCCCATGTGATGACCCGGACCGACACCGACCAGCTCCACGTCGCCATCAACGCCGGCAACGCGGTGGTCGAACTGAGTCCGGGTGCCACGCAGATCGACAGACGCATCCTGGTGCAGGGTCCCGGCCAGACACCGGCCCACCCGCACGCGCACTGGATGAGCGCCGACGGGCACACCATGGTCACGCCGAACGTCAACCACAACAACTCGACGATCGTCGACGTGCCGTCGGGCTCGATCCAGGAGGTGCAGACCGAGCAGCTGCCCATCGCGACCGGCATGATGCCGGACTCCTCGAAGTACTACGTGGCCAACTTCCTCGGCCAGAGCGTCTCCTGCATCTCGCTGGACGGGCCGGCGTGCCACTCCGACAGCGGCACGAACGTCGGCTACAAGGCCATCAACCTGTGGGCGAACTACGACATGGTGACCGGGGCGACGACCGGGGGCTTCGGCGGCCTGCCGATCCAGATCCCGGTCAGCCCTGACGGCAACGTGGCGTTCGTGGCGAACACGCTCACGAGCAACATCGCCGTCATCGACACCAAGACCGACAAGGTCATCAAGTACCTGCCGTGCGACTCCGGCTGTCACGGCATCAACTTCGGTGCCAAGCGCGGCGGCGGCTACTACGCCTACGTGTCGAGCAAGTTCGCCAACACCCTCGCCGTGATCGACCCCGACCCCAACGGCGACGGCAGCCCCGCCGACTCCACAATCGTCGGCAAGATGGTTCTCGACTCGGCCGCGGGCACCAGCGTGGACGACGTCGTGACCGGCTACAACGGCATGGGCGGGCAGGGCGTCTTCCCCTACCCGATCGTCTACAACGGCTGGGTGCAGAACGCCACGCCGGAGATGGCGGACAAGCTCACGTGTGCCCAGCTCAACCCCATCAACCAGGGGGTCTGCGAGTAACTGCGGGCCCGCACTGCGGGGGAGGGACCGTAAAGCGGACGGTCCCTCCCCCTGACCAGGGCCCCCGATCGCGCACCACCCACGCCGGTCCATTCGGCCGCCGACACGTGGGCGCGTGCATCCCACAGTAGACGAGGAAGTACACCCATGTCTGATACGACCGCGCCGGAGCCCTTCGCGGCCCTCCGGCGTGCCCTCTCCGACGCCTCGCCACCGGTACGGCGGCTGATGCTGATCGGCGTGATCGCGCTCTCGATCCTGGTCCCCGGCGCGGCACTGTTCGCGCCGAAGGCCGCGGGCGCGACGAACCACACGATCGCGATCAAGAACTTCGCGTTCACGCCGGACGTGCTCACGCTGGCACCCGGCGACACGGTCACGTTCGTCAACCAGGAGACAGACGGTACCGTCCACGCCATCCGCGGCGACTTCACGTCCCCGGACCTGCCGCCCGGGGCGAGCTTCATGGTCACCGTCGCCACCGCCGGCTCGTACAACTACTACTGCAGTTTCCACCCGTACATGACCGGCATCATCAACGCCGGAACGGCACCGCCGTCGCCGTCGCCGTCCCGGTCACCGAGCGCAAGCCCGTCGCCGTCCCGCTCACCGAGCGTGAGCCCGTCGCCGAGCGGCAGCCCGGGCACGAGCCCGAGCCCGAGCGTCACTCCGACGACGCCGCCGCCCGGCTCCGCGCCCTGCGACAACCCGGCCCTCGGCGCCGACCAGGGCGATGGCACCCGGCTGGCCGCCTACAGCCTGGTCGGCACCGTCAAGGTGTTCAAGCTGTGCATGTCGCAGACCGACTGGGAGGTCTCGCCCGGGGTGGTGAAGCAGGCGTACACGTTCAACGGCATAGTGCCCGGCCCCACCATCAAGGTCAACGAGGGCGACCAGGTGCGGGTCATCGTGCAGAACGACCTGCCGGAGCACACGGCGGTGCACTGGCACGGCATGCAACTGCCGAACGCGCAGGACGGCGTGCCGGACATCACGCAGCCGCACATCATGCCCGGCAACACCTACACGTACGAGTGGACCGCCAAGTCGACCGGCACGCACTGGTACCACTCGCACATGGGTGGCGGCCAGGTCGGCCGGGGCCTCTACGGCGCGCTCCTGGTGACCCCGACGTTGGGCGACATCGCCGCCGACAAGCACTACACCCTCGAGATCGGCGACGGTTCCAACGGGTTCACCTTAAACGGCAAGTCGTACCCGGCGACCGTGCCGCTGACGGCGGCGGTCAACCAGAAGGTCCACGTCCGGCTGATCGGCACGGGCCCCGAGATGATCCACCCGATGCACCTGCACGGGGTGCCGTTCCAGGTCGTGGCCCAAGACGGCAACAAGCTCGCCTCACCGTACACCGTGGACACGCTCAACGTCGGCGTCGGACAGACGTACGACATCGTGTTCCAGCCCAAAGAGCCCGGGAAGTGGTTGCTGCACTGCCACATCTTCTCCCACTCCGAGGGACCCAACGGCATGATCGGCCTCGTGACGATCATCAATGTAACGCCGTAATCGCCGGCTGAACCCGCCTCCGAACCCGTGCCGGTCAGCCGTGAGCGCACCTGACCGGCACGGGCTCCACATACCGATACGCGCAAGGAGTCCGCGCATGAAGCCCATCCGTGTCGTCGCCGCGACGCTCGTCGCCGGCGTCGCCGTCCTGCTCGCCCCCACCTCGCCGGCGTGGGCCCACGTCACCGTTTCCCCCTCGGTCGCCACCACCGGCGGCTACGGCACGTTCGCGTTCAAGGTGCCCGACGAGCGCGCGGACGCGAAAACGACCCGCGTCGAGGTCGTCTTCCCGGAGAACGCCCAGCTCACCAGCGTCTCCCTGCGCCCCGTCCCGGGCTGGAAGGCCACTGTCGCCACCCGGCAACTGCCGAACGCCGCGTCCGCCGGGCACGACGACGACGAGGCCGCCAACAAGGCCGTCACGGGCATCGTGTGGGAGGGCGGCGCCATCAAGCCCGGCGAGTTCCAGCTCTTCGAGGTGTCCCTCGGTCCGCTGCCCACCACGCCCGGCCAGCTCGTGTTCAAGGCGCTGCAGACCTACAGCGACGGTGAGGTCGTCCGCTGGATCGACATCCCGGAGGCCGGCGCGCCACGGCCCGAACACCCGGCGCCGATGATCGACGTCAAGCCGGTGGACGCGCAGGCCAACGCGCCCGCCGCGCCCGCCGCGCCCGCCGCGCCCGCCGCGCCCGCCGAGGCCACCCCCACCGGCGACAGCGTCGCTCGCCTGCTCGGCTGGGCCGGCCTCGCGCTCGGCGCCCTCGCGCTGCTGACGGCGGCCGCGACCGGGCTGCGCCGGCGCACCCCGGCGCCAGCCTCGGCGCCGCTCGCGGAGGCGGACACCGCGGCGCGGCTCTCGCGATGACCCTCACCAGGACGCGCGGCGCGGGGCTCGCCGTCCTCCTCGCAGGGTTCGCCACCGCCGTGTCCCTCGTGATGGCGAGCCCTGCCTGGGCGCACGCGGAACTGGTCGACGCCGCGCCGGCCAACGGCCAGATCTACCAGGACTCCCCTCGGACGCTGCTGCTGCAGTTCACCGACCCGGTGACCGTGCCGCCGGACGGCCTGCGGCTGTTCGGCCCAGACGGCGCCCGCATCGGCATCGGCGCACCGGTCCACCGCGTGGGCGACGACACGTCGGTGGAGGCCCCGCTGAACGGGAAACTCGCCGACGGCGTCTACACCGTCTCGTGGCGGGTGGTGTCCTCCGACAGCCACCCGGTGCAGGGCGCCTACACGTTCACCGTCGGTACGCCGGGCAGCCGCCCGGCCGCCGTCACGCCCCCGGGCGATCGTTCCGGCGATGCCGCGACGGCGTACGGCGCCGCCCGGTGGGCCGCGTTCGCAGGGTTCGCCGTGCTGCTCGGCACCGCGTTCTACCTGGCGTGGTGCTGGCCGGCCGGTGCGCGGCGACGGCCGGCCCGGCGGGTGTTGTGGGCCGGCTGGGGCGCCAGCCTCGCCGCCGCGATCGCCTCCGGCCTGTTGTACGGGCCGTACGTGGCCGACGGCGATGTGGCGGGCGCCTTCGACCCGCGGCTGCTGTCCACGACGTGGGCCACCGGTCTGGGCCGTGCCCTCGGGATTCGCGTCGCTCTGCTGCTCGCCGCGGCGCCCGCGCTCGTCTGGCTGCTGAACCGCTACCCGGACGCGCCGGACCGCCGCACACGGTGGACGGTCGCGGCGGCGGTGCTCGCGGCCGCCGCGGCGCTCGCCGTGACCTGGAGCATCGCGAACCACAGCGTGACGGGCGAGGCCGGCGGGTTCGCCGTGCCGGTCGACGTCGTGCACCTCGTCGCCGGCTCGGTCTGGCTCGGAGGTCTCGTCGCGCTCGCCATGACGCACGTGCCGACCCGCGACGCCGTCACCCTGCGCGTGGCGGTGCCCCGGTTCTCGCACACGGCGCTGGTGTGCGTGGCGCTCATGGTCGCCACCGGCCTGTTCCAGGCATGGCGGCAGGTCGGGTCGCCGCCGACGCTGTTCGCCACCGCGTACGGCCAGGTTCTGCTGGCGAAGGTCGCCCTCGTGGTCGTGCTGGTCGCGTTAGGCGCCGCCGCCCGCGGATGGGTCGCCCGCCACTACGGCGCGGGCGGCAAGCGGCACCGCGGCGGCCCTGACCCGCACCAGCTCTACGCGTTCTACCGGCGGCTGCTGACCGAGACGGGGGTGGGCGCCGTCGTGCTCGGCCTGTCCGCCGCGTTGGTCGCCATGGAGCCGGCCCGCTCGGCGTTCGCCGAGCACCGCTCGACGGTGGCGGCCGCGAATACGGCGGCGCCCGCGAATCGAGCGGTGCCGGCCGTGCCCACACCCGTGCCGTTCTCGGCCGGCTCCGGCCCCGCCTCGCGCGGTGCGGTGCTGCTCGTGGTATTTCCGCCCAAGGTGGGGCCGGCGCAGCTGCACCTGTCGGTGCTCGACCCGAACGGCGCGCCGCTCAACGTGCCGGAGGTGCACGCCGCCATGACCCTCCCAGACCGGGACCTCGGGCCGATCCCGGTGGAGCTCCAGGGCGCCGGCGGGCACTACATCGGCCAGCTGAACCTGCCGTTCCCGGGTCGCTGGCAGGCCGTTCTCACGGTCCGCACCACGGAGACGGACCAGGCCACGGTTCGCGTCGTGGTCGACGTGAGCGCCTGAAGAACGCGGCCCGCCTCGCCGACTCCGCGAAGGTTCTCGGCTCTCAGCGCAGGTAGTGGAACTCGGGCTTCGGGTGCATGAGGAAGTCGTGGTGGGAGATGTTCCAGGCGTACGCGCCGGCCATGGCGAAGGCGACGACGTCGCCGACGGCGAGTGCGGCGGGGACGCGGCGGGAGAAGACGTCCTTGGGGGTGCAGAGCCGTCCCACCAGGGTCACCGGGCCGTGCTCGCCATCCTCACTTCGGGGCAGTACGGCGAACGGCTGGTCGTGTCCCTTCGTCACGGGGGTCCGCAGGTGGTGGGTTCCGCCGGAGAGTACGGCGAAGCGCTCGCCGTGGACTCGCTTCACGTCGAGCACGGTCGTCAGGTACCACCCGCAGTAGGCGGTCAGGGCCCGTCCCGGTTCCACGCGCAGCGTCTCGCCCGGCCGGGCGAGCGCCCGCAGGCCCGCGCCGTACGCCGCCCAGTCGAACCGCTCCTCGGGACGGGTGTAGGAGACGGCCATCCCGCCGCCGAGGTTGAACTCCCGCAGGCCCAGGCTCCTGCCGTACCCGAGCACGGCCTCGGCGAGGGTGAGCAGGTCGGGGGCGGCCAGGCCGCTCGCGAGGTGGGCGTGGACGCCCCGCAGCCGCAGCGCCCCCCGCCCGCCCGGCAGCCGCTCTGAAAGCCCGCCTGAGGCGGCGTCGGCGGGGGTGGGACGGCCGAGGAGGGCCAGGCATTCGGCGACCCCGTCCGGGTCCATGCCGAACGGCGTGGCGCCGCCGCCCATCGCGAGGGCCGCGCCGGTGACGGGCACGTCGAGGTTGACCCGCAGCAGCACGTCCGCCGGCCCACGCAGGCGCCGCAGTTCGGCCGGGCTCTCGACATGCCACCGGTGTGCCGAGGGGGCCAGGGCCAGCTCCGCGCCGGTCTTGCCCGGCCCGCCGAAGCTCAGCCGAGCGTCCGGCAGCAGCGCCCTGACGTGCTCGAACTCGCCGCCGGAGGAGACCTCGAACCCGTCCGCGTAGGGCGCGAGTGCACGCAGCACCTCAGGGTCGGGGTTGGCCTTGACGGCGTAGCAGAGCTCGGTCCCCGCCAGGGCAGCCCGTACAGCCGCCGCGTGGCGGGCGAGCCCGGCGAGGTCGTAGACGTAGGCGGGCACGTCGTCCAGCGACTCGGCGGCCCGCCGCACGCCCGATGGGACGTCCATGCTCATCCGCGCCCCCTGGCGTGGGTCGGCTCGGGCCAGAGCGGGCCGAGGCGGGGCCCGGGCGGCGCGAGCGGGTTGGCGACGTGCACGTATCCGGCATCCCGGTCGGCCGCTCTCGCCCACCGTACGGTGAGGTTCGCCTTGGCGGGCAGCGGCGCCCCCGCCAGCAGCCGGGTCAGCGGCACGAGGGCCTCACAATCGGCAGCGTGGCTGGGCGCGTGGTCAGCCACGTAGCGCTCCAGGGACGCGCGGGCGGCGGCCCACAGGTCCCGCAGGAGACGGTCACCTCCCGCGTCCGCAGTCCGGTCCGTCGCCGCGTCGGCCACGGTGGCGGCCACGGTGGCGGCGACCTCCGCGAGATGGTTGACGAAGAGGCAGTAGGCCACCCGGTCCCAGCCGCGCCCGGCGTCGTACGACAGGGAGCCGGCGACCTCGTCCCGCAGGCCGGTCAGGTCGTGGCGGCCGGTGACCAGCTTGGTGCCCTCCAGGTCGCGGAAGACGACCTCGGCGGGCAGGCCGTCCGCGTCGAACCCGACGAGCACGTTCTGCACGTGTGGTTCGAGCACGACGCCGTGCCGGACGTACGAGTCGAGCACCGGGTATGCCACACGCTCGACGTATGCCTCGAACCAGGCGACCGGGTCGGCCGCCCGGCGGACCAGGACGGCCTCCGGCACCCCTTCGCCGCCCGCGGCCAGGGCCGCGGCGAGGACCGGGGTGACTCCCGGCCCGCACAAGGCCCACGGCCCGGTACGGACGATCACCGAGAGCCCTTCGAGCAGCCGCGTGCCGAGTGCGGCCGACCGGTAGCCGGGCTCGGGCAGCCAGCGCGTGCCGGGAAAGCGTTTGTCGAGCAGTTCGAAGACGGGGGCGAGCCGCCGGGTCAGCTCCACCGCGCCGGCCAGCTCGTACCACGCGTTCTTGCGCACGCAGTTGGTGATCCGCATGTCCAGGCTGAACTTCAGGCACACGCCGGCCCCGGGGTCGTACACGGTCCGGACCGAGGACGTGGGCACGACCATGCGGGCGCCGGGCCCGAGGTCCACGAGCCGCCCGTCCGCGAGCGGCTCCCGCAGCTCGGCGGCCAGCAGGCGGAGCTGCCACGGATGGGCGGGCAGCGGCAGGTAGCCCGGCGGCGCCTCGCCGAAGCCGCCCAGCGCCGTCGTGTCGCCCTCCTGGGCCACCAGGTCGGCGCGCACCCCGAGCAGCCGCGGCGCGAACCGCGCGTGCGCCTCGGGCGCGTAGTCCAGCCAGCCGTCGCCCGCGCGTGCTTTCGGCGCGGGGTGGAACGGATGCCCGGCCACGAGGGCCTGCTCGGAGGCGAGCCAGGGGTCGGCGGGCGGGGCGGCCCGCTCGCGGGCGGCCAGGATCGCGGCCGTCGCGTCGCGCCCGGCGCGGACCTGGTCGGCGAACTCCTCGTTGTCGCCGTCGAGATCGCCTACCACGAGATCGAGGAGGGAGGGCAGGCCGAGGGGCCGCCACCGCCCCTCCGCCAGGTATTCGGGCGGGCCGTCGAATCGCAGGGCGATGCCCCCGCGCGCGCGGACGCGCACCGGCGTCCCGGCCACCCGGAGCGTCAGATGCGGCCCGGCGGCGCGCACGTCGCCGCGTGGGCCGCCGACCTCACGCAGCCAGCAGCGCAGCAGCGCCCCCAGCGCGGTCTCCTCGGCTGCGAGATCCGAAGCTGTGAGCTCCGCAGCTGTGAGATCCGCGGCTGTGGGGTCTACGGAGCGGGCGCCTCTCAGATAGTTGGGGCCGGTCGTGCCGTAGAACTTGTTGACGTCCCGGGCCCCGGTGCGCTCCTTGGCGACGAGCGTCCCGGCGACCACCATCGACTTGCCGGTGAGGCGGGCGGCGTCGAGCGTGCGGGCCCGCAGCAGCCGGGCCATCGGGTCGTCCCCGTACTGCTCCAGCGCCGCAGCGAGCGCCCGCCGGACCGGCGCGGCGCCGGAGTGGGGCAGCAGGCCGTGGGCCACCGCCATGGCGGCCAGGTGCAGCGTGATCGTCACGAAGACGTCGGCGAGCGCGTAGGGGTCGTCGGTCAGCATGCGCGCGTCGTCGAACTCCGGCGCGTCCAGCCCGGCGGCCCGCAGCCGCCCGGGGGAGGCGAGCAGCCCGTCGTTGTCCTTGACCAGCAGCCGCATGGGCCCGTCGCCGAACAGCAGGGCCAGGTTCTGCTGGTGGGCCTCCAGCGCGACGCCGTACCGCACGAAGAGTGTGACGTTCCAGGCGAACAGCGCCGCGAGGTAGTCGTCGAGCAACGCGCGCACGTCGCCGCCGTAGTGCCGGTCGGCCACCTCGTGCGCGACGAGCCGGCCGTCCCCGTCCGGCAGCGGCGCGAGGAGGGCCGCGACCGGGACGATCTCCCCCTCGGGCAGCCCGCGGACCAGCCAGCCCAGGTATTCGTGCCCCGCGTGCCCGTACGTCTGCTCGTCGGCGAGCGTGGCGCGCAGGGCGGGCTCGCGCAGCAGGATCCGGCGCAGCAGCGACTCGGCCAGCGCCCCGTCGAGCAATGTTCCCGGCTTGATCGACCTGCGGTTGCGCAGGCCGAGCGTGCTGGTGGGCAGCGGCACCTTGAGATGGACGCGCGGGCCGGCCTCGACCGTCCGCATCGACAGGGTCGGCCGCACGACCAGGTACGGACGCCGCCCCGGCACCAGCCAGGGAAGCCCGGGCGCCGCCCCAGGAAGACCCGCCACGAGCGGCTCCGCCAGGGGATGCACGGGGAACAGCACGTGCGTACGAGCGAGGCCGGGCGGCAGCCCCACGTCGCCGGGCCGGGGCCACCACTCGGGCGGCTCCGGCCGCGACAGCGTCGCGAGCTCCCGGGGCACCGCCGTCCAGCGCATCGCGAACTCGGGGGCGAACTCCGGCGCGTACGACGGGAGGTCGCCGGGGGAGACGCCGAGGCGGCAGCGGGCCGTCGGATAGAGCGGATGGTCCACCGAGGCGGCCAGCGACTCGTAGCGGATCAGCCCGTCCCGCCCGCGCAGCCGCCGGTCCACCTCGCCGCGCAGCCGGTGCCGGGCCGCCAGGGCCGCGAGCGTCTCGCGGCACTCCCGCGCGAAGGCGGCGACCCCATCGGCGTCGGCCGGGTCGGCGACCTCCCGAAGCGTGTCCAGCACCTCGGCCAGGCTCAGGCGCTCGTCCGGGGCCGTCGAGAAGTCCTGGAACGGGCTGCCCGGCGTGAGGCCGGCCCGCCGCCCCGAGGCGAGGACGATCGCGACGCCGTCCCGGTCGCGGGTCACCCGGGAGGAGATGCCGCCGTAGTCCTCCCGCAGCAGCGCGTCGAGCACCCGGGCGGCGAGATAGTGCTCCGCGGTCATGCGAGCACCCAAGGGTGCTCCTTCCGGAACGCGTCCACGGCGGCGTCGACGCGCTCCCGGTCCGGGCCGACGGCGCGGAGCAGGCCGAGGTAGTCGCGGTTGGTCCCGGTCACCTCCACGTGATCGCCGACCTCGCGCAGCGCCCGGTGCCACAGCCGTACGCCGTCCCCGGCGTCCGGCGCGGAGAGGCCCGGCGCGGAAAGGCCCGGCGCGGAAAGGCTCAGCGCGGGGAGATCCGGCGCGGGAAGGTCCGGCGGCGCGGCGGTGACCGTGCCGGAGCGCTCGGCCACGAGGCTCACGACCGACCCGTACGCCGGACGCGGGCCGTCCATGCCGAACAAGTCGGCGTCGAACGCGGAGAGGGGCTCGCCGGCGTGGATCCGCAGGATCCACTCGTGCAGGGGCACGCCGAGGAGCTCGGCCAGCAGGAAGTCGCAGGTGTCGCCGATGAGCCGATAGTTGATCTCGATGATGCGCGGGCCGTCCCGGGTGACGGCGTACTCGGTGTGGCACACGCCGAAGCCGACGCCCACGGCGTCCAGCGCGGCGTTCAGGTGGGGGAGATGCCCGGCGTCCGGGGGCCGCCAGTCCAGGCGCTCCTCGATGAATCGCGGCGGCGGGCCGAGCGTGGTGGCGAACCCGCCGAGGACCCGCCGCACACCCCCGCCGCCGCTGTGCCGGCCGCCGTCGGCCTCACGACCGGCGCCACGACCGGCGCCACGGACGCCGCCGCCACCGTCGCCGAGGGTTTCCAGCGTGCGCACCGGCCCGTCCAGGAACTCCTCGGCCACCAGGACCTCGGCCGGGCGGCGCTCCCGGATCTCCGCCACCGCCGCGCGCAGCGCGTCCGGGCCGTCGACGAGCACGACGTCCTCGCTCGCCACGCCGAGCGCGGGTTTGACCACCACCGGGTACGGCAGGTCGAGCGGGAGGTCGCCGCCGGGAGGGATCCGTACGGACCTGACCGGTTCCACGGCGGCGAGGGCGCGGCGGGTCAGCGCCTTGTTCTTGGCGGTGACACAGGCCCGCCAGTCCTTGCCCGGCAGGCCGAAATACTCGGCGGCGAGCGCGGCGGGGGCCTGGAGGTGGTCGGAGTTCGAGAAGATCACGCCAGGCGGGTGATGGGCGGCGACGGCGTCGATCACGGCCCTGGCGTCGCGGACGTCGGCCGCGACGACCTCGCATCCCGGGTACCCGGCATACCGATCAGGTTGGTCGGTGAGTATCGTCACGTCCCAGCCCAGCGCGGCCGCGGCGGGAAGGAAACCGCCGGTCACCGAGTCGGTCGGGTTGAGCGTGGTGAGGTACAGCCGCACCGGCCCTCCGATAGGTAAGGCTAACCTAAGTGAGTGCATCCTAGCGCGGTGGCGCGGGGAACGGGCTTGACGGGGAGATTGCCGCGGCGGCGCCAGTGGAAGGATGACGGGGTGGAAATCGCGGACGGACTGCTCGGCCCCCTGCTCCTCGCGCGGAGCGCCATCGACCGGTCGGCGGCCCTGCGCGGCGACGAGGAGTGGCTGCGGCAGGCCTGGGAGGCGGAGAAGACGAGGGTCCTCCTCGTCCAGGACGGCCGCACGCTGATCCGCCGCTTCACCGACGGCGCGGCGCTGGTGCTCACCTCTCCGGCGGAGGCGCCTGAGGGCACACGTTATCTCCTCGGCGTGGACGAGGACGGCGTGCCCTACTTCGCGGTGAACGCGCCGCTGCCCGAGCCCGCCCAGGGCGCCGGCGACGCGGTGGGCCTGCGGGAGGCCGCGGTGCTGCTCGACGACCGCGACGCGGGGCTGCTCGTCTACGCGGTGGCCCTGGAGGCCTGGCACGCCACCCACGAGTTCTGCCCCAGGTGCGGCGGCCCCACGAACGTGACGGCCTCGGGGCACATGCGGGTGTGCCCGCGTGACGGCAGTCAGCACTTCCCCCGCGTGGACCCCGCCGTGATCATGCTGGTCCACGACGACGAGGGCCGCGTACTGCTGGCGCGCGGCCCGGCGTGGCCGGCGAACCGGATGTCGGTGCTCGCCGGGTTCGTCGAACCCGGCGAGTCGCTGGAGCACGCGGTGGTGCGCGAGGTCCTGGAGGAGGTCGGCATCGCCGTCGTCACCCCCCGCTACCTGGGCAGCCAGCCCTGGCCGTTCCCGCGCAGCCTGATGCTCGGCTTCTTCGCCCGCGCCGTCACGACCGACCTGCGCCCCGACCTGGACGAGATCGCCGAGGCCCGCTGGCTGTCCCGGGAGGAGCTCGCGGCCCAGGTGCGGTCGGGTGAGCTGCTCCTGCCGACCGAGGTCTCGATCGCCCGGCGGATGATCGAGACCTGGTACGGAGGGCCGATCCCCGACACCGGCTGGTAGGTCGTCAGCAGGCGCCCTGGAGGTGCCGCTTGACCTCGGCGACCGAGGGGTTCGTCATGGTGTGGCAGTCGGTGACCACGGTCGGCACGACCTGGTTGCCGTTGTTCACGCTCATCACGAACTCGGCGGCGTCCGGGTGGCGCTCGATGTCGACCTCGCTGAAGGCGATGCCCTCCCGCGTGAGCTGGCTCTTCAGCCGCTTGCAGGGGCCGCACCAGCTCGTGGTGTAAACCGTGAGCGCCATCTTCGTCCCTTTCCCGGGCAGCTTCGTGGGCAACGCGTTGATCGAGCAGTCATGGCAACATCGCGGACGCCCCGGCTGTTCCCGGTTCTTCGCCGGTCCTCCGGTCAGCGGGCCGGCTGCGCCAGCCGGGCGGCGATCCACGCCCGGACGGTCTCGGCGACCCCGGGCTCACGGTAGAGCGGCGCGCTGTGGAAGGTGCCGGCCATCGTCTTGACGGTCATCGGGACCCCGACGTTCTCCAGCGACTCCTTGAGCACCTCGCTCTGGTACGGCGGCACGAACTCGTCGGCCGAGTGGACCGCGAGCATCGGCGCGTCGCCGGGGGTGGCGTGGAACGGCACCTCCATGCTCGACCAGACACGCGGGCACCGGGCCGGGGAGCAGCCTCCGGCCAGCAGTACCGCGGCCCGGCGCAGTTTGCGCTGGTCGAACGTGCCGGCCGCGGTGCCGTCCTCGTACGCCGAGAGCGGCGAGACGGGCGGGGAGATCCCGACGACCCCGCGCAGGCCCGGCCGGCCGTCGCCGTAGGTGCCGACGGCGGCGGCGAGGTGACCCCCGGCGGAGAACCCGAGGAGCACGTAGCGCCCGGGGTCGGTGTTGAAGAGGGCCGGGTGCCTGCGAACGGCGGCGACCGCGGACAGGACGTCGGTGCGCTGGGCCGGCCACGGCGCGTCGCCGGACAGCCGGTAGTCGAGGTTGACGACGGTGTAGCCCTGCTGGACGTAGTAGCGGGTGACCGACGTCATGTACTTCTTGTCGCCCCCCGACCACCAGCCGCCGTGGACGACGAACACGGCGGGACGCCGCGGGCCGGTGGGGTGCCACCACACGTCCATGATCTGGCGGGGGTGCGGGCCGTACGAGTAGGTGTGCATCCTCGCGCCGGCGGGCGGCGTGGGAGACGCCGAAGGCGAGGCGCTCGCGGAGGGCGTGGGCGGCGTCGACGGCGTGGCCGACGCGGACGACACCGGAGAGGCGGACGGAACCGGAGTGGCCGACGGCTGAGGTGCGGGGTTGCCGGCGGGGGCGACGGCGGCGGCCACGGTGGCGGCCCGCGCGCCGGGCGAGGTGAGCATCAGCGCGGCGAGGGCGGCGGCGCCCATGCCCATGGCAGTTCGGACCGCGGTTCCCACGGCGTCATCCTCCCCGATGTCGCGTCCATGTCGCGTCGCTGTCGCGTCGTGCCCCGACCGGTCAATGGGACACGCTCGGTCTGCTGCTGCAAGGATGATGCCAGTAACAACGTCCGCCACGCATGTTGGGAGCGGCTCCTTGGACGTCCTCGACGGTCTGGATCCCGAGCAGCGCGAGGTCGCCCAGGCGGTGCGCGGACCGGTGTGCGTGCTCGCGGGCGCGGGCACCGGCAAGACCCGTGCCATCACCCACCGCATCGCGTACGTCGTGCAGACGGGGGTCGTCGATCCGCAGGGGGTGCTCGCGGTCACCTTCACGACCCGTGCGGCGGGCGAGTTGAAGCAGCGGCTGCGCCGGCTCGGCGCGCCGGGGGTGCAGGCCCGCACGTTCCACGCGGCGGCCCTGCGCCAGCTCAGCTACTTCTGGCCCCGGGTGATCGGCGGCGATCCGCCGCAGGTGGTCGAGTCGAAGCTGCCGCTGCTGATCGAGGCGGCCCGGCGGCTGCGCAGGAACCCCGAGCGCGGCGAGTTGCGCGACGTCGCGAGCGAGATCGAGTGGGCGAAGGTCACCCAGGTCGCCCCGGAGGACTACCCGGCCGCCGCCGTCAAGGCGCGGCGCACCCCGCCGATCGCGCCCGAGGAGGTCGCGCGGCTGTACGAGGGGTACGAGAGCGTGCGCCGCCAGCGGAACCTGATCGACTTCGAGACGATCCTGGAGCTCACCGCGGCCGTGATGACCGAGCACCGGGAGGTCGCGGCGCAGATCCGCCAGCAGTACCGCTACTTCGTGGTCGACGAGTTCCAGGACGTCAACCCGCTGCAGAAGCTGCTGCTCGACACGTGGCTCGGCGGGCGCGACGACGTGTGCGTGGTGGGCGACCCCAACCAGACGATCTACTCGTTCACCGGCGCCACGCCCCACTACCTGACGAACTTCGCCGTCGAGCACCCCTCGGCGGCGGTGATCCGGTTGGTGCGCGACTACCGGTCGACGCCGCAGGTGGTCACGCTGGCCAACCGGGTCATGGCCCGCTCGCCGCACCGGCTGGAACTGGTCGCCCAGCGGCCGGACGGCCCCGAACCGGTCTTCACCGAGTACGACGACGAGCAGGCCGAGGCCCTCGGCGTCGCGCTCACCGTCAAGAAGCTGATGGCCGACGGCGTGCCCACCCGCGAGATCGCGGTGCTGTTCCGGGTGAACGCCCAGTCGGAGGCGTACGAGCAGGCGTTCAACGACTCCGGCGTGCCCTACCTGCTGCGCGGGGCGGAGCGGTTCTTCGAGCGCCCCGAGGTGCGCCAGGCCGTGGTGCTGCTGCGCGGCGCCGCGCGGTCGGCGGGCGAGGAGCCGCTGGCGCCCGCCGTGCACGCCATCCTCTCGGGCATCGGGCTCACCGCGGAAGCGCCCGGAGGTGGCAAGGCGAGGGAGAAGTGGGAGTCGCTCAAGGCCCTCGCCGACCTCGCCGAGGACATGGCGGCCGAGGGCGCCGACCTGCCCCGCTTCGTCGGCGAACTGGAGCGCAGGGCGGCCGAGCAGCACGCGCCGCCGGTCGAGGGCGTGACGCTCGCCTCGCTGCACGCCGCCAAGGGCCTGGAGTGGGACGCGGTCTTCCTCGTCGGCCTCACCGACGGCATGGTCCCGATCGTCTACGCGGAGACGCCGGACCAGGTCGAGGAGGAACGGCGGCTGCTCTACGTCGGGGTCACCCGGGCCCGCGAGCACCTGCACCTGTCGTGGGCCCTCTCCAGGTCGCCCGGCGGGCGGCGCGCCCGCAGGCCGTCCCGGTTCCTCGACGGCCTCTCCCCGCGTACGGCGAGCGTGAGCCGGGCCGAGCGGCCCAGCGGCGGGGGGAAGGGCAGGCGCGCGGCGGCGGTGCCGCTGCACTGCCGGATCTGCGGCAAGACGCTGTCCGTCGCCGCCGAGCAGAAGCTGGGCCGGTGCGCGACCTGCCCGGCCGACTACGACGAGGCGCTGCTCGAACGGCTCAAGGCGTGGCGGACGACGGCGGCGAAGGAGGCCAAGGTCCCCGCGTACGTCGTCTTCACGGACGTCACCCTGCAGGCCATCGCGGAACGGGTGCCCACCGCCGAGGAGGACCTGCTTGCGATCGCGGGAATCGGGCGCGTCAAACTTGAGCGGTACGGCGACGCGGTCCTGGGGCTGTGCCGCGGCGACGGTAGTGTTACCGGCGAGTATTCCCCCGCCTGAGCTGGAGGCCTCCCGTGAACTCGGCCCTGAAGGAGCTGCTGGACCTGCTCGACCTGGAGCAGATCGAGCTCGACATCTTCCGGGGGCGCAGCCCGGAGGAGCGGTTCCAGCGGGTCTTCGGCGGTCAGGTGGCCGCGCAGGCGCTCGTGGCGGCCGGGCGCACGGTGCCGGGCGACCGGATGGTGCACTCGCTGCACGCCTACTTCATCCGGCCGGGCGACCCCGACGTGCCGATCGTCTACAACGTGGAGCGGGTGCGGGACGGCCGGTCGTTCACCACCCGGCGCATCACGGCCATCCAGCACGGCAAGGCGATCTTCTCGATGTCGGCGTCGTTCCACGTCGAGGAGCAGGGGGTGAGCCACCAGGCCGCCCGGATGCCGGAGGCGCCGGCCCCCGAGACGCTGCCGACCTTCCAGGAGCGGATGCGCGACGTCTTCGGCGACGAGCCGGGGTGGCGCGACCTGCTGTCGAAGCCGCGCCCGGTCGACGTCAGGTACGTCAACGCGCTGCCCTGGGAGGCAGCCAAGGACCCGAGCCTGGTCACCCCCGAGAACCGCGTCTGGTTCCGGTACGACGCCGACCTGCCCGACGACCCGCTGCTGCACATCGTGCTCGCGGCGTACGCCAGTGACTTCACGCTGGTGGACACCGTGCTGCTGGCGCACGGGCTGGCCTGGGGTTCCTCCGCCGTGTCCGGCGCGTCGCTGGACCACGCCATGTGGTTCCACCGGCCCTTCCGGGCCGACGACTGGCTGCTGTACGCCCAGGAGTCGCCCTGGTCCGGGGCGGCGCGCGGGCTCGCCCGCGGGCAGATGTTCAGCGCCTCGGGGGAGCTCGTCGTCTCCGTGGTCCAGGAGTGCCTGATCCGGGTGTCGCCGGAGCCACATCCTCGTGTCACGAAGTCGTGAAAATCGCAGGTAGAAAATAGGTTGCCCGGTCTGCCGCGGCGGTTTAGGGTCTTGGACAAGTCAGCCGGACGCTCCTGCCCGGCCGAGACGCACGACGAACAGTAGAGCGCAGAGAAATGGAGGTGAGTCCAGTGAGGAACATGACGACGTCCCGTGTGCTGTGGCTCGTCTCCGCGCGCCCGGCCGCCGTTGTCGCGTCGACTGTCACGCCGGCTGGAACGCCGGTGAAACTGCGGCGTGACGAGGCCGTCGCCGCCCTGGCTCCGGTGAGCGGAGTCGCGGGCTCGGCTGTCTTCGGCGCGTTCGCCGGCCGGACCGGCCACAGCACCCCCACCCACCTTCCGGTGTACGTGAACCGGCCGATGGGTGATGAGCAGATCCGCGCCGCCGCTCGCGGCGGCGCCGCCCAGGGTCCGCACCACGCCTGGAGAGAACCAGTCATACCCTGACCGGTCTCCCTCTCCGGGCCGCGGATCCGCACCAGGATCCGCGGCCCTTTTGTTTGTCGGCCACGAATCCACACCCCGCAACGAGGACACCAGACCAGAAACACTCGAAGAGGTGACGCAGATGGCGGCCCCGGTCATGGACCTGATCGAAGCCGAAATCCCCTGCCGTACCGAGCCCGACCTGTGGTTCGCCGAGTCTCCCGAGGACGTGGAGTTCGCCAAGGCGCTCTGCGGCGGCTGCCCGATCCAGAAGGCCTGCCTGGCCCGCGCGCTGGAGCGCGAGGAGCCGTGGGGCGTCTGGGGCGGAGAGCTCATCCTGCGGGGGGTCGTCGTACCCCGCAAGCGTCCCCGTGGGCGCCCGCGCAAGACCCCCGTCGCCGCCTGAACCGCACGACATCGAATCCGGAAGGAAACCGACCGAAATGAACATCGCCCCCATGACGACCATGTATCTGAATCAAGAACTGGTACACGAGCGAATACGAACCCTCCACCGCGAGGCGGAGCAGGAGCGGCTCGCCGGCCGGGTCAGGAGCGTCGAGAAGGCGCGCCGGGAAGTAGAGCGCGCGTCCCGCCGGCTGCGGTCCGCGCTGGCGCGCGTCTGACGCCGTGACCGGAGCAGAGTGAACAGAGGAGGCCCGGGCCGGGGTGACCGGCCCGGGCCTTCGCCCATATCGGGCATCTAACCCGGCCTGCCGCAAAGAATGGGTCATCGGCCGCGCAGCAGAGCGCCTGCCACGGGAGGTGCCCCGGGCCGCGGGGTATGAGCCGGACGGCCGCCGACGACGCCGGGCGGAAGCGACGGCATGTGGCGGCCAAGTGGGCAGACGAGCGGCGGACGGGATGCGGATGAGCGACAGAGCGAGAAATTTCCGCGGCCCGACCGCCAGAGCACGGCGGCCAGCCGCCACCACGATCACCGACCCGACCACCGGCCCGAGCACCGGTCCAGTCGCCGCGGGTTTGGTCGCTGCCGGTCTGATCGTCGCTGGCCTGCCGTTTCTCGCCGTGCAGCCGGTCGGCGCCGCGCAGCTCCCTCCGGGCCTGCGGACGGTTCGGCACGCCCATGCTCATGCCCGCGCTCACGGCAATGATCACGGCGGTGGGCACGGGCGCGGGGCGACCCAGAGCACCGGCGGCACCGGCACCTCGAGCTCGCCCAGCATCGGCAGCCCCGCACGGCAGGTCGCGACCGGGCGGCGCAACGTGAACGCTCCGGCTGCCAACAGCGCCGTCACGTTCGCCGGTATCCAGCAGGTGTCGAGCGTCAGCGTCTTCACCAACACCGTCAACGGCAACTGCAGGCGGGGCATCAACCGCTGCGTCATCAACCAGACGCTGCGGGCCGTCGAGGGCCGTGGCGGCCGGGCCCACGCCGGATAGAGCATTGTCCGCCACCGTTCACCGGGGTGGAGGGAGCGGAGCGGAAGGGAGCAAGGACCGCAGCTAAGGCCCAGCGAAGCGGGCTTCGCGAGGACCGGAGGTTCCTTGCGGCGCAGTGACCGACCGGGCCAGGGCAGTGACGGACCGGGCCAGGGCAGTGACGGACCGGGCCGGTCAAGTGCCTGACCAGGCCAGGGCAGCAACGGACCGGGCCAGGGCAGCGACCGACCAGGCCGGTTAAGTGCCTCACCAGGCCAGGGCAGTGACTGGCCTGGCCAGAGTTCGCGGGCGTCCCGCTAGCCGAGGGCGAGAGGGGTGGTTTCAGGGGCGCCGGGGTCGTCGGCGAAGCCGGGGACCCAGCGGACGACCTCGTCCCGGAACCTGGCGGTCGCGCCGAGTTGGCACAGCACGCCGACGCCAGCGGCGTGAACGCGGTGGATCAGCACGTAGGACGCGGGGAGGTTGAGCTGGCGGACCACGTTGTTCGGCCGTAGGTCGGCCACGTTGGCCGCCTGCTCGCGCAGCCACTCCCTGCTGAAGGTGAACTCCTCGACGCGGGTGGGTTCGACGTACGGTGCGAGGAACGCCCGCAGGGCGTCGACGTCCACCTCGATGTGCGGGCGGATGAAGCCCTCCGCGCGGAGCCCGTGCACGACGGCGTCCATGTCGCCCTGGTTGAAGATGCGGGTGAGCCTACCGAAGGCGACCGGGTGGCCGCCGGGCATCCGGTTGACGGCGCCGAAGTCCAGCACGCCGAGCCGCCCGTCCTCCATCAGCCGGAAGTTGCCGGGGTGCGGGTCGGCGTGCAGCATCCCCACCCGGGCAGGAGAGCAGAACAGGAAGCGGACGAACAGTAGGCCCGCGTGGTTGCGCTCCTCCTGTGTGCCGTCGGTGATGATCTTCGACAGCGGGGTCCCGGTCATCCACTCGGTGACCAGCACCTGCTCGTTGGCGGCGATGACCGCCGGGACCCGGAAGTCGGGGTCGTCGCGGAACTCCTCGGCGAAGGCCTGCTGTGCCTCGGCCTCCTTGAAGTAGTCGAGCTCCTCGGCCACCCGCTCCTTGAGCTCGGCCAGGACCGGTTTGAGGTCCAGGCCCGGCAGCAGCGCGCCGAACAGCTTGCCCAGCCGCGAGAGCTGGTTGAAGTCGGAGATCAGGGCCTTGCCCGCGCCGGGATACTGGATCTTCACGGCGACCTGGCGGCCGTCGTGCCACACCGCGCGGTGGACCTGCCCGATGGACGCCGCGGCGCTCGGCCTGTCGTCGAACTCCAGGAAGTTCTCCCGCCAGTCGTCGCCGAGCTGTTCGGTCAGAACCCGGTGTACGACGGAGGCGGGCAGCGGCGGCGCGGCGTCCTGCAGCTTCGTCAGTGTCGCCCGGTACGGGCCGGCGATCTCGGGCGGCAGCGCCGCCTCGAAGATCGACAGAGCCTGGCCGAGCTTCATGGCGCCGCCCTTGAGCTCGCCGAGGACCTTGAAGACCTGGTCTGCCGTGCGTCGCTGGATCTCCTGGGCGACGATCTCCGCGGAGGCGCCGCCGATCCGCCTGCCCAGTCCGAGCGCGGTACGGCCGGCGAACCCGAGGGGAAGCGTCGCGAGCTTGGCCGAGCGTGTCACGGCACCGTGGGGAACGTCACTCACTCAACCATTCTTAGCGATGGCGGGGCCTTTCGACCACAATTCCCTGTTCGTATCACCCACAGGAGCCCGGGGACGCCAACGGCGGGCGAGGATTCCGTCAGCTGTGTCTTTCATCACATTCATGGCCGATCTTCCTTGTGGAGGCCGGCGACGTCGTCGCCGAGGCAGCCGCAGCCGGGGTGGGCGGCGAGGCGGCGGTGCCGCCAGCGCCAGGCGGGCGACACCTCCGTCAGGCCGCCCGGCACGCTCCCCTCGTCGAGATACGCCAGTGCCTGGCCGGCGGCCTGCGCCGCGACCAGGCAGGACAGGGCGACGTCGCAGGCGATCTCACCGGCGGGGTAACCGCCGAGCCGGGCGCCCACCACCGGCCAGGACGGGTCCCGGTCACGGCGGGCGAGGTCGAGACACCGCAGGCAGGGCGTGAGGCCGGGGACGACGAAGGGGCCCGTCGAGCCGTACCCCTCGAAGGCGCAGGCGAGCAGGTGCGGCACGCCCGAGGCGACGATCTCGCCGACCAGCGTGGCGCTGAGCGGGATGGTCGGGGCGAGGATCACGAGGTGGGGGCGCGCGCCGCCGTCCGCCAGGCGGGAGGCGGTCCGGCCGGGCCAGGCGTTGACGCCGGGGGAGATCCGCCGGGCCGCCAGCACCGCGGCGTCCTCCCGGGACATGCCGGTGTCGCTCCGGCCGAGACCGCCCGGGACCACGTCGCCCGGCCCGGCCACGGCGGGATCGACCACGCAGATGTGGCCGACGCCGGCGGCGGCGAGCAGGGTGACGACCTGGGCGCCCACCCGGCCGGCGCCGTACACGCGGACCCGGGCCGCCCTCCTCGCGGCCAGACCGCTCACGCCGCCGTCGGAGCAGGTGAGCGAGAGCCTGTCCAGGTCGGGGCGGAGCCGGTCCCGCTCGGCCGGCGGCAGGTCGGCGAGCGGGCCGGGCCGGGTCGCGGCGTCCTCGATGAGGCCGTGGGCGGTGAGCCGGGCGACCACCTCGTGGGCGGACGCCTCGTCCAGCCCGCTGCCGGCCACCGCCTGCCCGAGCGTGCGGGTGCCGTCGAGCCCGTCGATCAGGCGGCGCACCGGTGGTTCGACACCGGTGAGGACGACGGCCCGCAGCGGGTGGACGCCGAACTGCAGCGTGCGGCCGTCCCGCTCGACCCTGCGCAGGACGGGCTTGAGGCGTGGTCGAACGGTGTGTCCCATAGTCGCCAGACCTTGGCACAGCCGGGCGCGGCCCGGCGCCGGAACGGTCGGGGCTGTGGATAATTACCGGGGTGATCGTGGTTGGTGAACATCCGCAACCCCGTAACTTCCACGCCCGCAAGGTAACGTTCGCCCGATTGACCAGGGAGAACGTGTACCACCCCCTGTGGAAATCGGCGTCTGTCGGCTACCTTTCATATGTGCCCCCCGAGACAGTCGAGGTTCGTCGGAGCGCACGACGGCGGCGAACCGTTTCCGCGTACCGCGATGGCGACAAGACCATCGTGCTGCTTCCGGCCGGTCTGAGCACGACCGACGAGGAGCAGTGGGTACGCCGCATGCTCGACCGGCTTGCGGCCAAGGAGCAGCGAAGACGTCCGAGCGACGACGACCTCCTGGAACGGGCGAGCGAGTTGTCCGCGCGCTACCTGGACGGCAAGGCCGTCCCGGCGAGTGTGCGGTGGGTGGAGAACCAGCTCCACCGGTGGGGTTCGTGCACGCCCGACCACGGCACGATCAGGCTCTCGGTGCGGCTGCGGGGCATGCCGGCCTGGGTCGTCGACTACGTCATCATGCACGAGCTCGTCCATCTGCTCGTGCCGAGTCACGGCCCGCGCTTCTGGGCGCTGGTCGAGCGCTACCCTCGCGCGGAACGTGCCAGGGGGTTCCTCGAGGGTTTCTCGATGGCGGCCAACGGTTCGACGGAGGAATGTTGACCCGCGTGGCCGCGGTGCTGGTCACCCCCGGCATGGCCGGCGCGGCTCCGCCCGGCGTGGACCCGGCCGAGTTCCTGACGGCGATGGCCGAGGACACCTACGAGATGATCGCCGGGCTCGAACTCGTGCGGCCGGTGATCCTGTCGGCCGGAGTGCCGGGGCTCGCCGAGATCGCCTGGCCGGGCACGCCGGTCCTGACGATCGGCTCGCCGACCGGCGCCTTCGCGGCGCTGGCCGCGCTGTACGAGGCCGGGGCGGAGACAGCGGACGAGGCGGTCGTCGTCAGCGGTGACGCCCCCGACCTCCCGCCGCTGCTGATCGGCAAGCTGTTCCGCGAGCTGGGCCGGGCGGACCTCGCCGTCTGCCCGGCCGAGGGCGGCGGAGCCGTGGCCGTCGCGGCCCGCCTGCCGGTCCCCGGCTGGGCCGCGCCCGATCTCGACGAGCCGGACGTCGTCGCCGCGATGCGCCGCCGGGCGCCGGGGCCGCGCATGGTCGCCACCGGTCCCGGCTGGCACCGCCTGCGGAAGCCGGAGGACGTGGCCCGCCTCGACCCCGGCCTCGAAGGCTGGGACAACACCCGCGCTCTGCTCATGTGACCGCCGGCCGGCCGGGGACCGGTAGTCCGGGCCCGGCGGGAGGCCGGTGCCGTCACAGGCGTCCGGGCAGGCGGATCTCGGCGAAGAACGCGCGGTGGTCGCTCCCCGGGACGGCGTGGACGCCGGTGTCCACGGCCACCGCCCTCCGGTCGTACAGCACGTGGTCGATCGTGATCAGCGGCGGGAACCGCCTGTTCGCGGGCCAGGTGGCCGCCAGGCCGTTCCCGGTCGCGCCGGCCGCGTCCACGTACCCGCGCGCGAGGACCGCGCGCAGCGCCGCGTGGTCGAGGCTCGCGTTGAAGTCGCCGGCCAGCACGCGTACGACGCCGGGGGAGGCGGACGGCAGCGCCGCCAGGTCGGCGGCCCACAGGGCCACGTCGCGGACGACCGGCGAGAGGGTGTGCACGTCGACGATCTCGACGGGCGGCCCGGACGGCAGGGCGATCCGGGCCCGCGGCATGTTGTGGCTGCCCTCGGGCGCGAAGTCCGGCAGCCTGGTCAGCGGGTGCCGCGAGTAGACGCCGCTGCCGGACGCCCCGGGAGCATCCTCCAGATGCCGGTACGGCAGCAGCCTCCCCAGGCCCGCGTCGTCGAGCGCCTCGACGGCCGCGGGCGTGAGCTCCTGCGTGCTGAGCACGTCCGGCTTGAGCCTGCGGACCAGGCCGACCACGGCCTCGGCGTCGCCGACCCCGTAGAAGAGGTTGGCGGTGAGAATCCGCAGCACCGGTCCGGTGGCGGAGGTGGCCGTCGGCGCCGTTCCGATCGCCCGGGGCAGGACCACGGCGGCCAGCGCGGCCGTCGTCGCGATCGCGGTGACGATCACGGCCCGGCGGCGGCCGGCCAGCGCGGCCAGGACCGCCACCGTCGACGCGGCGGCGACGTACGGCGTGCCGGTCATGAGCGCGACTCCCGCACCGGCGGCGTCGAGACCGGCCAGCCGGGCCACCGCCCACAGGGTGAACGGCGTCACCGTGAGCCACGCCAGCGGAGGGGAGACCCGCAGCATCCGGCGGGGCGGAACGACGATCTCACCGCCCACGTCCACCTTGGTCATGAACCCGACCCTAATGAACGCCGTCGAAAGCGGGCGTAACGCTGACGTGCGTGTATGGTGCGGAACGGTGCTCAGGCGCGCAGCAGGGCCAGGGAGCGGCGGACCAGCCGCCGGGTGGCCTCGTCGCTCAGCTCCGGGATCTCGTCCACCGGGAACCAGCGCAGGTCGAGCGACTCGTCGCTGATCACCGCCTCGGCCCCCGGCGGCGCGACCGCGCCGTACTCGACGTCTAGGTGCCAGCTGTGCGGTGGGTGGCACCACACCTTGTGCCGGTCGACGGCGAGCGGGCCGTCCAGCAGCACCAGCCCGGGGATGCCCGACTCCTCGGTGGCCTCGCGCAGGGCGGCCTCCCCGAGCGTGGCGTCGGACGCCTCGCAGTGCCCGCCCATCGGCAGCCACATTCCGGCCTTGGCGTGCAGGGTCAGCAGCACCCGAGCGCCGTCGTGCGAGAGGACGGCCGTCGTCGCCGTCAGGTGCGCCGGCACGCACTCGCGCCACATCGCGTCCTCGTGGGCGTCCAGGTGCGCGAGGAAGTCCGCGCGGAGCCGTTCCTCTTCCGGGGTGGGGGCCGTCCACCCGGTCAGCACGGCCCACGCGTCACGGTTCAGGCTCACCGGCGCAGCCTACCGGCCGCCGCCGGTCCCTCTATCGGTCGCGCTCCGGGCCGGGACCGGACTCACCGGACTCACCGGACTCACCGGACCCGCCGGGCTCACCCGACTCCCCGGGCTCTTCCAGGGCGGACAGGTCGAAGGCGGCGCCGCCCTTCACGAACGGCTCGGGGTTGTCGAGGTCGTCGGCCGTGGGCATCAGGTCGGGGTGGCCCCAGACGGCGTCCCGGCCGTCGACGCCGCGCTCGTCGCCGAGCGCCCTCCACAGGGCGGCCGCCTCACGGAGCCGCCTCGGCCGCAGTTCCAGTCCCACCAGCGTCGCGAAGGTCCGCTCGGCCGGTCCGCCCGTGGCGCGGCGGCGCCGTACGGTCTCGGCCAGCGCCGCGGCGGACGGGAGCTTGCCCTCGGCGGCGGCGTCCACCACCGTGGCCACCCAGCCCTCGACTAGCGCCAGCGCGGTCTCCAGGCGGGTGAGGGCGGCCTTCTGCCGCTCGGTCTCCTCGGGCTTGAGCAACTCGCCGCCGCCCAGGACCTCCTGGATCCGCTCCGGGTTGCTGATGTCCAGCCCCTGGAGCTTCTCCTCCAGCGCGGACACGTCGACCGTGATGCCCCGGGCGTACTCCTCGACTGTGCCGAGCAGGTGCGCCCGCAGCCACGGCACGTGCTGGAACAGCCGGTGGTGCGCGGCCTCGCGCAGCGCCAGGTAGAGCCGGATCTCGTCCGAGGGCGTCTCCAGGCCCTTGCTGAAGGCGGCCACGCCGCCCGGCAGCAGGGCGGCGGCGTCGGACAGCGGCAGGCCGATGTCGGAGGAGCCGACGACCTCCCGGGCGAGCGAGCCGAGGGCCTGGCCGATCTGCTGGCCGACCATCATGCTGCCCATCTGCTTCAGCATGCCCATCAGCGGCCCGGCCACGGCCTGCGCCTCCGGCGGCAGACCGGCGGCGCCGAGCGTGCCGCCCATCGTCTCCACCATCTGGGCGGCGACGGGATCGCAGAGCTGCTTCCACACTGGGATCGTCTTCTCGATCCACTCCGACCGGCTCCAGGCCTGGGGCGCCGTCACACCGCCGGGCAGCGGGGTCACCTCGTTCAGCCAAAGGTCGGCCAGGTTGAGGGCCTCGGCGATCTGCCGCCGCTCGCCCTCCATGACGCTCGGATCACCCTCGGCGACCACGGCGTGCCGTGCGATGTTCTTCGCCATGTCCCAGTTGACGGGCCCGGCCTCCGGCGAGGCCGACAGCATGTCGGCGAACTGCCGCATGGCCGCGGCCATCTGCTCCGGGCTGCCGAACATGGCGAACGGATTGTCGTTGGGGTCGTTTTCGCGACCTGGCAGGTCAGTCACCGCGCCACCTCGTGCAGGATGGAGGAGTCCACATCCGCCACGTTAGCCGCCGTGGGGCGGATCAGTGCAAAGTGAGGACCTCGTGCCTACCTCGAAACGCCTGCGTCCCCCCGTCGTCGCGGTCACGGGCGCCGCCTCCGGTCTCGGCCGTGCGTTCCTCGCGAAAGTGGCCTCGTCTGCGGATTTCCGCCGCGTGGTGGCCATCGACGAGCAGCGCGGAGACGTCCAGGACGTCACCTGGCGAGTCCTCGACATTCGTGATCCGCTCTTGGCGAACCGGATCTCCGACGTGGACGTCCTGGTGCATCTCGGCGCGGACGAGTCGCTCGACACCGACGCCGCCGAGCGCCGGCGCTACAACATCCGGGCGGCCCAGACCGTGCTGACGGCCTGCGCGGCGGCGCGGGTGCGCCGGGTCGTGCTGGTGACGAGCGCGATGGTGTACGGCGCCGCCGCCGACAACCCGGTCCCGCTACAGGAGGACGCCCCGGTCGCGGCGGAGCCCGACACCGGCCTGGTGGGCGACCACCTGGAGATCGAGGCACTGGTACGGCGGTCGCTGCGGGCGCATCCCGGCCTGGAGGTGACCGTGCTGCGGCCCGCCGCCCTGGTGGGGCCGGGCGTCGACACCGTCATCACCCGCCACTTCGAGGCGCCCCGGCTGCTGGTGGTGAAGGGCTGCCTGCCCCGCTGGCAGTTCTGCCACGTCGACGACCTGGTGTCGGCGCTGGAGGCCGCCGCGCTCGGCCGGGTCTCCGGGGTGGTGGCGGTCGGCTCGGAGGGCTGGCTGGAGATGGACCAGGTGGAGGAGATCTCGGGCCTCAAGAGGTTCGAGCTCCCGGCAGGGGTGACGTTCGGCACCGCGCAGCGGCTGCACCGGCTTGGCATCACCCCGACCGCGGCCACCGACCTGCACTACGTCGTCTATCCCTGGGTGGTCGACGGCGTGGCGCTGCGGGAGGCGGGCTGGAAACCGGCCTGGTCCAACGAGGCGGCCCTGCGCGAACTGCTCGAACTGGTCGAGGGCAGGCACGCCGTCGTCGGCCGCCGCCTGTCGGGCAAGGAGGCCACGATCACCGCCGCCGGCGCGACCGTGGCGGTCATCGGCACCGCCGCGATCGTCCGCGCCGCCCGCCGCAAGCGCCGTACCTGATCCCTGGCCGGTGGTCCCGGTCCCCGGTCACGTGAGGTTCACGTACTACCCTCGGGACGGTGGACGTCATCCGATTGCTGGGGATCCGGGACACCCCCCTGTCCGTCGACGAGGTGCTGGGCGCCGTCGAGGACCACGCGGCCGGAGGTACGGCGGTCTTCGTCGGGACGGTGCGCGAGCAGGACGGCGGCAGGCCGGTGACGCTCCTGTCGTACTCGGCGCACCCGTCCGCCGAGGAGCACCTGCGCAGGGTCGCGGAGAAGGTGGCCGCCGATCATCAGGTGACGGCGCTGGCGGCGGTTCACCGGGTGGGCGACCTGAGGCTCGGCGAGATCGCCGTGGTCGTGGCCGCCGCCTGCCCGCACCGCGCCGAGGCGTTCGACGCGTGCCGAAGGCTGATCGACGATCTCAAGCGCGAGGTGCCCATCTGGAAGCACCAGGTGTTCGCCGACGGCGGCGCCGAATGGGTCGGTGCCTGCGAATAGAGCGGTCCGGAACGCATAGAGTTCGTCCATGTCCCGACGCGCTCTGACCCTGCTGGTCGCGGGTTTCCTCACGCTCGCGTTCGCGGTGATCGGCGCCATGGTCCCGGTGCCGTACGTAGTGCTGAGCCCCGGGCCGACGGAGAACACGATCGGGGACGTCAAGGGCAAGCCGGTCATCTCGATCTCGGGGCATGAGACGTACCCGACGCAGGGCAGGCTGAGCATGGTCACCGTCGCCTACCAGGGCGGGCCGGGCAACCGCCTCGACCTGGTCACCGCGCTGCGCGGCTGGCTCGACCCCACGGTCGCGGTGGTGCCGGAGGAGACGCTGTTCCCCAAGACCTCCACGCCGAAGGAGGTGGAGGAGCAGAACACCCAGGAGATGACCGACTCGCAGCAGTGGGCCACCGCCGCCGCGCTGAACGCGCTGAAGATCCCCATCGAGAAGACCGTCACGGTCGTCTCGACCAACAAGGGGACGCCCGCCGACGGGAAGCTCAAGCCCGGCGACGAGATCACCGCGGTGGACGGCGCCCCGGCGACCGCGCTGGACTCCGTCGCGGGAGCCGTCCGCAGGCACAAACCAGGCGAGCAGGTGACGTTCAGCGTCAAGCGTGGGGGGTCGGAGACGCAGATCCCGGTCTCCACCATCGCCGGCAAGGACGGCACGACGATCGTGGGCGTCCAGATGCGGTCGAGCTCCTACCGGTTCCCCTTCAAGGTCGACATCAGCGTCGGCGACATCGGCGGGCCCAGCGCCGGGCTGATGTTCTCGCTGGGCATCTACGACAAGCTGACCCCGGGGGCGCTCACCGGCGGCATGTCCATCGCCGGCACCGGCACGATCCAGCCCGACGGGATAGTCGGCCCCATCGGCGGGATCGAGCAGAAGATGGTCGGCGCGCGGCGGGCGGGCGCCACGGTGTTCCTCACCCCCGCGGACAACTGCGCCGACGCCGTCAAGGCCGTGCCCGAGGGGCTGCGCCTGGTGCGGGCCGACACCCTCGAAAGCGCGGTCAAGGCCATCGACGCGCTGCGTGACCACTCGGGCGACGTGCCCTCCTGCCCCGCGGGCTGAGCGTGCGGCGGGCGCGTGGGCGGCTGACCTGGCCCTTCCGCTCCCGTCCCGCGTTCGTCACGTGGCGACGGGGCGCCACCATAACGATCAGATCCGTTACCGCGGGCACGCTCCCCGCGGTGTAGGTTTCCAAGCACGGACCGTTTGCGCCGCGACAATCTGACACCCATCTGAGTTTCCGACAATCCGAGACAAGGGGTTGAGCGTTGAGCTTCCGGAGCCCCGGAGCCGGACGGGCGGTGCGCTTGCCCCGACGGCCGCGCCTGCTGATACCCGTACTGATCGCCGTGGTGGCGATCGTCGTATTACTGCTCGTCTTCGCGGGGATCTACACCGACTACCTCTGGTACGACTCGGTGCACTTCTCCTCGGTGTTCTCCACGATGCTGCTCACGCAGGTGCTGCTGTTCGTCGTGGGTGCCGCCCTGATGCTGGCCATCGTGGGCGGCAACATGGTGCTCGCGCACCGCACCCGCCCGATGTTCGGCCCGGGGATGTTCGGCGCGCCGCAGGGCGCCGACCGCTACCGGGTGGCCCTCGACCCGCACCGGCGGCTGGTCTTCCTGGTCGGCATGGGCGTCCTCGCCCTGTTCACCGGATCGTCCACGGCCGGGCAGTGGAAGACCTGGCTCCTTTTCGCCAACGCCACGCCGTTCGGCCAGAAGGACGCCCAGTTCGGGCTCGATCTCTCGTTCTTCATGTTCACGTATCCGTTCCTGCGGATGCTGCTGAACTTCCTGTTCACCGCCGTGATCCTGTCGATCATCGCGGCCACCGCCGTGCACTACCTGTACGGCGGCTTCCGCATCTCCTCGCCCGGAGGGGTGCACGCCACCCGGGCCGCCCGGGTCCACCTGTCGGTGCTGCTCGGCGTGTTCGTCCTGTTGAAGGGCGCGGCGTACTTCCTCGACCGGTACAGCCTGGTCTTCTCCGACCGGGGCAAGGTCTTCGGCGCCTCCTACACCGACGTGCACGCCGTGCTCCCGGCCAAGGGGATCCTCGCGGCCATCTCCATCATCTGCGCGCTGATCTTCTTCGCCGGCGTCATCCGGCCCGGCGGGATGTGGCCGGGAGCGGCGTTCGGGCTCCTCGTCCTGTCGGCCGTGCTGATCGGCACCGTCTATCCCTCGCTGGTCGAGCAGTTCCAGGTGCGGCCGAACCAGCAGAGCAAGGAGCAGGCGTACATCCAGCGCAACATCGACGCGACCCGGAAGGCGTACGGCGTCGATACGGCGAAGGTCACGGAGTACAGCGCCAAGACCGACACCGACGCCTCCGTGCTGCAGACCGAGGCGTCGGCCATCCCCGGGATGCGCCTGCTCGACCCCAGCCTGCTGTCGCCGACCTTCCAGCAGAAGCAGCAGGTCCGCGGCTACTACCAGTTCCCCGAGCAACTCGACATCGACAGATACACGGTCGACGGCAAGCTGCGCGACACCGTCGTGGCGGTCCGGGAGATCGGCCTCCCGCCGGAGGGCCAGCGCAACTGGATCAACAGCCACCTCGTCTACACGCACGGCTTCGGCTTCGCCGCCGCGCCCGGCAACAAGGTGGACAGCAGCGGTCTGCCGGTCTTCAGCGAGAAGGACATCCCGCCGGTCGGCGACCTCGGCGACTACGAGCCCCGCGTCTACTTCGGGGAGCACTCGCCCGACTACTCGATCGTCGGCGGCCCGAAGTCGGCCAAACCGATCGAGCTCGACTACCCCCAGCAGGGGCAGCAGGGCGACGACCGGCAGAACACCACGGGCCAGGTCAACAACACCTACGAGGGCAAGGGCGGCGTCTCGGTCGGCAACTTCTTCCGCCGCCTCCTCTACGCCGTGAAGTACGGCGAGACCAACCTGCTGCTGAACTCCAATATCAACTCCGAGTCGCGCATCCTCTACAACCGTGAGCCGGTGGAGCGCATCCAGCAGGTCGCGCCGTTCCTCACGCTGGACCGCGACCCGTACCCGTCGGTGGTGGACGGGCGCATCGTCTGGATCGTGGACGCGTACACGACCTCCGACTCCTATCCCTACTCCGAGCGCAAGAGCCTGGAGTCGCTGACGACGGACGTGCAGAGCAGCCGGCTCGGCGTGCCGCAGGTGCCCAGGGACGAGATCAACTACATCCGCAACTCGGTGAAGGCCACCGTGGACGCCTACGACGGCACGGTCACGCTCTACGCCTGGGACGAGAAGGACCCCGTCCTCCAGACCTGGCGGAAGGCCTTCGGCGGCGTCGTCAAGCCGGCCTCGGAGATCAGCCCGGACCTGCGCAACCACCTGCGCTACCCGGCCGACCTGTTCAAGGCCCAGCGGGAGATCCTGACCTCCTACCACGTCACCGACGCCAACGCGTTCTTCGGCGCGCAGGACTTCTGGAAGGTCCCCGAGGACCCGGCGACCCAGAAGAGCAAGCAGCCGCCGTACTACGTGACGATGAAGATGCCGGGCAGCGACACCGAGCGGTTCTCGCTGACGACCACGTTCGTGCCCAACCAGCGGCAGAACATGGCGGCGTTCATGGCGGTCGACGCGACCGCCGCGACACCGAACCCGCGACTGGAGATCCTCCAGTTGCCGAGCACGACCCCGGTGCAGGGTCCGCCGCAGGCGCAGAACCTGTTCGAGTCGAACCCCACGGTCTCGGAGCGGCTCAACCTGCTGCGCGGCACCGCCGGCGCGACCGACGTGCTGTACGGGAACCTGCTCACGCTGCCGTTCGGCGGTGGCCTGCTCTACGTCGAGCCGGTCTACATCCAGCCGCGTGCGGAGAGCTCGGGCAAGTATCCGACGCTGCGCAAGGTCCTCGTGCTGTTCGGCGAGAAGGTCGGCTTCGGCGACAACCTGAGCGAGGCGTTGCAGCAGGTGTTCGGCGGCACCGTGGCCACGCCGCCGGAGCAGACGCCCGACCAGCAGCCCAACCAGCCGCCGGACCAGGTCGCCCAGCCGCCGGCGAACTCCTCGGCACTCGCGTCCGCGCTCGACCGGGCGGAGCGGGCGTTCCAGGACTCGCAGAAGGCGCTGTCGGACACCCCGCCCGACTGGAAGGCGTACGGCGACGCGCAGAACGCGCTCAAGAAGGCGCTGGACGACCTGGCCAAGCTCAAGGTGGCAACGCCGTCGTCGACGGCGACCCCGGCCCCGAGCGGGAGCGCCGCACCGAGTGCGAGCGCGAGCCCGAGCGGCGGTCCCTCGGCCGCCGCTCCCACCCCGGCGCCGAGCGGCTGAACCGGTCCGGAGCCTCGCGCCCACCGCGGCGCGAGGCTCCGGTTTGCCTCCCGGCCCGTGGCGGGATAGTCTCGTAGAGCCGACGCGGGGTGGAGCAGCTCGGTAGCTCGCTGGGCTCATAACCCAGAGGTCGCAGGTTCAAATCCTGTCCCCGCTACTCAAGTCGAAGGCCCGGTGCCCGGAAACGGACACCGGGCCTTCGCGTTGTGCGGAGTCCGCGAGGTTGATCGTCACCCCGGACGCCTTCGATGGTGATATGTCCCGATTATCCACATTTGTGTGCGTCGGTTAGCGTATGCGGCGTACTGGACACTGAGTCGGATGACGCGCGCCCTGGGCGGCTTGTCCTCCTGCTGTGGCCGTCGATCGTGAGAACGAGGAGTATCCCCTTGAGCAGTCCCGTCCTGGAACCCGCGGCGCAGGCGTTCGTGGAGGCCACCGCGAACCCGCCCTACCTGTTCGACCTCGGACCGGTGGACGGCCGCAAGACGGTGGACGAGGTGCAGAGCCCGGAGATCGAGGTGCCCGGGACCGAGAAGGAGAGCCTGGGCGCGGTGACGGTCTTCCGGCCCACCGGGGTGGCCGGACCCCTTCCGGTCGTGCTCTACATCCACGGCGCGGGCTGGGTGTTCGGCAACGACCACACGCACGACCGTCTCGCCCGTGAACTGGCGCTCGGCGTCGGCGCCGCCGTGGTGTTCGTCAACTACAGCCTCTCGCCCGAGGCGCGCTATCCCGTCGCCACCGACGAGAACTACGCCGCCCTGCGCTGGGTGGCCGAGCACGGCGCCGAGCACGGGCTCGACCCGGCCCGCATCGCCGTCGCCGGCGACTCGGTCGGCGGCAACATGACCGCGTCGCTCACCCTGACGGCGAAGGAACGCGGCGACGTGCGACTGGCCGGTCAGGTGTTGTTCTACCCTGTCACCGACGCGAGCTTCGACACGGGCTCCTACCACCAGTTCGCCGAGGGCTACTTCCTCCGGCGGGACGCGATGCAGTGGTTCTGGGACCAGTACACGACCAGCGAGGAGCAGCGGGCCGAGATCACCGCGTCTCCGCTGCGGGCCACCGCCGAGCAGCTCGCCGGTCTGCCGCCCGCCCTCGTCATCACGGCGGAGGCGGACGTGCTGCGCGACGAGGGCGAGGCCTACGCGGCGAAGCTGCGCGAGGCGGGCGTGCCCGTCACCGCGGTCCGTTATCTCGGCGTCATCCACGACTTCGTCATGCTGAACGCCCTGCGTGACACCCACGCCGCCGGGGCGGCCATCGCCCAGGCCGTCGCGTTCCTGCGCGGCGTGCTCGCGCAGCCCTGATCGCCTCGGTCGCGGCTTCGCGCCGCTGAAGCCGAAGGCCCGGTGCCCCGGGAACGGGCACCGGGCCTTCGCGTTGCCAGGAGCACGCGGGGTTCTCTAGCGTCGTGGTGTGAGTGGAGTGTTGACGGTCACCGAAGCCACGCCCGAGGACGGGGACGTGGTCGGCGAGATCCACGCGGAGTCGTGGCAGGCGGTCTACGTGGGGTTCTTCTCCCCGGAGTTCGCCGCGGAGGCGATCAGGCATCGGCGTGGCAAATGGCGTGACGTGCTTCTCCAGAAGAGGGACACCGTCCTGCTCGGCGCGCTGGACGGCCGGCCGCTCGCCTTCACCTACTTCGGCTCCTCGCCGGCACGGCCGGAGGCCGCGGAGATCTTCGGCTGCTACGCCCATCCGGACGGCTGGGGAACCGGTGTCGCCAACGCGCTGATGGCCGCGACCCTGCGCAGGATCGGCGAACAGGGCTTCGGCCGGGCCCACCTCTGGACGCTCCGGGACACCCCGCAGGCGCGCCGGTTCTACCGGAAGAGCGGCTTCACCGAATCGGGCGCGATCCGCGACCACGACTTCGGCGACGGCAACCCCATCGAGCAGGTCGAGTACGAGTTGTCTCTCCCCTGACCCCGGAAGTGGCCACACGAGACGCGGGATGGTGCCGTGACCGGCCACCACGCCGATGGAACCTCGGGAAGAGCGTGAACAGTCGAAAGATCTTTGAAATGATGGCCGGGTACCGTTCCGCGTGGCCCGGGTGGAGGGGGTGAGGCGAGTGTCCTACAGCCCGAAGCTCGCCGCGGCGCTGTCGGGCGCCACACTTCGCCAGCTCGCCCACTGGCGGAAGGCGGGCTCGCCCCGCGGGGCCCTCCTCGTTCCTGAAATTTCCGCTGTCCGCCCTGTCCTGTACTCGTTCAGAGACGTGATGGCGTTGCGAACCTGCGTCAAGTTGCGCAATGACGCTTCGCTGCAGAAGATCAGAAGGGCGCTGGACACGCTCCGCGACGATCTGGGAGAGCGCGATCACCTCTCGGCGTACCGTCTGGTCGCGGATGGCAGCAGCATCTACCTGGCGGAGCCGGCCCAGGCCGTCGACCTCGTCTGCAGGAAGAAGAACATCGTCATCCACGAGATGGTGGACGTCCTGCAGCCGTTCTACCGCGATGGGCGTCATATCCCCGACCTCCTGCGGCCCCGTGATCACATGACGGTGGATCCGGCGGTCAGGGGCGGGATTCCAGTGATCGAGGGCACAAGGGTGCCCTATGACGAGGTCGCCGCGCTTCTGCGGGACGGTGTTCCCGCTGATCGGGTTCCCGACTATTACCCGAGTGTCACGGCTACGGCCGCGCTGGAGGCTGCGGACTTCGCCAACTATGTCGACAGTTACGACCCGCCCAGAGGACCACGTGAGGCTGCTGCTGGATGAGAACGTCCCCAAGCCGCTCCAGCAGGCCCTCACTGCTTTCGTCCTGAACCACGAGATCGTTCATCTGCTCGATCTTCATGGCTGGTCCGGAACCCGCGACGAGAGCCTCTATCCGCGTGCGGCCGCCGAGGGATTCCACGCGGTCGTGACAAACGACGGGCGGCAGATGCAGCGGCCAAGGGAGGTCGCGGCCATCGCGGCCTCAGGTCTGCACCGGATCGAGTACCCCCATAGGCACCAGGGGCTGGCAGGGATGGGAATCGCCATCGCTACGGTTGCCGCGGGGCTCCCCGGTGCCTTGGCTCTGTTACAGGAGGCGGACGGGCAGAGGCTGATCGCACTGCGGAGTATCGATCCCACATCGAAGGCTCGGCTGCATGTGATCGACCCCCTGGCGAATCCGCCCAAGTTCTGGGTCTCTTCCGCAGGGTGATCCGCGCGGCCGGCGAACTTCGCGCTCGGTGCCGCGCGCATCGTCCGGGGGGAAACGATTTGGTGTTGGCTGCGCGGGGTGGGTAACATGGAGACACAACGACGCGGGGTGGAGCAGTTCGGTAGCTCGCTGGGCTCATAACCCAGAGGTCGCAGGTTCAAATCCTGTCCCCGCTACCAAGTTCGAAGGCCCGGTCTCCGGAAACGGAGGCCGGGTCTTTGCTTTGTGCCGATGCCACGGCCGGATGTGCCGGCACGGTCGTTTTTCCGGGTTTGTCGTGGGGCGACAACATTCTGGTGATAGATGTCGCACTGTGACATTGAGGCGGCACCCCCCGGTAGTGAAGGCTCCCCGCATGCAGGCCCGCATCACCTTGGAGGACGTCGCCGCCCTGGCCCGGGGCTGCGCCGTGCTCGGCACCGGCGGCGGCGGTGACGTGCGCCCCGGCGCCATCGCCGCCCGGCGCGCGATCCGCGAGCACGGCGAGGTGCCGCTCGTGTCCCTGGACGAACTGCCCGATGACGCCCTCGTGCTGCCGTTGTCGGGCATCGGCGCGCCGACGGTCAGCCACGAGATGATCCACGGCGAGGACGAACCGGTACGGATCGCCGAGGAGGTCGAGCGGATCTTCGGCCGGCCGCCGGCCGCCGTGATGTCCTCGGAGATCGGCGGTGGCAACGGGGTCGCGCCGGTCGCCTGGGCGGCGCGGCTCGGCCTGCCGCTGCTCGACGCCGACGCCATGGGCCGGGCGTTCCCCGAGGTCCAGATGGTCTCGATGTACGTGGCGGGCATCCCGGCCGACCTCGTGGTCATGGCCGACGTCGCCGGCAACGTCGTGACGATCCGGCCGGTCGACGGACTGTGGTCGGAGCGGATCGCTCGGGCCGTCTGCGTGGCGGCGGGGTCGAGCGCGCTGATGGCCGACTACGTGCTGACCGCCCGCGAGTGCGCGGGAGCGGTGATCGAGGGAACGGTGAGCCGGGCGATCGCGGTGGGCCGGGCGACCGAGGGCGCCGCCGACCCGCTCGCCGCCCTCACCGCCGAGCTGGGCGCCGTACGGCTGCTCACCGGCAAGCTGGCCGATCTCGACCGCCGGACCACCGGCGGCTTCGCCCGCGGCACGGCGACGGTCGAGGGCACCGGCGACGACCGGGGCAGGACGCTGATCCTGGAGATCCAGAACGAGAACCTCGTCGCCCTGGAGGACGGCCGGGTCCGGGCCATGGTGCCCGACCTGATCACGGTGGTCGACACCCAGACGGCGACGGCGGTCCAGACCGAGGCGCTGCGGTACGGCCAGCGGGTCACCGTGCTCGCCTGGCCCTGCGATCCCCTGTGGCGTACGCCCAAGGGCCTGGAGACGGCGGGCCCGCGCGCCTTCGGCTACGACCTCGACTACCTGCCGGTGGAGAAGATCGCATGAGCGAGCGAATCGGTGACCGCGGCGCGGTGCGCGCATGCGACTCCGAGCCGTCGGGCGAGGAGGTGGCATGAGCGCGAGCCTGCGCGTCGGGATCGACGTGGGCGGCACCAACACCGACGCGGTGGTGCTGGACGACGACGACCGGGTGCTGGCCACGGCCAAGCGCCCCACCAGCCCTGACGTCACCGAGGGCCTGCGCGCGGCGCTCGACGCGGTCCTCGCCGGGCTGCCCGACCCGCGCCTGGTCACCCGGGTGATGCTCGGCACCACCCACGCGACCAACGCGATCCTGGAGCGGCGGGCGCTCGGCCGGGTCGCCGTGCTGCGTCTCGGCGCTCCCGCGACCACGTCCGTGCCGCCGCTCAGCGAGTGGCCGGACGACCTGCGCGACACCGTGGCGGCCGGGACGGCGATCGTCCGGGGCGGTTACTTCGTCGACGGAAGCGAGATCGCCCCCCTGGACGAGGACGCGGTGCGGAGGTTCGTGGCCGGCACGCCCGCCGACGCGGTCGCCGTCACCGGCGTGTTCAGCCCGGCGAGCGCCGACCAGGAGAACCGGGTCGCCGAGATCATCCGGGGCGAGATCGGCGACGTGCCGGTGAGCCTCAGCCACGAGATCGGCTCGCTCGGCCTGCTGGAGCGCGAGAACGCGACCGTGCTCAACGCCGCGCTGTACGGCGTGGCGCGCGACGTCACCGCCGCGCTGCGCGAGGCCCTGGAGGCGAGGGGCCTGGAGGTGGAGACGTACTTCGCGCAGAACGACGGCACGCTGATGGCGGTCGGCTACGCCGCGCGCTACCCGGTGCTCACCATCGGCTCGGGCCCGGCCAACTCGCTGCGCGGCGCGGCGTACCTGTCGGGCGTCGCCGACGCGATCGTCGCCGACGTCGGCGGCACCTCGACCGACCTCGGCGTGCTCGTGGGCGGCTTCCCCCGGGAGTCGGCCGCGGCGGTCGAGATCGGCGGCGTCGCGACGAACTTCCGGATGCCCGACATCCTGTCGATCGCGCTCGGCGGCGGCACGATCGTCGGTGCGGAGCCGCGTTCGGTGGGCTACCGCATCGGCGCCGAGGCCCTCGTCTTCGGCGGCTCCACGCCGACCATGACCGACGCGGCCGTGGCGGCCGGGCGGGGCGTGGTCGGCACCCACCCCGTCCCCGGGGAGTGGCGCGACAGGCTGGAGCGGGCCGTACGCGCCGCCGACGAGGCCGTCGCGGACGCGGTGGACCGAGTGGCGCTGGGCCGTTCGCGTCCGGGCCGGGCCGACCGGCCGCTCGTGGCGGTCGGCGGCGGCGCGTTCCTGCTGGCCGAGCGGGTGCCGGGGGCGCGCGAGGTGATCCGGCCGGAGCACGCGGAGGTCGCCAACGCCGTGGGGGCGGCCATCGCGCTCGCCAGCGGGCGGATCGAGACGATCATCCCCGCTGCGGGGGGCGGGAGCGCCAGGACTAGATTGATCGACAACGCCAAGGAGGAGGCGGCCGCGAGGGCCGTCGCCGCCGGGGCCGACCCCGAGTCTGTCCAGATCGTCGAGCTCAGCGAGATCCCCCTCAGCTACCTGCCTGAGCCCGCGGTGCGCCTGCACGTCAAGGCCGCCGGCCCTCTCGCCCGGCTGGCCGGATAGGAAAGGAACCCCCCTCATGCGCTGGCACAAGCGTCTTCTCGCGGCGGGAGCCGTGGCCGCAGTGACCCTCTCCGCCGCCGCCTGCGCCGGTGGGCAGGTCCGCGGCGCCGCCGACTCCACCGCGCCCGTCCCGTCGGCGGGCGGGGCCGGGAGCGCGGCCGACACCACGTTCACGTACGTCCCCAACCTCGACGTCGTCACCGACTGGGACCCCGCGAGCTCGTATTCCAACGAGATCATCGCGATGCAGAACATCTACGAGTCGCTGACCCGGTACAACCCGCAGACGAAGAAGGCCGAGCCGCGCCTGGCCTCGTCGTGGACCTCGTCGCCCGACGGCAAGAAGTGGACCTTCACCCTCCGGCAGGGCGCGACGTTCCACACCGGAAAGCCGGTGGACGCCGCCGCGGCGAAGGCGTCGATCGAGCGCACCATGAAGGAGGGCCAGGGCGCGGCCTACATCTGGAGCGCGGTCAAGAAGATCGAGGCCAAGGACGCCACGACGCTGGAGTTCACGCTCAAGTACCCCACCCCGCTCGACCTGGTCGCCTCGGCCGGCTACGCGGCGTACGTCTACGACACCACGGCGGCCTCCGGCGACCTGAAGAAGTGGTTCGGCGAGGGCCACGACGCGGGCTCCGGGCCGTACACCATCGAGAGCTGGCAAAAGGGCAAGGAGACCGAGCTCACGCTCAAGGCCTTCGACGGCTACTGGGGCGGCTGGGACGGTCCCCACTACAAGAAGCTCGCCTTCCGCGTCACGCCCGAGCTGACCACCGCCTGGCAGCTCCTGCGGGGCGGCGAGGTGACGTTCGTCCAGCGGCTCAACGCGCAGCTGTTCGGCGAGGCCGCGAACACCGGCACGGTGCAGACCTCCCAGACGCCGTCCTTCCAGAACCTGCTCGTGCTGTTCAACACGGCCGACGGCCCGCTCAAGGACGTGAAGCTGCGCCAGGCCCTGCAGAAGGCGATCGACTACGACGGCCTAGTGGCGGCGCTGAAGGGCGCGGGCGTGGCCGCCAGCGGCCTGGTGCCGGAGGGCCTGCTCGGCCACACCCAGAGCATGACCCCCAAGCAGGACCTCGCGGGCGCCGAGGCGCTGCTCAAGGAGGCCGGCTACGGCCCCGGCGGCAAGCGGCTGGAGCTGTCGCTGACCTACGCCCAGGGCGACAGCGACCAGGAGCTGCTGGTCACGCTGCTCAGCTCGGCCCTCGACAAGCTGAATGTCAAGCTGTCGGCCAAGCCGCTGCAGTGGACCACCCAGTGGGACCAGGGCAAGGCGAAGGACCCCGCCAAGCGGCAGGACGTCTTCGTCATGTACTGGTTCCCCGACTACGCCGACGCCTACTCGTGGTTCGTCAACGTCTTCCACGGTGAGGACGCGGTGCAGTTCAACCTCTCCTACCTGAAGGACGCGGCGGTCGACAAGGAGATCGACGGGCTGCCCGCGCTCACCGCGACCGACCAGCCCGCCGCGGAGAAGGCGTACTCCGGCCTCCAGGAGAAGATCATCAACGAGAAGGCCGCGGTGGCCGTGCCGTACGTGCAGACCTACCAGCGGGCGTTCGCCAAGTCGGTCCAGGGCTACACGGACAACCCGGCCTATCCGAACGTGGTGTTCGCCTACGACCTGAAGCCCGGCGCCTGACCATGCCGGGGTACCTGATCCGCCGGCTCGGCCAGGCCCTCCTGGTCGTGGCCGGCGTGATCGTCCTCACGTTCGCCGTCATGCGCCTGGTCCCCGGCGACCCGGCGGTGGCGTACGCGGGACCCAAGGCGACGGCGGCCGAGCTCGCCGACGCCCGGCGGCGGTTCGGGCTGGACGACCCGCTGCCGGTGCAGCTGTGGAACTACGTGCGCGACCTGCTGGGCGGCGACTGGGGGACCAGCCTGCACACCCGGCGGCCGGTGCGCGACGACCTCTTCCAGGCGTTCCCCGCCTCCCTGGAACTCGTCGGCGCCGCGCTGGTCGTCGCGCTGGCCGCGGGCATCCCGCTGGGGATCGCCGCCGCCCGCTACAAGGGCCGCCTGCCCGACCTGTCCGTACGGCTGTCGTCCATGCTGGCCGTCTCGGTCCCGGTGTTCTGGCTGGCGCTGGCCCTGCAGACGGTCTTCGCCAGCGGCCTCGGCTGGTTTCCCGTCGCGGGGGAGTACGACGCGTCGCTCGACCGGACCAGCCCGCTGCACCTCTACACGAACGTCACCGCCGTGGACGCGCTGATCACCGGCAACTGGCCGATCCTGACGAGCACGCTGTCGCATCTGGTGCTGCCCGCCCTCGTGATCGCGGCGTACCCGGCGGGGGTGGTCGCCCAGATGACCAGGGCCGCGCTCATCGAGGAGTCGTCGCGCGAGCACGCCCGGCTGGAACGCGCGCTCGGCTTCGGGGAGACCGCCGTGCTCACCCGCTTCTCCCTGCGCCCGGCGCTGAACCCGGTGCTGGCGCTGATCGCGCTCGTCTTCGCGTACTCGATCGTGAACGGCTTCCTCGTGGAGGCCGTCTTCAACTGGCCGGGCCTCGGGCGGTACGCCGCCGACTCGATCCGCTCGCTCGACACGCCGGCCATCGCCGGGGTGACGCTGCTGGTCGCCGTGCTGTACGTCGTCGCCAACCTCGCCGTGGACCTCCTCCAGGGCGTGGTGGACCCGAGGGTGAGGGCGCGATGACCACCCCCGCCCTGCCCGTCTACCGCCGTACGCCGCTGCGGCGCCTGGCCGGGGTGGACCGGCTGGCGGTGGCGGGCGGCGTGCTGCTCGGGATCGTCGTGCTCGCGGCGCTGCTCGCGCCGTGGATCGCCCCCTACCCGGACGACGGCGGCTCGGCCACGCATCCCCTGGAGTCCCTGCTGCCGCCGGGCGGCGACCACTGGTTCGGCACCGACCAGGTCGGCCGCGACGTGTTCAGCCGGGTCCTGTTCGGCGCCCGCACCTCGCTGTTCATCGCCGTCGCGGTACTTGCCGTCAGCGGCGTGGCCGGGGTCCTCCTCGGAGTGGTCGCGGGGTACGCCGGCGGCTGGGCCCGCGACGTGATCATGCGGGTGACCGACGTCTTCCTCGCCTTCCCCGCCCTGCTGCTGTCGCTGGCGCTCGCCGTGGTGCTCCAGCCGAGCGTGACCACCGTGATCGTGGCGATCGCGATCACCTGGTGGCCCTGGTACGCCCGGCTCACGGCGTCGGTCGCCGCGTCGGTGTCCACCCGGGGGTTCGTCGACTCCGCCCGCTGCCTCGGCGTGCCCGCGCCGCTCATCGTGCTGCGGCACGTGCTGCCCAACTCGCTCACGCCCGTGCTGGTGCAACTGTCGCTGGACGGCGGCGGGGTCATCCTCACCGCCGCCGCGCTGTCGTATCTGGGCCTCGGGGCCCACGAGCCGACCCCCGAGTGGGGCCTGATGGTCCAGCAGGGCCAGTCGCTCTTCACCACCGACTGGTGGGTGGTGACCTTCCCCGGCCTCGCCATCCTGGTCACCGCGTTCGCGTTCAACGTGCTCGGCGAGGGGCTGAGGGCGAGGCTGGCCCGATGAACCTGATCAGCGTCAGGGATCTCGTCGTCCGGATCGGCGACCGGGTCATCGCGTCGGTCCCCGAGCTCGACGTCGCCGCCGGGGAGTGCGTGGCGATCGTCGGCGAGAGCGGGTCGGGCAAGACGACGACCCTGCTCAGCACGCTCGGTCTCGTCCACGGCGCCGACGTCGCGGGGAGGATCCGCGTCGGGGAGGTCGACGTGCTCACGGCGAGCCCGGCGCGGCTGCGGGAGATCCGCGGTTCGCGGGCCGCCCTGGTCGTGCAGAGCCCGCAGGCCGCGCTCAACCCCACCATGCGCCTCGGCACGCTGATGCGCCGCGCGCTCGCCCGGCACGGGGTGAAGGGCGCGCGGGCGCGGGAACGGGCCGAGGAGGCCGTCCGCGCGGTGCTGCTCGACCCCGAGATCCTGCGCCGCCATCCCCACCAGGTGTCCGGCGGCCAGGCGCAGCGCTTCGTCATCGCGCTGGCCCTCGCGCTCGGCGCGCAGGTCCTGCTGGCCGACGAGCCGACCAGCGCGCTGGACGTCACCGTGCAGGCGGAGGTGGTCGCGGTGCTGCGGCGGCTGCGCGACGAGCGCGGCCTCGCCGTGCTGCTGGTCTCCCACGACCTCGCGCTGGTCTCCACGATCGCCGACCGGGTCGTGGTGATGCGCGACGGCGCGGTGGTGGAGAGCGGGCCCGCCGCCGACGTGTTCGCCCGGCCGCGCGACCCCTACACCCGCGAACTGATCGCCGCCGTCCCCCGGCTGCCCGAGCCTGAGGAGGGGTCGTGACGTTGCTCGCCGCCGAGGGGGTCACCCTCGCGTACGGCACGACGGCGGTGGTCCACGACGTGAGCCTCACCGTGGACGAGGGCGGGGTGGGCCTGATCGGGGAGAGCGGCTCGGGCAAGACCACGCTCGCCCGCGCCCTGCTCGGCCTCCTGCGTCCGCGCTCCGGCGTCGTCCGGTACGGCTCCCGCGACCTGGCCGGGCTCGGCCGCGCGGGCCGGGCGGAGTTCCGCCGGGCCGTGCAGCCGGTCTTCCAGGACGGCAGCGAGGCGCTCGACCCCCGCATGACCGCGGGGGCGTCGATCGCCGAGGCGCTGACCACCCATCACCGCGTGCCCAGGGACGAGCGGCGGGACCGCGTGGCCGCGCTCCTCGCCGGCGTGGGGCTCGATCCCGCGCTGGCCGGCCGCAGGCCGCACGAGATGTCCGGTGGCCAGCGGCAGCGGGTTGCCATCGCCCGCGCCCTCGCCGTGGAGCCCCGGCTGCTGGTGCTCGACGAGCCGACGAGCGCGCTCGACGTCACCGTGCAGGCCCGGATCCTCGAACTGCTGGAGGGCCTCGCCGCGGACCGCGGGCTGGGTTATCTGCTCATCACCCACAACCTCGGCGTCGTGGGGCGGCTGTGCCGCACGTCGTCGGTGCTCTTCGCCGGGCGGGTGGTCGAGTCGGGCCCGACCGCGGACCTCCTCACCCGGCCGGCCCACCCGTACACCCGGGCGCTGCGCGACGCGGTGCCGCGCCTCGGCGGCGAGCCGCCGCGTACGGCCGGGCGCACGGAGGCGGCGCCGGCCCCCACCGGCTGCCCGTTCCGGCTGCGCTGCCCCTGGGCGGCGGACCGCTGCCGGGACGAGGCGCCGGAGCTTCGCGAGCTGGCAGGACGTAAGGTGGCGTGTCACCGCGCGGAGGAGGTGCTGACCACCCCGGCCTCCTCGGTCGCGCGCGTCCCCCGCGACGGAGGAGAGGCACCCGATGCGCCGCGTCAGTGACCTGCTGAGGACCCCCGCGGGCCGGAGGCTGACGCTCGTCGCCGGGCCCTGGGACGCCCGGGAGGTCGACAGCGTCGTCCTCGTCGACGAGATGCGCGAACTCGCCGCGGCGGCCCCCGGGGCGCTTGCGATCCTGTCCCGCCACGCCATGCGGTCGTGCGACGTGGCCGGCGCGCTGCGCCTGGCCGGAGGCCGCGGGCTGGCCGGGATCGTGCTGCCCGGCCCCTCGGGCACCTCCCCGGAGATGGTGGAGGTGGCCCGGCGGGAGAGGGTCGCCCTGCTCGCCGGGGCCTCCGACCACTCCCTCTCGGACACCGTGCTCGGCCTCAGCGCCGCCGTGCGCGCCGACCCCGGGCTGCTGCTGCGCCGTACGCGGGAGGCGATCGACGGGCTCGGCGCGATGGAGGGCGCGGGCGAGGACGACATCCTGCGCGCGGCCTCCGCCTCGGTCGGGGTCGCCTACCGGGCGTCCGGCCTGGCCGCGCCGGGGGCGAACGCCACGGTGATCCGGATCGGCGGACGGCCGGACGGCTACGTGTGCTGGGACGGCGAGGACCCCGCGGCGGCGATCGTCGCCCAGGTCGTCGCCACCACGCTCGGCCGGGTGCGGGCCGCCGCCCGCGAGACGGAGGCGGCCCGCGAGCGCGCGCTGCTGGCCCTGCTCGGCGCCAGGGACGGCGGAGCCGCCGCCCGCCGCGCCCGGCACGCCGGCGTGCCCGTCGAGGGCTGGCACGTGGCGGTGTTCCTGCGCGACCCCGCCGCCGGAGTGACCGATGCCGTGCTCCGCGAAGTGCGCAGGACGGCCGGCGCGACCCTGCCCGGCCTGCTGGGCCTCGGCGAGGCCGCCGACCTGGCCGCGCCGCCGCTGGTCACCCGCTGGCAGGACGGCGTGCTCGTGGTCCTCACCACCGACGAGCGGACGACCGCCCGCGCGCCCGCCGGAGGATCGCCGGACCTGGGCACGGGAGTGGGGACCTGCCAGTCGGGGCCCGACGGGCTGCGCCGTACGGCGTCGCAGGCCCGCGCCGCCGCCGCCCGCGCGGAGGCGGGGCAGGCCGTGGCGTTCGACCGGCTGGGGGTGCACGCGCTCCTCGCGGAGCTGGGCGGCAGCGAGAGCGCCCTGATGGCCGCCCGCGACCTGCTCGCCCCGCTGGAGCGTCTCGGCGCCCTCAGCGCACACGCGGTGCCCACGCTCAAGGCGTACCTGGACTGCTGGGGCTCCCGGACCAGGGCGGCGGAGCTGCTCAGCCTGCACCCCAACGCGGTGGCCCACCGGATCAGGCGCATCGCCGAGACCCTCGACGCCGACCTGTCCGATCCGCAGACCCGGTTCGCGCTCCAGCTCGCCTGCCACGTGGTGCTCGACCACGACTGTCTCCCGGGGACAACAACGTCGATCACGTCGTCGTGAGGGCACATCGACGCGGCGTGCGCCTCGATCTACCGTGCCGGGCATGACCACCGTGATCGGAGTGGACGTCGGCGGCACCTTCACCGACCTCGTCCTGCACGACGCCGCGACCGGCGAGATCAGGGTCGCCAAGCGGCCCACGACGCCGGCGGCGCCGGAGCGCGGGGTGCTCGCCGCGGTCGACGCGGCGGTGCCGCCGGACCTGCTCGCCCGCTGCCGCCACTTCGTCCACGGCACCACCGTCGGCCTGAACGCGCTGCTCGAACGGCGCGGCGCGACCGTCGGCCTGATCACCACGGCCGGGTTCCGCGACGTGCTGGAGATCCGCCGCGGCGACCGCGACGACCCCTACGACCTGTTCTGGACCCCGCCGCCGCCGCTCGTGCCCCGCCGGCTGCGCCTGGAGGTGACCGAACGGGTGGCCGCCGACGGCTCGGTCGTACGGGATCTGGAGCCGGAGGACGTGCTCCGGGCCGCGGAGGTGTTCGCCGCCGAGGGCGTGGACGCCGTCGCGATCGTGCTGGTGAACTCCTACGCGAACGCCGCGCACGAGACGAGGGCCGCCGAGTTGCTCGCGCGGGCCGGGTTCGCGGGGCCGGTCTCGCTGTCGCACGAGGTCTCGGGGGAGTACCGGGAGTACGAGCGCACCTGCACCACGGTCGTGGACGCGTTCGTCCGGCACCGGATGGGCCCCTACCTGCACGACCTCGACCGTGAGCTGCGGACCAGGGGCTTCGCCGGCGACCTGCTCGTCACCCGCTCCGGCGGCGGGGCGCTGACGCTGGCCGAGGCCGCGGCCCGGCCGTTCGAGACGATCCTGTCCGGCCCGGTGGCCGGGGCCGCCGCGACCGCCCGCCTCGCCGCCTCCCTCGGGCCCTCCCTCGGCATCGGCACGGCCGTGGCCGCCGACGTGGGCGGCACCAGCTTCGACACCGCGCTCGTCGAGGACGGGCGGCTGCCGCTGCTCTATCAGGGGGAGGTCGTCGGCCTGCCGCTGCAGAGCCCCTGGGTGGACGTGCGGTCGGTGGGCGCGGGCGGCGGGTCCGTGGCGTACGCCGACGCGGGCGGCCTGCTGCGGGTCGGCCCGCGCAGCGCGGGCGCCGACCCCGGGCCCGCCTGTTATGGGCGCGGCGGGACCGAGCCGACGGTCACCGACGCGGCCCTGCACCTCGGCATGATCCCGCGCGGGCACATCTCGGGCGGCATCGAGCTGTCCGAGGACGCGGCCGCCCGCGCGCTCGCGCCGCTGGCGGGCCCGACCGGCATCGACGGCGTGGACGCCGTCGCGGTGGGCGTGATCAGGATCGCCGCCGCGCACATGGCGCAGGCCGTGCGCGGCGTGACCGTGGAGCGGGGCGTGGACCCGCGCGGCGCGGCCGTCGTCGCCTTCGGCGGCGCCGGGCCGGTGTTCGGCTGCCTGCTCGCCGACGAACTCGACGTGGACGTCGTCGTCGTGCCGCCCAACGCGGGCAACTTCTCCGCCGTCGGCCTGGTGCAGGCCGACGTCGTCCGCTCGGCCGCCCGCACACTGGTGCGTCCCCTGGACGACGCGGCGCTGCCGGTGATCGAACGGCTGGCGGAGACGCTCTTCGAACGGCTCGCGCAGCCGGAGGCCGTCCGAGAGGTCGACCTCGACCTGCGCCACCGGGGACAGGAGCACACGCTGACGATCCCGGTGCGGCCGGCGGAAGACGACGTGGCGGCCGTGTCCGCCCGGTTCTCCGAGGCCTACCACCGGGCCTTCGGCCACACGCTGCCCGACCCGCTGGAGGTCGTCACCGTACGGGCGACCAGCCGGGTCGTGCTCAGCGACGCCCGCCCTCTGGTGCCGGCCCCGCCGTCGGGCGAGGGCGGGGCCGGGCGGGGGACGACACGGCTGTGGTCGTTCCGCCGGGAGTCCTTCGCGGAGGCTCCGGTCGTCCGCCGGGAGGACCTGCGCGGCGTGACCGAGGGCCCCCTGCTGGTGGTGGAGCCGACCGCGACCACCTACGTGGACGCCGGCTTCGCCGTGGAGACGCACGAGAGCGGCAGCCTCGTCATCACAAGGAAGGACCGGCGATGACAGTCGTCCGCACCCGCTACGCGGAGGTCCACCCCGGGCTGGGCGACGGCGCCGACCCGGTCACCACGGAGATCATCCGGCAGGGCCTCAACGCGGCGGCCGACCAGATGAAGCAGTCGCTGATCCGCACCGCGTTCTCGCCGATCATCTACGAGGCGCTGGACTTCGCGGTCGCCTTCTACGACGCGGACATGTGCATGCTGGCGCAGGCCCCGACGCTGCCCGCGTTCATGGGCACGCTCGGCTTCTGCGTCCGGGAGGCCGTCGAGGGCGTCGGCGGGCCCGCCGCCCTCAGCCCCGGCGACGTCATCCTCTACAACGACCCGTACGGCACGGGCTCGCATCCCCAGGACGCGGCGATGGTGGTGCCGATCTTCCATGAGGACGTGCTGGCCGGCTACTCCGTGATCAAGGCCCACTGGCTCGACATCGGCGGCAAGGACCCCTACTGCACCGACACGATCGACGTCCACCAGGAGGGCACGATCTTCCCCGGGGTCAAGCTGTACGACGCGGGGCGCCTCGTCAGCGACGTCTACCGGATGATCCTCGCCAACAGCCGGATGCCCGAGATGGTCATCGGGGACATCAACGCGATGGTCGCCGGGGCGCGGACCGGGGCCGAGGCCCTCGGCGCGCTCGTGCGGCGGCACGGCCTCGGCACCTTCCGCCGGTGCGTGGCCCGGATGTACGCGCACGGCGAGGCGCTGGTGCGCGGCTGGTTCGAGCGCCTCCCGGACGGCGTCTACCAGGCGTCCAGCGTCATCGACTCCGACGGCGTCACCGGCAGGCCGATCCCGTTCGGCGTCGAGGTCGTCGTGGACGGCTCGTCGGTGACGGTCGACCTGACCGGCTGCCCCGACCAGGTGGGCGGGCCGGTCAACTGCCCGCTGCCCTCGACGGTGGCGGCGGTGCGGATCGCGGTGTCCTTCCTCGCGGGGGCGGGCGAGCAGCCCAACGAGGGTCACTTCCGCCCGCTGGAGCTGCTCACCCGGCCCGGCTCGCTGTTCCACCCCCTGCGGCCCGCGCCCTGCTTCATGTACGGCATTCCGTCCGACCACGCCATCGAGCTGATCATCAGGGCGCTCGCCGGGGCCGTGCCGGGATCGGTGCCCGCCGCGAGCGGCGGGGACATCAACGCCCTGGTGTGGTGGGGCAACCGCGAGGCCACCGGCGAGCCCTGGGCGGACGGCGCGCCGCACCCGGTGGGCCAGGGCGCCTCACGGTCGGCCGACGGCGCGAGCGCGCTGATGTACATCTCCGAGTCGGCCACCCGCTTCACCCCGGCCGAGGTCTGGGAGGCGCGCAACCCCTGGCGGATCGAACGGCTCGCGCTGGCCGAGGACTCCGGCGGCCCGGGCCGCCACCGCGGCGGGCTCGGGCTCGACCTGTCCTTCCGGGTGCTGGAGGACCAGTACCTCACCTCGGGCCTGGCCAGGACCGCGCTCGCGCCCTGGGGCCTGGAGGGCGGCCTGCCGGGCCGGCCGAACCGGCTGACCGTGGAGTATCCCGACGGGCGGGCCGAGGAGTTCTCGCTGAAGACGCGGATCTTCCTGCCCAGGGGCGCGGTCGTGCACCTGCGCACCGGCTCGGGCGGCGGGTACGGCCCGCCGGAGGAGCGCGACCCGGAGGCCGTGCGCGCGGACCTGCGGGAGGGGTACATCACCCCCGGGCACGCCCGGCGCCACTACCCCCACGCGGTCGGAGAACCGGGGATCACAGGGCCTGCAGTCCGCCGATCACCTCGGTGAGGAGCTTCTCGGTCGGGAAGCGCGCGACGTTGGCGGGCGGGCGCACCTCCACGAGCCCCTGCTCGTGGAGGTCGCCCACGAGCACCCGTACGACGCCGAGCGGCAGGTCGATGGCCACGGCGATGTCCGCCAGCGACGCCGCACGCGCGCACAGGCTGAGGATCATCCACTGCTCGGGACCGAGGCTGACCGGCGTCGGCCCGCCGATCGCGGTCACGATCGCGACGATGTCGATGTCCTTGTTGGACGGCCGGACGCGCCCGCGAGTCAGGGCGTAGGCCGGGACGACGGGTCCCGCGTCCTCGTCCAGCCACTGGTCCTGCATGCGGTCGCTCACCTCGGGTCCTCCTGGCCGGCGTGCTTGTCGTTCTTGGGCCCCCGGTTGAACGAGGCGAGAATGATGTCCTCCGGGGTGACCTCCTCCGTCTGCAGGCGGGTGAGGTCGTCGTCCTTCGGATAGACCATGAGCGCGGATGGGATCAGCACGATGGCGGTCGTTCCTCCGTATGGCGAGGGCCGAAGGGTCACGCGGATGTCCCGCCGGGCGGCCAGGCGCGCGACGACGAACAGCCCCATGCGGTCGGTGTCCGCGATGTCGAACTCCGGGGCGTTCGCCAGGCGCCCGTTCAGCTCCGCGAGGCGTTCCTTGGTCAGCCCGAGCCCGCGGTCCTCGATCTCCACGGCGAAGCCGGTGCCCACGATCTCGCCGCGTACCGCGACCGGCGTGTGCGGCGGGGAGTAGACCGTGGCGTTCTCGATCAGCTCGGCGATCAGGTGGATGACGTCGGCCACCGCGGACCCGTCGAGCCCGTGCTCCTCCATCGGCAGCACGTTCACCCGGGCGTAGTCCTCCACCTCGGCCGCGGCGCCGCGCACGACGTCGTACATCGGGACGGGCTTGCGCCAGGCGCGGCCCGGGGCCGAGCCGGACAGGATGATCAGGCCCTCCGCGTGGCGGCGCATGCGGGTCGTCAGGTGGTCGAGCCGGAAGAGTTCCTCCAGCATGTCCGGTTCGGTCGCGTGCCGCTGCATGCCGTGGAGCTGGGTCCGCTGCCGGTGCAGCAGCGTCTGGCTGCGCCGGGCGAGGTTGAGGAAGACCTGGCTGACCCCGCGCTGCAGGCGCGCCTGGCCGATGGCCGCCTCCACCGCGGCCTCCTGCACGGTCGAGAAGGCCCGCCCCACGTCCTGGATCTCGGCGGTCCCGCCCATGGTCCGGATCGGCGGCGCCTCCGACGCCACGTCGACGTCGTCGCCGCTCCTGAGCTTGGCCAGCACCTGGGGCAGCCGCTGGTTGGCGAGGTCGAGCGCGGCCTGCCGCAGCCCGGCCAGCTCGCGGGCGAGGCGGCCGCCGACGCGCATCGAGATGAGGATCGAGGCGACGACCGCGAGGAGGCCGAAGCCGCCGGCCAGCACGGCCCGCCGCAGGATCGAGTCGGCGATCGGCGCGGCGCGCCGGGCGAGCAGCGACGCCGCCTCGGTCTGCGCCTTCTGGAACGACTCGGCGAGGTCGTCGGAGGTCGACTGCCAGACCCGCTGCGTACGCGGCGAGATCCGCGGCGCGCTGATGATCTGCTCCTCCTGGAGCCGCAACCGCTGGTAGAGGGGCGTGGTGATCAGGTTCACGTGGAGCTGCCGCAGGCTGGTGTCCAGCTCGGGCAGCGCCTGGTCGATGAGGAACCGCCGGTTGCCCACGAGCTGGGTGAACAGCTTGCGCTCCTCGTCGGTGAGCCCGCCCGACGCGGCCGCGGCCAGCGCCTGCTCCCGGGTCAGCAGCTCCTTGGCGTACCCCAGCGAGATCACGACCCGCGACTGCTGGTAGATCGGGATGTCGTTGATCAGGGCGAGGCTGTAGTGCATCCGGTAGATCGCGTCGCTGACGAGGTTGTAGGTCTCGATGGCGTGCAGCCGCTCCGACAGCCCCTCGTCCACCTCTGCGCGGATCTCGTCCACCCGGGCCAGCCCCTGCAGCATCTCGTCCACCTGCGCGCGCATGGCGGTGGTGGTGGCCGAGCGGGACTCCCGGGAGAGCGCCAGGGTGCGCACCCGCTCCCTGGCGGCGTTGGTGCGCTGGCGCTGGAGGCCCAGCGCGGTGCGGTCGCTCTCGCTGCGCGAACCGAGGGAGCGGGCCGTCGCCAGCCGCTCCGCCTGCAGTTCGACGATCAGGGAGTCGGCGGGCTGCCGCAGCGTGGACCACAGCGTGTTGTACGTGCGCAGGCTCAGGCTCTCCTCGATGGTCACACCGGCGGTGACCGCCCACAGCGTGACCAGAGAGAACAGGGGGACGAGCAGCAGGCCGATGATCCGGGACCTGATCGGCCGGTCACGCCCGCGCGCACTCATGGCACCTCGCCACGTGAGGTACAAGCCTCACATTAAACACTTTTGCGACAGAGATAGAGGTTAGCAGTGAGATCGCCAGCACGCCGCCCTCGTGATCAATTGCCGGAAATATCACGTCCAATCGTGATCTTGCAGTAGGTTCGATCATGATAGACACCGGAAAGGACCCGCCCGCATGCGCCGTTTCCTCGTCCTGGGAGTGATGGCGGTGCTGGCCCTCACGGGGTGCGGCGGGGGTGAGCCCGCCGCGATCTCAGCCGCGGGGCTGCCCTCGGCGAAGGACTCGACCTTCGTCTACCTGCACCATCTCGACATCGTCACCGACTGGGACCCCGCCAGCTCCTACTCCAACGAGATCGTCGCGATGGAGAACATCTACGACTCGCTGACGATGTACAACCCCCGGACGAGGCGGGCCGGCCCGCGCCTGGCCGTGGCCTGGACGTCGTCGGCCGACGGCAAGACCTGGACCTTCACGTTGCGTGACGGCGTGGTCTTCCACACCGGTCGGCCGGTGGACGCGGCGGCGGTCAAGGCGTCCGTCGAGCGCACCAAGCGGCTGGGCGCCGGAGCGGCCTACATCTGGGACTCCGTCCAGCAGATCGTCGTGCGGGACCCGCTCACTGTGGAGTTCCGGCTCAAGTACGCCGCCCCGCTCGACATCATCGCCTCCTCCGGCTACGCCGCGTTCGTCTACGACACCCACGCGGCCGGCTCGGGCGACCTCGGGAAGTGGTTCCAGGCCGGCCGCGACGCGGGCTCGGGGCCGTACACCGTGGCGAGCTGGAAGAAGGGCAGGGAGAGGGAGCTGGTCCTGCGGGCCTTCGACGGCTACTGGGGCGGCTGGGACGGCCCGCACTACCGGAACGTCGAGTTCCGCGTCACCCCCGACCCCGCCAGGGCGTACCGGATGCTGCTGCGGGGCGAGGCGAGCTATGTGCAGCGGCTGAACACCGAGCTGTTCCTGCGGGCCAAGGCGACCGCGGGCGTGCGGACGATCCAGGTGCCGTCGTTCCAGAACATGCTCGTGCTGTTCAACACCGCCTCCGGCCCGCTGGCCGACGTACGGCTGCGCAAGGCGGTGCAGAAGGCCATCGACTACGACGGCCTGATCGCCCGGATGAGGGGAGCGGCCGCCCCCGCCTCCGGCCTGGTGCCCGAGGGCCTGCTCGGCCACGTGCCCGGGCGGCGGGCCCGGCAGGATCTGGCCGGCGCCGCCGAGCTGCTCGCCCAGGCGGGGTACGGCCCCGGCAGCGCGCCGCTGCGCCTCACTCTGACCTACGCCGAGGGCGACGACGACGAGGCCCTGCTCGTACGCCTGCTCACCCAGGCGCTCAAGCCGCTGAACGTCCAGGTCCAGGCCAAGGCGATGCAGTGGAACGACCAGTGGAGCCGGGGCAAGGCCACCGATCCCGCCAAACGCCAGGACATCTTCGTCATGTACTGGTATCCCGACTACGCCGACGCCTATTCGTGGTTCCTGAACGTCTTCCACAGCGCCGAGCCGGTGTCCTTCAACCTCACCTACCTGAAGGACAAGAACCTCGACGAGCGGATCGACAACCTCCCGTCACTCGTGACGAGCGACCGCGTGGCGGCGGAGAAGGCGTACGCCGACCTCCAGAAGAGGCTCGTCGAGCAGGAGGCGGTGGTCGCCGTGCCGTGGGTGTCCACCTATCAGCGGGCCTACCTGGGCAACGTCCAGGGCTACACCGACAACCCGGCCTACTCCAACGTCGTCTTCGTGCACGACCTCATCCCAGGAGGGTGAGCGGCGGCGCAGGGATGAACGGCGGGTGACTCAGCTCCGGAGCCGGCGGCTGACGCCGCCGCAGTGGGGGCCCCGGGGCGCGCGGGACCGCGGGGGAGCCGGCTCGTCGAGGTGGGTGAGCATGGCCTGCGCGCCCGCGGCGTCCGCCAGGATCCGCGGCGCCTGCTCCCCGTCGGGAAGCTGCCCGTGCCTGGCCAGCTCGTGCTCCAGGAAGGTCAGCGGCGCCTGGTCTCCGACGACGTCGGCGGCGACGGTGGCGCGAGCGGCGGTGAGCAGCCCGAGATAGTGCGAACGCAGGATCGCCTCGCGCGTGCGGAGCTGCTCCAGATCGTCGAGCAGGGCGTGCGCGAGCTCGAGCAGGTCGCCCGCGCGGGCCGGCTCGGCCGCGATGTGGGCACGGATGTCGTCGAACTCCGACCGCATGATGATGGCCACCTCCAGCGGCGGAAGTCCGGGCGGCCGGGTTGGCGCCGAACGGAGACTTCCGCGTCTTGTACGTACCGCGGGGCGATTGCGGGCGGCTTGACGTTTGGTTGACCGGGTAGGCGACGTCCCCGCGGGACCGTCACCGGACGAGGAGCGACGAGTGCGTCCGGAGCGTTGTCCCGCACGTCGCACCTCCCCGATCCTCCGCGCCACACCGGCGTGATCGCCGCAGCGCTAAGTAGATGCCTGAGGACCGGATCTGGTTGTCCGCGCGCGCCCTCGCGTTTCGAGAGATCCGCTACGCGCCGGATCTCGTGCCCGTCGACCCACCCCTCGACCTGCGGGAATAGGTCCGGCCCCGGGAGCGTTCCTCTCGGGCTGGGTCATGGTGCTGCCGGAGCCTGGTAATCTTCTGGTGTCGGCGCGGTCCGGCGCACTCCTCTTCGATCACCTGGGTGGTTGTGTTGTGTGTGCGCGGCCGGTTGGCCGGCGTCTCCTGTGGCTTCTGGGTCTTCGAACCGGTGGTTTTGCGTCGGGGTGAGGGTTCGGGTAAGTTAGAGGGGTTGCCCCGGAAACGGGGCGGTCGAATTCCTGTCGGTTGGCGGGTTTCGGGTCAAGTCGGTTCTGAATAGGGCGGATTTGACACGGAATGGCCGGTC